>NZ_SJXH01000001.1 GCF_004336635.1 Acinetobacter sp. ANC 4862
GCTTGCGAGGAAGCTGAAATCAGTTGATTTTTCCAGTCGATAATTTGGTTTTGATGAACATCAAATTCAGCACTCAATTCAGCAAGTGTTTTTTCTGCTTTAATCGCAGCAAGTGCTACCTTAGCTTTAAAATCATTTGAATGATTTCTTCTTGGTCTACGTGCCATAAAATACTCCATATATTGATGTTTATAACATCATTTGGGGAGCAAAATATCACTTATAAGTGTTGTTCAAATTTCCTGATCCACCTCTTTTGAATGATTTATAGCAAATGGTGTCATCAAAGTTTTCCTAACGTTCATATTGTATGAAACATATCATTAGTTAAAAAAAATCTTTGTGGCTGGTTAAAAAAATGAAAAAATAATCAAAATCAGCTCAAATATTCATAAAATTTTATATATTTCACATCATTCATATGAAATGGATAGATACACTACAAATGTCGAATGGGCAAAAATCCACCTCACCGCCACTAAAAATTCACGGATCATAGGCGTAGCGGACAAATAACAGATTATTTCTTAAAGCAATCCCAGGATCACACGAAAAATAGTCGATGGTGAGATTTACCACTAGAATTCGGCAAGTGGAATACAGTCTTTAAATGGTATCGATACTAGTTGAAAGCATCGGCTAACCTATGATTTGACTCAACCAGCCCACATTAGCGGACTGGGTTGATCAATGCGGTGTGGAATTGGAGCCTCTGGCAGATGCTTTCAAACAGATCGTACTGCAACAATAGGTGATCCAGGCCGATGAAACTCTGATAACAGTAATCCAGATCGATGAAGAAAAGCCGAAAAAAGCTATGTTTGGGGCTATGCCACAACACAGTATAATCCGGTTCAGGAGGTCGTATACGACTTCCTACTCAGCCCGTGCTGGCCAGCATGCTTAAGTGTTTTCTTGAAAGGCTGGCACAGCCAGCCAGTCTGTGATGATTACAGTGGTTAAAGCACGTTTTACATCAGGCCAGGTCATTGAGGTTGGCTGCATGGCAGCATGTACGTCATAAATCCCATGTTCACCAAATGCTTCAATATATCTAATTTTTTGTTATATATAAATCAGTCGCAAAGTTCTCTCCATTTTTAACACTAATTTTTTGACTATTACCTTTCACCCAAAATACTTGCTTAACAATATCTTCAGCAAAAGGAAATTTCACTTTTTCCCTTAAATGCGGTTTATCATCAGCATGCTTTAATCTCCAATATCCAACTCCTTGATCCATTCTGACATATACCTCTTTACCAGATTTAAATTTCAATAAGAAATATCTAGCATGATCAATCTTATATTTTGGTATATCTAAATAGATCTTTTGAGATAAGAGATCTTCAAAATATCTGATAAAAAACTGTTCATGGTCACTATGATCTTGAAAGTCTGAATCCAAAAAGTCATTAGACTTAGAATTCGTAGGTAATGTTTTAGAAAAAAAACTCGTCTGTATTATGAATTTAACTCGACCTTCTAATAAATTTTTAAGATAATTAAATAAATTACTTATCAAAATAATATTTGCAGGAGACTTCAAATAACGATCAGAATATTTTACTTCAACAATAGGATCATCATTGATCAAATGATCGAGTTTAGCTATAGGAACAACTGTATTCCAAAAGTTTTGAGCAAATCCCGAAATAGATGCATCATTAAACTTATGTAATATTTTTAAATGATGATACTGATTTTCATATTGTTCTACTATATTAAAATCAAAACTAAAAGGCTGAATTTCTAAACTAGGATATATCATTGATTGATAGCTAGGACTTACACTCTCCAGCCAATTTTCATTAAATTCAAAGATACTATTATCCTGATTAAATAAAGAAATTATTTTATCTTCGAGTATTACTTGTGCGTATAAATAATCTAGACATATAGCACTATTTTTTACAGCAAATTTAATACCAACTTTCTCCAAAGCTAACATTTCTTTTTGAAAATCTAGTGTTAAATTAATATCAGAAGAAAGAACTATTTCCAAATTAATTTCATGATTTAATATAGTAAATATTTTCTTTCTAATTTCCGTACAAAGTATATCCCAATCTTTATTACTTCCATTTAAATTAAAGATAATATTTTTCGCACCCTGATTCAAATAGTATTCAATAATTGAAAATGGTGTTCCAGATATAAATTCAGTATTTGGTATAGGTGATTCTAAATATTTAAGAAAATCTTCTCCCAACCACTCTAATGCAAGTTTTCTATTTAAGTTTTCAACATCATGTCTAGTCTGACTATCTAATAAACATTGACCACAAATTGAAGAGCAAGTTTCATCATTACATTTTAGTTTTTCAATAAGTAATCTTAAGATTTCAGAAATAAACTTCGATGCGGTTGTTGAGAATCCTGCTCCCCCACTTAAATCATCATAGATTTGTAATACCAAAATGGCTTGCCCATCTAGTTTTTTAACCTTAACCGCATAACCAAGCTCATCAGTTGAAATGCCTAAAACACTTGCAATAGCTTGCCTTAAAGCAACAACTAAAGTAGTTGCAATAATTTTCCCATCTTCATTATTTAAAATATATTCATTTCTTACAGGATGCTTTAAAATAATTTCCAATACATCTGTTTGGATTTGGCATCCCAAATGGATATTAGGTTTTACATTACTAGAACCATTACAGTCATGTGGCTTTTTATATCGCTCCCCCTCTTTTTGAGCGTTCAGTGGCTTATGTGGACGATCAGGAGTTAAAGTATTTGGGTAAGATGGTTCACCATCCTGTTCTGCCTCCATAGAGTCTGCACGCCCACACTGCATACAGATCGCGTAACCTGTCCCATTTAAACCTGAACTATATTGAAATACATACCCATCAGTATCAATATTAAAATAGCCTAGATTAGCATTCGGCAGTGGCCAAGTTTCTACATTCTGAGATATACCCACCCAAGGTTTTTGAATTGGAATATATTTTTGTGCTGTTACATCATTATTTGGCTGATCATAAAAGTCCACACTAAACCCATTAGGTCTTAGTACTTTTTTAATATCTGTAATCTCTTTACCACATTCAGGATTACTACAAATTAAACTTTCATTTCCAGCGATCACTCCTTTTTTTAGACCTGTCTGGCCACAATGATGACAAACCCATGCATGGTCAAAACGTTGAGGCTTTTTGTCATGTTCATTTTGCATATTTTGCCAAGACAATGATATTCCTTTAGAAATATAAACTCGACCATCAATAATTACTTCTGCACCTGGCGCATATTCCCGGATGGCAATCGCAATATTTCGACTTGGCATGCCTTTAATACGTGTTAAATTATCTTCGCGATCTAATTGTTTTTCAAAATTTCTCCCTCTAACTTTCTTTGAAAGTTTTTCCCATCGCTCCTTCTCAATTCTGTTTGTATTATTAAATGTTATAACATCAGTAGGAAAACCATAACTTGGCAAGAAGTTACGCATTGCTAATTCAGAAAGTAAGTACGCTTTTAATAAAAGATCCCTTTCTTTTTCAAGTCGAAAAAGATAACTACTTGTAGAATTAACTGAATATTCCTTATTATATTCACTCTCAATAACTGTATATTCTTGTATCCACTCATCTTTAAGTTCACGAATTTTACTTAAACTTTCAGACAAAATCGTTTCATTATCAACATCTTTTAATGCAGTTCCTTGTTTTAAAAAATCTATTAAGTGTTGGTGTTTTTTAATAGCTACGCCTGTGAGCCATTTTTCAAAAAATTCACAAATAGAAGAATCTTTACCATCTTCCTTTAAATAGAACCATTTCAAATCTAATTTAGGACGATCAATATTTGTATCACCAATTTCTTCTATTAGGAACGTAGATAATAATTGGGCATTTATATGACGCTGAATTAAACGACCTGAATTAAAACTCACATGTGGTGCTTGAATTGGTGTGGTATAAGCCCATAAAGAGTTATTAAACACCTGTAAATCATGCGGATTGTTTTTACAAAGCGTATATGAAATCGCACGAGATTGACTGCCACGCCCTGCTCGTCCAGTGCGCTGTAAATAGTTGGCTGGATGCGGTGGAACATTATTCATCACTACTGTTGATATCCCCCCGATATCAACCCCCATTTCCATAGTAGTTGAGCAATTTAAAACATTCACTTTACCCGCTTTAAAATAGGTTTCATATTGCTTAAGCAGACTTGCTGATTGCTGTGCTGAATGTTCCGCTGTTCGATAAAAGAAACCTCCCAATACAGCACTATCAGATAAATCAGTCCATAAGTTTAAAGAACGTAGCAATTGAAGATCTGGATCTTCTTTTAATTCATTGAAGTTTTGTAAACTATATGTCCATAATTTTGGAAATGCCAAAGATTTAGTTAGATATCTTTCTTTATTTTTTGGCAATGACCTTGGTAGGTATGGAGTAAGTCCTTTAAAGGTAGTATCCATTAATCGATGTGTAATTGGACACAAGAAAACTTTATCCATCAAGCTAAACGTAAATTTTTCTTTTCTTAGATGATAACGGTTATTCCCATCATCCGTTAAAAACTCTGTAGTTAATACTTTCCAAGCTTTTTTAAGCCAGTCATCAGCTATATTTTTATGCTGTTTTAAACTAAGATCTAAATTTGCACCTAATACTAAAAGCTTTACTAAACGATGATTAGGTGTTTCTGATGCAAGTGGCCATACTAAAATACTATTATTTTTAGAACCATCTTTATTCTTTTCAATTTTACCTCTAAGTTCAAAACTGACTACATGTTTTGGTCTTACAGGACCACCCATCCATTGCTTCCATTCATCGGCAAGATCTATAACAGTATTTTCACGAATATAAAAATCTAAAATAACTTTTATGAAGTTCTGCCAATCTTGAATAGTTAAGCCACTTTCTTTCCAATGATTTGGTAAATCATTTTGCTCATTTAAGCCTTTATAACTGACTTTTACTAAGCCTAATGTTTCTAAACTATTAGCATTTTTGGGTCTGCGAGAAAACTCTCTTGTGAGCAACATCTGTGCTAATCTAATTGAACCCTTATCTTCAAAAACTGAACCCGCAATATGTCTATTTGCTAATAAAATTCCATTTTTAAAATCGAAATCTTTGGCTAATAAAGTATATAAGTCTTCCCAAGTTACTTCTATAAGATTAGATTTATTATTCGTAATTTTTAAATCATCAATTTCTTTTTGCCAGAGATCAATCATTATCTGATTATTCTGATCCATAGCTACTTTTAATTTTTCTCTTAAAAATTTTAGACTTGGATCTTCATTTTGATTTTGGAATGTATCTTTTGTTTTTTCAATTAAACTGGTAACAACAGCTCCGCGTAAACGTGACCGTTCCGCTTCTTGTTGCATCTTCACAGACAATCGTGCTGTACCTTGACGGCTATCTGTAAATGTAATTAAACGTTTACCCTTAGCTGGCATATCCAAAGGCGTACAGCCCTTCAATTCTTTGAATTCACCTTCAACAAATTCTGGATCACTAAAGTTTTTAACAGCTTCATCGATTTCATCTTGCTCAATATCAGGACAATATTGCAAAAGATGTGGCACTACTTGCGTTATATAATAAGGTGCACCAAGAATTGCGCGATTAAAAGGTAAATCAAACTTTGATCCTTCTGCACCACATTCAGCATTACTACATGGAACAGGATCATTCCATTTTTCAGGTTCAAAGTAATGCACATCCACATTATTTTTAGATTTTTCTCGTAATTTTAGGCTATCTAAATTTAATTCATCATGACGATACCCCTTATCTTTATTTTCATTTACTGAAAAAACAAGTAATCGATTTTTTATTGACTGATTATATTCAACATCTTGTTCCTCATCTTTATCAAGTAATAATGAAAATTCATCAGCAATTTCAACACTCCATTGCTTTAAGACATCGCCTTGTTTTAACGAGCCTAATAAATGGGGTTCTTTACATCCTCGACAGAATGTTAATTCTAAAACAGGTGAACCACAGTCACATTTTTCTTGATGCGTTGCATATACTTGACCAAATCCCCAGTTTTTTAAATCATCTGATTTCGATGTGCATTTTGAATTTATGCAGCTCCAAAGTCCATGTGTCACACGTTGATAATAATTGATACGAACTTTTAAAAATGCTTGTTCTTTAGCATAACATTTTGTATATGTTAATAAATCAATCCAATCCAAAACCTCCATTTCAGAGATTTTATATCCTAATTTGTTAGTTATTCTTACAAGTTTATCCAATGACAATGCACGATGAGACGTAATATTTTCTCTTAATGTTAAGGCGATAGGATGTCCGCATAACAAATTATAACGCTCCTCAGAAACCTCACTGTCACGGTCAATTTGAATAATTTCTTCTAAGGATAAATAGTTATGCTCTACTGTTGGCAGTATTGGAACTTCTCGCTGGCCTCCAAGAACCAAAATATTATCTTTACTTTGCCCAGATATTTCTGACAAAAACTGTTTTAATTTGTCTTCAGCATCTTTACCTGCAATAGTTGCGGATGTCGCCACAAAACGTACATCTTGGGCTGTCACACCGAAAGCATGTAAAACTCGGCGTAACTGAAGTGCCAACTCGGCAGCCTGGGAACCCATATAGCTATGGGCCTCATCTAGGACAATCCAACGCAACTTACCCTTCGATTTCTGTAAAATAGGTGCATCAGTCTGACGTACCATCATATATTCCAGCATAGTGCCATTCGTTACTAGAATAGGTGCTGGATTCAAACGAAGTTCTTCGCGTGTTAGGACCTGATTTGGGCGCTGTTTTTGTTCTTCAGATACTTGAGATTTATATTCCTTAGTATTGCCATTATATAAACAATAGCGGATTGCATCTTTACGATCAAAATTACGTGTCCAAGCATCTAAACGTTCTTGTTGGGAATTAATTAAAGCATTTAATGGGTATAAAAATAATGCATGTACACCTGTTAAAGATTGTTCATTTTGAAGAAACTCTTCATATAAGTCATTTAAAATAGGCACCATAAAGCACTCTGTTTTACCCGAACCAGTACCTGATGTGACCACAATAGATTTTTTATCTTCTAATAATGATTTCCAGCTTTTCAATTGATGAGTATAAGGTTGATAACTTCGATTAAACCTATATGCTCCATTACCCTCATTATCAAGAACATCAATTAGTTTTTTATTTAGTAAATTCCCACCTAATTCATTTAAAGTTGGCTCTGCTTTTTGCCAGGCAAACATCTGTTCTATAATAGGTGACGATAAAAAGGATTGTTGTTCCCCAGCGAACTGTGACATCTGTACACCTAATACTTTCCTTAATTCAGGATGTGTAATACCAAGTATACTTAAAGTTGCTTCTTTATTTTTTTGAATGCTTTCTTGAGTTAGTGGTTTGAAATACTGATACATAAAATTCACTTCGTTTCTAAAATTAAATACTTAACAACTGAACTAAAGATAAAATTAAACCATTGTTCATCAAACAATATAATCTGCTTAATATGTAGAATTTCCTTAGGATTAATCTCAAATTTAGAATTTTTAACTACGTTGAGATATGCTAAACAAAAGGGAAAATACACAACATCTTTATTCCACTGACTTGCTAAATTAATCTTAAAAGGTAGCTGTTGTATACTAGAAAAATATTCCCATCTATTTATGGATAGGTCATTAGGCCATTCACCATTTTCAGTATCTGCTTTATGTCTGTGCAATAGATGTTGATATTCACAATTTTCCTTTCCACCCAAGTTTTTTCCTTCAAATATATAATTCTGTAAAAAATCTAGTCGACCTAAAGGACCAAATTCTTTAGTGCCATTCAGATAAAACTCATGAAAACTCTCATCTAATAAAGGAGTGATTTTTTTCATGTTATTCAGGAGCTTTCTTGCTTTATTTTTGCCATAATAACCATCATCATCTGCTATTTTTGTCCAACTGTGAATTAGCTGATCTATAGCATTATTCCATGATGAAATCGGGATTAAATACCATAAAACAGATAATTCAGTTTCAAAACGTCTCAATATTTCTAATGGCAAATCTAATTTAAATACTGTAATGGCAAGTGCATCAAAATTACGAGCTAAACTTTTTAAAACCTCAAAAGTATTCAATGGCAAATATTCATAATTATCAAATATTGCCTGAACATAGCTCCAAAGCTCTTCATTACCATCAAAATTTAAATTTTGTACATACTGATCGATAGACTCTGTATTTTGACCAAAATTGCGAATTGATTTTGTTAAACCTTCCACCTGAATATCTTGAACATAATCAAATTTAGGAATGAGTTTAGGTCTAAAAAGTGTTGTGCCTTTTGCTGGTATCAATAAATAAGGTGCCAAACTCATATCAAGTTCAGGTAATTGAAAAGATTTTCCTCCTTCCCAAAAATTACCAAGTATTAAATCTTGAGCTTCCAATTGAGGTTGAATCAAAGACATGAATTGTGGCTTTAAAGCAATGTTACTTTGCTGTATTGTTCTTTCTGGATCATAATAAGCATCGAGAAGTTTCCCCCAACTCAGTTGTCTCCCATAATGTTTAATATTCCATGTAGATTTCATTTCATGATTGTAAATTGTACATATGACATAGCTATCTAGATCATCTGACAAACTCAGGATACCCTTAATTTCTTCTATAAAATCATATAAATTAATAAAAGAAATGCCCTGTTTTACTTTAATTTTAGCTCTGTAAAAGGGAGGATTTTTTTTAGATTTTAACAAAACTTCAAAGCAAAACGTCGTTGGTCGTTCATATGAATAAACTATAAGCTCAGTGCTGATTAAATCACTTATAACAAACTCTTTTGACTTCATTTCGCCATGGTCATTTACTAACTTTATCCCTCTAGCAGGAAATGGAACACTTAATAAAAATTCTCCACCAAATTTAAAGGTAATTTTTAGCTTTAATTCCAATGGTACTTCAAGACATCTGATGGAGCATTTATAGATTAAGCCTGAATTAGATATATTTAACAGCGTATCAGGATTCAATACTTCTATTTGGATTTGAGCATCTGAAGTAATACATATTTCAGCCTCTTCCAATTTATACCCTGCTTTAGTTTCAACTTTAAAACTAGGAGGTAAAATAATTACTTGTTTTTTTAATAAGTTTTCACCATTTAAATTTTTTAGGGTGAGCATCTGCTTACCTAATATCAAATGCAGAGGTACTGATTCTAGATCCTGTTGTCCTAGATAAAGCTTATCTCCATAGTTTCTTAGAACAGGTTTTCCTGTAAAAGCCATGGATGGGGTGGTCTTTAATTGACTTAAATTATGTGCTCTAAATAATAATTGCTCAAATTCCGTCTTATCATGACCACATTTTACTTCAATGCTATCACCATCCTGAGTCAGAATATGTTGTAAACCATTAATCTTATAAAGATTAAAATTCTGAAATCCCCCCACTTGTTGAGGGTGGTCTTCTGAATTTGTTAGATCGAAAGAAGCGTCTATAGGTAAACTCAGCAAAATTTCAGTCTCTTGAGTCTTAAATGCCCCTTGTGCTATATATTTAGGTTGTTTAGCTATAGTGAAACCAATAGGTAAAGTATCAAAATCAAGTGCTGTATGCTCAAGTTCAATATGATCAATAGTTAATCCATCGATTTCTAAACAGAGATATAACTTCTCTGTATAAACTTTACGACGGATTTCACTAGAGAATCCTCTATTAATTTCTGCAACAATTTTCTTATCTTGATGTGAAAGATATCCTACACATAGAAATTGACTTCTTCCCTGCCAACCTTCTTTTACAACTAATTGCCCACGTGTTTTAAATAATTCAAAGTCTTGATCTACCTTAAAATTCAATTCCTGTGGTAAATGAATCGCCGTAAATAAGTGTTGAAAATTTTCTGTGAAGTAATTAATACATTTCTGAGACTGACGAAACTCTTTATGCTTCGTCACCTCTACAGAAGCTGATTCAAACAAATTCCTCAAGAACTTATCGACAATCTCTTTATCATCATCAATCGGTAAAGGAAATTCATTTCTCCAATACTTAGATTTTTGATCTAAAACAACGATTGGATCTTTATGTTTATCTAGATCAAATTCTTCAACTTTTTCTATAATAAGTTTTACAATCTCAATCACAAGTTCTAGTGTTTCATCATATTCAAAAGCTTGTGGTAGGCTTTTTAACTCTTGTTGAATAACATCTCTTAACTCATATGGTGCAGATTTATTTTCTAAATATAATGAAATAACTTTTTGAAATATTGAAATATATTTATTACCATCATCTTTTAATAAGCGAGATGGGAAGCCCCCTTCCTTAAAAATAGAACCTAAATAGTTATTTGCTTTCGTATATTTAACTAAGGGTCGTTTCCAAAAGTTAAGACCTTTCGTAACGAGATCATTACGGGTATTAACTGGCATCTCAATCACCCATAATGAGTTTAAAATGGGCTCCCAAGTCCACCCTTCTTTATATTCACGTCTAAACCACTCAGCGACATAAATAGTAAATAGACTAGCCCAGCTATTACTGACTCTGTTTAAATTTTGATTTTTAAACGTGTCTCTTAGGACTTGCTGAATTTGTTTGAACTCTAAATAAGATATTTGATACTTGTATAATGCTTTACCATGTGGGCAAATCATCCCTCTTTTTTCAAGTAATTTTTCTAAACATTTTTCAGAATTTAAAATTGTAATAGTAACCATGTAAAGCTCTAATTAATTTTTTAAGTGGGACTCTTCTTCTCAATAGCTTAAATAAAAGCATCTACCAATATGTGTACTGATATTTGCTATTTACCATTAACTTAGAAGGTTTTGTTTTCCTTACTCACCAACACATCATAAATAATGTGCGCAAACTGCCTCATCTTTGCAGGATCGCTCATGAGCTGTGTCATTTGCTCAGTATGGGCATCATTGCTATCCAATACGGCGTCATCAAGCGCCGTATCAAACTCACCGAGCATCGCCTGTTCACGCGTGTTGTTCTGAATCTGCTTCATCATCCGTGTGTTCTCAGACATCTTATCTGCTACGGTATGAACATAATTAATCATGTCTTTATCCGTCAGCTTATCCGTGATAAAGATCTCATTCACACGGCTTAAAATCACCGACAGGAAGTCTTCCTTCTTGTCTTTCGCCTTGGCTGTACCCAAGTCATTCCCAGGTTCAAGTTTATGCTCAGTACTGTCTGCTTTAAGCTGAATATCCTGCTGACGAAGCTTAGACAAGCGGTAATGGCTCATCGCGACATTACTCAGATCAATCTCATCTTCATCTGCTGCTTGTTCACGCAGCATTGGGCGTAAGTTACGCGCAAAAAGACTGAGCTTCTCAAGTTCTTGATCATCATATTCCACGATTTGAGACATAAATTCATAGAAACGGGTGAAACTGCCTAAATCCTTTTTGAAGATTTCCAGAGCATCACGGGCTTTTTTCGCTTCAGCAAATTCGTTTTCAGCATTGGCAATCAATACAGGCTCACCTGTTCGCTTGGTAATCTCTAAACGGTTCTTGGTGACATCATAATCATTGATGGCTTGTTTATAACGATGCTGCCAGCGTTGTAAAGCGGGCTTACAGATGTTTGCGAGGGCTGCACTGGATTTATTTTTGCTGTAGAAGGCCTCAACGAACTGTTCTACCTCAGTCCAGAGGAAAATGCCTGAGGCTTTCAGCTTTTCAAACAGGTCATAAACCTGATCGGGATTGGATACATCCGCCAGTTCTGCCGTTTGATAATACGGCTGGAAAGCATCGAGAATGTCTTGTGGATCGTTAAAGAAATCGAGCACAAAGGTGCCTGTTTCAGATTTCGCAGGATAGGTCCGGTTTAAACGCGATAAGGTCTGTACGCATTCCACACCACCCAATTTCTTATCGACATACATTGCACAGAGTTTCGGCTGGTCAAAGCCGGTCTGGAACTTATTCGCCACAATCATCACCTGAAAGTCATCGCTATCAAATGCCTTACGCATCTCACGACCTTTCAGATTCGGGTTCATATTGCTTTCAGTAAATTTCTGACCTAACAGATGGCTACTGTCTGCATCATTGGCATTAAATTCTACATCGCCTGAGAATGCCACCATGGCTTGAATGTTGGCATACTTTTGTTCGGCAATGTATTTATCAAATGCCTGTTTATAACGCACCGCTTCTTTACGAGAACTGGTCACCACCATGGCTTTGGCTTGTCCACCGAGTAAGCCCATTATATTCTTCTTGAAATGCTCAATAATGATATGCACTTTTTGCGAGATATTATGATCGTGTAAGCGTACCCACTGATTCAGCTTGGTCTTGGCTTTCTTGGCATCGACCTGAGCATCTTTTTCTTCGATCTTCTGCTTGAGCTTATAGATGACTTTATAGTTGGTGTAATTCTTCAGCACATCCAGAATAAAGCCTTCTTCAATCGCTTGGCGCATGGAATAGACATGGTATGCCACAGGAATATTGGTTTTAGACGGCGGCATGCTTGGATCGGGCAAGCGTCCAAACAGTTGCAAGGTTTTATCCTTTGGGGTTGCGGTAAAGGCATAGAAGCTTAGGTTTGCACTGCCCTTACGTGATGCCATCACCGCATCGAGTACATCTTCCGAAGAAAGCTGTTCATCTTCATCACGCTCTTCAATCATCAGGGTTTCTTTGAGCTGACGCGCCGTGGAACCACTCTGAGATGAATGAGCTTCATCGGCAATGACGGCGTATTTACGTTCTTTTAAACTGGTGCTGTTCTCAATCGCTCGCAAGACAAATGGGAAAGTCTGAATGGTGACGATGATAATCGGCTGCGCCATTTCCAAGGCTTTGGCCAGTTTCTCGGATTTTGAGCCATCACCTTCTTTATTGTTAATCCGTCCTACCACGCCGTCGGCATGTTCAAACTGGTAGATGGTATCTTGTAGCTGTGCATCCAGAATGGTTCGGTCTGTGACCACAATTACAGAATCAAACATCTTTTTATTGTTGGCATCATACAGACTGGATAGTTGATGCGCCGTCCATGCAATCGAGTTGGATTTACCCGAACCGGCACTGTGCTGAATCAGGTATTTTTGCCCTGTACCTTCTGCCAATGAATCTTGAACCAAGTTATTCACCACTTTCCATTGGTGATAACGGGGGAAGATCAGGCTTTCTTTTTTATATTTGCGCCCTTCCCAGTCTTCCTTTTCTTCAATCTGTAAATGAATGAAGTTACCCAAAATATTCAGCAAGCTATCCGGGGTTAAGACTTCATTCCATAAATAGCCTGTGGCGTATTCATTGACATCTTCAGGCACATCATTGCCTGCACCCTGTTCTTTGGTGCCTTTGTTAAATGGCAGGAAGTAGGTGCTGTCACCACTCAAATGCGTCGCCATGTAGACTTCATACTGACTGACCGCAAAATGCACCAATGCCCCGCGTTTAAACATCAGCAAGGGTTCAGGCTTATTGGTTTCAGGGTCTTTGGGCAATCGGGTTTTTCTGTACTGTGTCATGGCATTTTGCACAGCTTGCTTAAACTCTGACTTAAGTTCCATGGTTGCCACAGGAAAGCCATTGATAAACAGAGTCAGATCGATGCGCCATTTTTTGGCTTGTTTGCCTGTTGCCTCTAGTTCGGCTTTGCTGGCGTATGGGCTATACACCAGTTCAGGCACCACACGGCAGATGTTTTGCTGATAGCGTTGATTCAGTTCAGGGTTTAAGCCATGCTCAGGTTTAAACTGGCAAAATGAGAAACGTACCCCACGGGTACGAATACCATGCCGTAATACGCCCAATGTGCCATAGCTGCGAGATTCGACATCGGTAGCATTGATGTCAGCTTTTTTAAGCTGAGCCACGACCGTATCTAAAAAATGGCGTTCGGTATCATTGGGAAAGATGTTTTTAAGTTTCTGCCACTCGACCTGTTGGGTCTTTTGGACAAAGTCGAGTACATCTTGCTCATACAGGGCTTTTTCACGGTTATAGCCTATACCTGAACCAACAAGCCAACCATGGCTTTGCATTTGCGCAATAATATCTTTCTGGAAGATAGTTTCTAAAGTTGCATCCGATCTCATGTTTCCCCTACCCCTAAATACCCAAATTTCTTTATTACTGTTCTATTTGCCAAACTGGATAGCTTTGCCAATCTTCAGGGAATCCCATCGCTGTTTTTGATATGTTGTGATGTGTCAAAAGCAGATCAACCAGACGTTTACGCCATGTATGCTGCGGGGCGATTTTGTCCATAAAATAGAGTAGAAATACCAGACTGTTATAAACTTTTCGATCTGCTGCGTTGGTATTTTCAAAATTGCATTGCACCCGAAGCCCCATCGGCTTACTGCGCGGCTTGGCAATGGTTTTGGTAAATTTGCGGTTCCATAGTCTTGAATGATGTGCACAGGTATTTCTTAAGTAGACAAAATGCTGTAATAAGCCTTCAAACTGTTTTTCATCGCAATCAAAATGACTGGAAATGGCTTTACGTGTCTGAATCGGTGCCAAGAGTTGATACCATTTGGACAGTTGCCCAAAACTCATGACTTCGCAGGTTGCCCAAATCGGTGGTAATTCAGGATCATCATAAGTACGTTTATAGTGTTCTATAAAGACTTCATCTGCCCGGGACACTTCAGTTTTCAGTGATTCAAGTAAGCTGTGCCATCTAAAGGCGGGTTTAAAGTACTGACCTTGCAGATAGGCGTGACAACCATGCCGATGTGCCAATTCATAGGCAAAACGGGTACGAACGGCAACTTCCAGGCGTTCTATGGCATCCAGGATAAGTAACCTTAATTCACGATCAAATACATACAACGCTAACACCTGTTCAAAACTGGTATCTGGTTTAAAGCAATGCGGTGAATGGGTGTATTCAAACGGAAGCCAGTAGGCGCCTAAGCGATAATAATTGATTTGCTCTAGGTAAAATTGTGCATCTTGCTCATTGGCAAATTGCATGCCTCGCGCTTTTAATAGCTCAATTTGTTCAGCAAAGGTTTTGGCAGGCTTGTTAAAAGATTTCATAGATGGCTTGCCCTGATTGTTATATTTTTTAGGGCTCCAGAAACAAGTAACCCGACAGTTTGAGGATGCAATTGCTTGCCTAGCCTTGTCGGGTGTTGTTGAGCATATAGTGAATCATTGCAATTATTTATGCAATGATTTTTTGTATCTGCTTGATTCCACACTTGTTTGAGGCAACTGAGAATATTCATGCGCTAAACTCCGTTTTAGCCTCATTGGGGTGTTGCCAGTTGCTGACATTGATTTTGCCTGTCACCGCAGAGGAAATAAGGGCTGTACGGCGTTCTTGCATCAGTTGAATGGCTGATTCGGCTTTATTAATTAAAGTATTGAACTTTTCAATATTACCCATGATGAAATGAATAATTTTATTTTGTTCTTCTACGCTTGGAACAGAAATAGATATCTGCTTAGTTTTTTCTTGGTTAATAATACCTATAGTAGAAGAATTCGATAATTGCTTGATTTGCTCCAATTGACTCATTAAAGAGAATGTTAGAAATTCAGGATTTATAAGCTTATTACAAGTCAAAACATTAATTTGTTGATTACACGAAAAATCTCTATCACTGATAGCAACTTTACCTAAAGTTGCTCCAATTCCAATCATTAAAACTGACTTCCCTTCATACAATTTACTATCCCCATCTTCTACTGATGAGAATGTGACATATTTGGAAGAATCAACAATTTTAAGATCTCCAGAAAAATCCCCAGGAGTAAACCAATTAATTTCAGGCACTTCAGCAAATGAACTTTGATTTTTAGGTGTTCCTCCTGTCCCAACATATTTAGTTAAATATTTAATAGGTAAAACGTTCCAATGCTCAGGCACTTGCCCTAACCATTCCACGCCTGAATCTTTCATTGCTACATCAGGATTTAAACCCTTTGTCACCGCATGGCTAATCACCGATTGACGTTTTTCTTTCAGCAGCTCAATCAGCTTTTTTTGTTTGGCAATCAAGCTGTCAATTTTTGCAGTTTCATGGTCGAGGAAGTCAGCAATATTTAATGCATCATTGAAAGCAGGAAATGGAATCGGAAAACTATTAATGTTCTCCTGTGTCATTGTAGGCATTCCACTGCCCGTATTGCTTATGTCGATTACTGCTTTATATAAAGTTGATTGAAATAAGTAATACAAGAATCTTGGTTCTAATTTAATTTTCTTGAGAAGAGCCATTTGAGGATTAATCGTCATTGGCTCTTTTTTTTCTAAAATAATTGTTGACTTACCATAAGTAGAACCAGTTTTTACCAACAAGATATCATTGAGTTCAACCATGATTTCTGGTGACTCACAATACTTTTTCCAACTTAAATATGTCTTTTTGTCTAAAGAAAACTGATCACCTAAAATATTAGATGGACTTAAGACTAAAGCTCCTTCACCTTCATCCACGATATCGTCAACGGTATATCCTCTGAAACCTATACGTCCAAAAATATCAGCTATATATTTTAATCTTGAAATACTCCAAGATTTAGGAATCTCACCTAACCATTCATTGCCCGAATCTTTATATTCAGCATATTTCTGATACTTCGCCATTAAGAATGCACCTCTTGCAGAAGTGCCATAATTTCACGGCTGACCGCATCCAAATCCGTATCAATCTCGCTTAAATCACGTGGCGGTTCATATACATAAAAGTGACGGTTAAACGGAATCTCATAACCGACAATACCAATTTCAGCATCCTGCGCATCACGCTTATCGGCATTAATCCACGCATCAGGCACATGCGGTTGCACTTCACGCTTAAAGTAAGACTCGATTAAATCGGTGGTGCTTTGGCTTGGGTCAAGGGCAATGTTTTCCGCATCACGTAAATCACCATCCTGCACAAACTCAACCACTTTGCCTTTATAGCTAAACTGACCATATAGCGGATTTTCTGCGCCTTTCACCACTTTGTTCACAACTGGCTCAGCATCAGCATTTTTCCAGGTAATGGCATCAATAAATTGCTTCTTCTCTTTGCTTTCAAGTTTCACATTGGCATCTTTTAAAGCTTGCTTGAGTACATCATCAAAGGCATTAAAATCATCACATTGCGCTGTACCAATCTTGGCTTGCAGGCTTTCGGCTTTACGCATCAATGAACGCTGTTCTAACCACAGTTTTGGCTCAAGCACTGTCTTGATATCTTTTTCTTTCAGCTCGCTAAATTCCGCTTTAATCAGCGCACGGATTTCCACCTCAAACTCATCAAGCTGACCATAGCTGTCTTCTGTCCAAGTCTTACCGTATTGCTCATAGACCTTTTGCATCACGGCATTAAATGGCTTCGGTGCAAAACGTAACGATGCCACGGCGTCATCACTTACCTGAGCTGATAAACGCAATGGACGCTCAATGGTCACACGGCGGTAGCCAAACTCGTAGCTGTTAAAGATTTTACTAGAAAAGGTTTTAGCAGCTTCATTTTTAGGATTAGCCGATTGACGACCACGATTAGACTTAACCTCTGCGGGTTTATCCAGTTCACGTGCATCCGTCACTTCAAAGTCACCATAACTGCGGGTAATCATCGCAATATCATCTTCGCTCATTTCATTACGTTTAGAGCCAAGAGACTTACGCATTTTGCTGTACAGGTTACTACCATCAATCAGCTGTACTTTGCCCTTACGTTGAGTCTCTTTTTTATTGCTGAGTACCCAAACATAAGTCGCAATACCGGTGTTATAGAACATATCGGTGGGTAGCGCGATAATGGCTTCCAACAAATCTGCTTCTAAAATATAACGGCGGATTTCACTTTCACCACTGCCCGCACTGCCTGTAAACAATGGCGAACCATTCAAGATAATACCAATACGACTGCCTTGCGCCGTGGTGTCGTCTTTATTGCGCATCTTGCTAATCAGATGCATCAGGAACAGCAAAGATCCATCCGATACACGCGGCAAGCCTGCACCAAAACGACCTTCAAAGCCTTTTTGCTCATGCTCGTCTTTGATGTCCGATTCGATCTTTTTCCAGTCCACCCCAAATGGTGGGTTCGACAGCATGTAGTCAAACTTCTCATAGGCCAACTGGTCATTGGACAGCGTATTGCCGAGTTTGATGTTACGCACGTCCTGACCTTTAATCAGCATATCCGCTTTACAGATCGCATAAGACTCTGGGTTTAACTCCTGACCAAAAACGCGCATCACCGCATCAGGATTATGCTCATAGACATATTCCGAACCTGAGGATAAAAATCCACCCGTACCCGCCGTCGGATCGTAAATTGTGCGGATGATACCGTCACCATTCAGCACGTCATCATCCTTGCTGAATACCAGACCCGTGGTTAAACGAACGATGTCACGCGGGGTAAAGTGTTCCCCTGCAGTTTCATTTGAACCTTCGGCAAAACGGCGGATCAGCTCCTCAAACACCAAGCCCATTTCATGGTTAGATATATTTTTTGGACTGAGATCAATTTTAGGGTCTGAAAAATATTGAACGACTTTGTAAAGCAAGTTGGCATCATCCAGGAGACCAGTAAATTCATCGAACTTGAAGTGTTCAAAGATTTCACGTGCATCTTTGGAGAAGTTTTGAATATAAGTATTGAGGTTTGAACGAATGTCTTTTTGACCCAGGCTGCCTAAATCCAGCTCTGAGGTATTAAAAAATGACAGGCCATTGGTTGCCTTCAGCAGCATCTTCTCTTTGGCTTCTTCTGGCAGTGGCATGAGTTTCACTTTTTCATTGGCTGCCAATACATCTGCCTTACTGGCTTCAAGTACACACTCTAAACGGCGCAACAGCGTAAATGGGAGAATGACACGACCATATTGCGATTGTTTGAAGTCACCACGCAGTAAATCTGCCACCGACCAAATGAAAGCTGCTACTTGTGAAAAGTTATTATTTGTCATTAAAAAATACCGCTGGCCCTAAGGCTATAAAACTTGAAATTTATAGTTTCATTGTGCCTGATTTACAATGGATTTTACTAGCCTTAGAATGGGACAAAAGACGATAATTTAGTATAACAATGGGCTTTCTCAGTATTATTGAAAATAAACAAATCTACAGTTTCACGCTCAATGACGAGCAATGGAAAAGATTAAAAGATAAATATAAAAATCTCAGCATGTTTATGCCATGTTGCCAGACACGCGCTATTCCCAAGAAAAATAAACTGGGAACACAATTTTTTGCGCATCATCCATCCAGCAGCTGTGATTTTAATTCAGGTGAAAGCCGTGAACATCAATTATGTAAATATCTCATCTTAAAATACTTACATGAGAATGGATGGGATGTGATTCCTGAATATCGTGGGTAAACGCCAACAGATGAAACATGGATCGCTGATATTTATGCTGAGAAAAATAAAGCAAAAATAACCATAGAAATAATGGGATGTATTAGACTATCAAAGCTATGAACTTCCTGTATTTTCGCTTTGGCTGAATAAAGAAACTTATCAATTAACTGCAAGTGGATCTTTCAATAAGTGGGACTCGGGTGATTTAGTTGAAATAGAGTTTATTCATTTCTTTAAAAAACTCATGACGGGCGCCGTGCAATAGTCTGTAAAGCCTAATTCGAGCAGATTTTTACAATTGACAATGAATACAATCCAGTGTTGGAAATGTAAACAGACCACCAACACCATTATGGAAATCAATTACTTTATTCATCATGGAGAAAAACTCACAAAAATATACCGCCTGGACATTGAAGATTTGTCTCAACCGCATACCGAAGTTTTAAACAGTCCTGAATTACTCCAAAAATATCAATACGGATTTATTATTAAACGGTTTAGTAAAATACGGGGTGAAGCATATTTATCAAATGGCTGTTTTCATTGTGATGCATTGCAAGGAGCATTTTTCTCTTACCACGAACGAGACACTCAAAATATGATTTATAGTGAATCTATAGAAGTAAAGTTGGATCATGAAACAGAGATTGATGGGCTTTGGTACTATTTAAAATAATATGGTTTTTTATTTTAAATAAGTTGAGTGCCTAGAAATAGGCAAATCTTTTATGAGCTAAAAAAGTACATATTTTGATTACTTTGTCGAGTAACAACGCTTACTTTTCAACCACTTTGTCGAGTAACAGTGCTTATACTTTAACCGCTTTGTCGAGTAACAATGCTTATGTTTTAACCGCTTTGTCGAGTAACAAAAATAATTTCATAAAATCCTACGGTGAGTAACAGTAGTCTTGCATATTTTTTATGCACCTCTTGAAAATTCAATCATGATTGTCGCTTAACTAAAAGTTTTCTGTCTTTCGTATTTTTTCTGAGCTTTCAGAGACTTAACATGGTGCAATTTCAAGCAATAAATATTAAAGTTTTATTTTAATTACTTGAGACTTTAAAATGAAAAATGATCTTCTTATTAATCCTGAAATTAAACAAATTGGATATTCCCTAATTTTAGATTTAAATATTCAAAACGAGTATGGTTTAAGTAAACTTCTATCTGTCAATCACTGCCATAGAAATCATGATGCGCTCTTAATATGGCTAGATCGAATTTTAGAAGAGAGTGATAAGAAATTAACAAAACAGGAGATTATAAATAAACTTTTTGAAAAAATACCAGAATCAATGATGAACCATTAAAACAGGATTTAATCCTATTTTTTTATAACTTTCTATTACATCTTTCGTACATTGTTCTAAATTTAAACTAATAAAAATTTTAAATTCTTTATCTGTTAAAATATTTTTTATTTTTAAATAGTCGTTAAATTTAGCTCTTCTTTTTCAATATAATATAAGGCTGATATTACTAGTCCTACCTTCGTCAATGAATGCTGTAGTATTTTTTATTATCTGTATGATAAAATGTTATTTCTATCTCCGCAGACATAGATCACTCTAGAATATCCACTTGTCCAAAAGACTTTATTTAACGGTACTTGAGTATTTAATTGTAAACGATTTTCAGATTGGTCACCTTGGTATATTCAAGTATTCTGCGTTTTAAACGCTTAGCTTAAAAATAATTAAAATATCGTTACTTATCTAATTATTATAAATATAAAACACTGTAATAGCCCTCTTGTAAAAGTATGCTTTTACCTAATTTTTGAATTAGCTAAAACCTTATAAAATATAGCTTGTGGCTGTTTAAATTTCGACTAATGCAAGGTCTAATAATTCGCTCAATTCAAGATAAAACGAAGCCAAATACATAACATAATTGGCTTCGGAGAAAATAAATAGATTCGTTTTTATTATTTTAAGATGGCGTCATGCAATTTTATTTTGATTGTGTTTCTCTACCTTGGGACTTGCACCAATCTGCCAAACGTAAGGTAAATCTGTTTGATTGACCTCCCAGTCTCCAATGACTTTTTCTTTATAGATAAGTGGATTATGAGAAGAAACGACACGGGCATTACGCCAGAAACGATCTAATGATTTTGCACTGGTACTTGCAGAGGCACCTAAGCTATTAAATAATGCACTGGTTAAATCTAACACTAGATTAGAAATGACCACTTGCCCTTGTGAAGATTGCAATTCAGCAATATGATTCGCTTTTTGATCACGTACTTCGTTGGCTTCAAAGTGAGTGGCATATGCATCATCTAAAGCATCAGCCACAGCAAGTGCAATGGTTTTAGCTGAAAATGCTTGCGCGGAAGCTCGACCGATCACTTGAAGTATTTGTGGATCATGTCGAACTAAATCCGCATTACCATGACTAAAAATACGATCACGCTTGCGCACTTCAGCAGTAAAGACTTCCACAGCATTTTGTGCAATACCTGCCAAAGTCGCTAAATGGAATTCTTGATAAAATGCAGTTTGATATTTAAAACGATCTGCAAAAAGTAAAATATGATCACGTTCAATCGCAACATCTTTTAGGGTTAATGTTCCACTACCCGTGGTTCTTTGACCAAATCCATCCCAATCGTCTTGAATATGTACACCAGCCTCACGCGTAGACACAGCGGCAATTACGTGTTGATTGGTTGTTTCATCTAAAGCAAACAGATCAATCCAATCTGCAAAAATGGTTCCTGTCGAATAAAACTTCTGACCATTCACGAGCAACTGACCAGTTTGATTTTGAGTTACACGGGTAATGACATCACCAATTTTGACTTGACCAATTTCAGTCCACGCATTGCCAACTAAATCTCCCGCAACAAAACGTTTAAACCAATGAAACTGAGATTGGTCTCGGTGCGCAATTAAACGATCTTCGACGAAGGCAAAGTGCCCACGCAACGCTTGGACAATATTTGAATCTACAGCTGCTAATTCAATGAGCAACTGAAAGAGCTGATGTTGTGAAAAACCTACGCCACCGTATTCCACAGGCACACGCAATGCACCGAATCCTGCCTGTTTTAACCATTGAATTTCTTCGAATGGCAAACGTCTATGCTGTTCACGATCCAACGTAGTAGCTGCGATTTTTTCAAAAATTGGACGATATTTTGCAGCAATACTTTCATAGTCAGCCACAGCTAAAGATATTTGATTTGTTTTGGTCATTTTGTTAGCTCCAGGCATGACGTGGTAAAGCAATGTCATTTAAATAGTAATTTCCCACCAAATTTAATTTCCAACGTACTGGATCATGTAAGGTATGGGTTCGCGCATTACGCCAATAGCGGTCTAAATTCAGCTCAGACAATGTAGAACGAGTCCCTGCCAATTCGAAAAGTTTATTGGCCGCTAAAATCGCAATCTCCGTGGTTAAAACTTTTGCTTCAGCGACCAGCAAGGTGGCTTCAGACACATTTTCTTCTGTAGCATCTAATAAAGCCTTATCAATTGCAGCACCAGCTAAATCTAAAACAGCTTCGGCTGCACGTAATTTGATTTTGAGCTCACCAATATTTGCAATGGTGTAAGGATCTTCTGTCGCTTTGTTTAAACCAGAATCAATCCAAGGGCGTGTATATTGACGGACATAGTCAATGGTTTCTTGTATCGCACCACGCGCAATCCCTGCATCTACGGCAGCTTGGATAAATTGTGAGATTGCACCTGCCGCAGTTGGTCGCTCAAATGCTTTATGAATCGGGACAATATATTTTAAATCGACTTGGACATCGTCTAATTGAACAGAGCCACTTGCTGTTGTTCTTTGGCCGAACCCACTCCAATCATTTACGATTGTTAAACCTGGTGTGTGCTGTGGTACGAGTGCGGCATATGGAAGTCCATCGTGATCAACAGCCACTACTGGTACCCAATGTGCTAACAATGCACCAGTCGCAAAGAATTTTTGACCATTAATCACCGCGTGATTTTCTTTAAATTCGATACGTGTGGTTAAGTCCGCCACTGTTTTCGAATTCTTTTCAGAAAAGGCATTACCAAAACGGTGACCATTCAGAATTTGCTCAAAGAAAAATTGTTTTTGTTCTTCTGTTGCATCTAGACGAACATGCTCGATAAAAGCCCAATGGTTTTGTGCAATTTGCCCGAGCGATGAATCGACGCTTGAAATAATTTTAACGACTTCTGCCAAAGTCTTATAACTCACCTCCGCACCGCCATATCGTTTTGGAATATTAATACCCCATAAGCCCGACTGTGAATAAGCTTGAATTTCTTTTAATGGGAGGCGTCGCTCATGGTCACGAATGGCTGCTTCAACTTTAAACGATTCAGCTAGCTGTTTTGCAATCTCAATTGCTTCTTGATCTGAGCCAATACGGTGTGCTAGTTGATTCAGGTGATAAAAATCAAATGGAATATTCTTCGCATCATTTAACTGAATTTCTATTTTGGTCGTCATTTATATTCTTCCAACATAATTTATGAATTTAAACTAGCATTAAAAAACTAAATCAATGAAATCAAATAAAATGGAAAGCTTTTTATATTTTTAAATATCCAATCACCAATAAAATTTTAAGTGAAATAATTATTCATTTTTTATATATAGATTTTAAAGATATGCTGTTTACTTTACCTATAAAAATGATTTCCGTTTCTGCTTAGAAAATATCAGTGCCCGTAATGATACGGCTTTTGGTGGTGCGAATGGTTTCGCTGAAGGTAAAAATTCTGATTGGAATCAGCTGACATATTTATCACTTGGCTACTATTTCTAATATGAATATTCCATTTTCATCTAAACACAATATTCAATATTGAATCAAATTATTGTGATTAAACATTTGAAAACTTTTTACATAAGATCAATCTAAATATTAATTTTGAAGTAACAACGATGACAAAACAAATTCGATTTAATGCTTTTGAAATGAACTGTGTGGCACATCAGTCACCCGGGTTATGGCGCCACCCTTTAGACCGCTCAACAGAATACAAAGATATCGAGTACTGGACAGATTTAGCCAAAATTTTAGAACGCGGTAAATTTGACGGGATTTTTCTTGCAGATGTTCTGGGCATTTATGATGTGTATCATGGTTCCAATGAACACGCACTGACTGGTGCAGTACAAGTTCCTGTGAATGACCCATTACAAATTGTGCCTGCGATGGCTGCTGTGACCAAACATTTAGGTTTTGGTGTAACAACATCTATTTCTTTTGAACACCCTTACCCTTTTGCACGTCGTATGAGTACTTTGGATCATCTCACCAAAGGACGTGCAGGTTGGAATATTGTGACATCGTATCTTGAGAGTGGTTCGAAAAACTTAGGCTTAAAAACTCAAGTGAGTCATGACAACCGTTACAATATTGCCGATGAATATCTCGAAGTTTTATACAAACTTTGGGAAGGCTCTTGGGAGAATGAAGCCGTACTACGTGACAAAGAACGCGGTATTTTTGCTGATTTTACCAAAGTGCATCCAATTCAACATGAAGGACAATATTTTACGGTTCCGGGTATCCATGTGTGTGAACCATCTCCACAACGAACGCCAGTTTTATATCAAGCTGGGGCATCGAGTCGTGGACAAAAATTTGCAAGTCAGAATGCCGAATGTGTATTTATTTCTGCACCAACCAAAGTGGCTGTAAAACAGTTAGTCAAAGGCATTCGTACTAAACTTGTTGAAGAAGGTCGTGATCCAAACTCTGTATTGATTTACACCATGCTTTCAATTGTAGTGGATGAAACAGATGAAAAAGCACAGAAAAAGTTTGAAGAATATCAAAGCTACGGAAGCTATGATGGTGGCCTAACTTTAGTGTCAGGTTGGTCTGGCGTTGACTTCTCTCAATATCAATCTACTGATCAAGTTGAGTATATTGAAACCAATGCTATTCAATCTCTGCTCGACTCCTATGTAAAAGCAGATCCTAATCGTGTTTGGACCATTGAGGAAATTGCACGTTGGACCAGCGTTGGTGGTAATGGTCCTGTGATTGTTGGTTCTCCAACAACTGTTGCCGATCGCTTACAAGAATGGATCGAAGAAACGGATATTGATGGTTTTAACCTTGCTTATATTTTGGCGCATAAAACTTTTGAAGATGTGGTTGAATTTGTTGTGCCAGAATTACAGCGTCGTGGTGTATATCAACAAGAATATCGTGAAGGTACGTTACGTGAAAAACTTTTTGCACAAGGCCCTCACCTTGCGGAGAATCATCGTGGTGCAAAATTTAGGAATTTATCGAAGCAAGACCCTACTTTAAGTATTGAAAAACAAATTGCTTAATTTAATTCATATGTGAAAGCTAGGTCTTTGGCTGACACTGAAATTTCAGCATAATTGTTCTTCTAATCACTGATAGAGCATCATCCTATTCATAGATGCATACAGAAAGAACTGCTCGGCATGTGGATGGCTGAGAATGAGGGTGCAAAGTTCTGGCTAAATGTTCTGACTGAGCTGAAAAACCGTGGGTTGCAGGATATTCTGATCGCCTGTGTAGATGGCCTGAAAGGCTTTCCTGATGCCATTAACAGCGTATACCCGCAAACCCATATCCAAGTGTGCATTATCCATATGCTGCGCAACAGCTTGAAATACATGTCATGGAAAGATTACAAGGCCGTCACTCAGGATTTAAAACCGTTTATCAGTCACCCACTGAAGAGGCAGCCTTGATGGCCCTGGATCAATTTGCCCAAACATGGGATGACATAGTACCCACAGATCAGCAAAAGCTGGCGTACGCACTGGGAGAATCTGAATACCTTCTTTGCTTATCCAGCCGAGATACGTAAAGCCATCTATACCACCAATGCGATCGAGTCATTAAACAGCGTAATACGTCAGGCGATCAAAAAGCGTAAAGTCTTTCCAATGGATGATTCTGTACGTAAAGTAATTTACCTGGCAATTGATGCAGCGTCTAAAAGTGGAATATGCCTATTCCCGACTGGCGTTTAGCCATGAGCCGCTTTATTATTGAATTCGGTGACCGCTTAAGCAATCACCTTTAATTTATGAAAAGCAATTACACAAAATTATTTACAGGCTCGATAGATATTCTGAGATTGATTTCTTCATCCATAATTCAATCTCTGCATCTTTTAACAAACTAAAATTTTTATCACCTATATGCAACCTTATCTTTTCTAGCACGGCATCATCGACCTCTGCTTTCCTAAGATAATACATACACGATATTGCGCTACCAATGGCATGCATAGAGTACTGCAATAATCTTTTATTATTTGTATGTATAAATTTCACTCTAGAACCACATATGTTGACCTCTCGCGAATATCCACTTGTAAGAAAAACTTTTGTTAAAGGCATTTGAGTGCTGATACGAAAACGGTTTGCCACATGTGCACCATGTAGCTGAATAACTTCTTGATTTTTTTCTACTATTTTTTCAACCACATCCATAATATCAGGTGGTAATGGAACTCCTCCCAAAATTTCTGAATATTCTGTTTTATAATATATATTTCTATAAGCAACACCGATCGTCTTTTCTTTTTTTAACGCTCTCAAAATTCTATAAATATTACTTTTACTACAAGCGTAATTCAGGTCCTCAATAACAAATACATGGCCGGGTTCCATTTTTTGTATCTGAATAAGGACTTCTTCTTTTAGCAATGACGCCATATTTAAACACTACTTTTCATCAAAATTTTTATTAAAAATCAGGATTAGATAAACTTCAGTCCATCTTTAATTCAATTAGAGGCCCCAAGCGATTCACATTCTCTTGCATAAGTGCAATTTGATTGATCTGTAGATGCTTATACAAATTTCTAAAAGCTAAAGACTGCGTGGTATCAACGGAAAGATCATGACCACTATTAATCTGTTCAAAAAACTTAGTAGTGTTATTGTCCACATGATTTCGGCTTAGCTCTTTCCAACAGCTAGGAATTAATATCGACATTTCCCTCCGCTTAAAGAAATGAGCAGCGATCTTTACCCCGAACGGATCCAAATCACCATAAAATGCAATTTTAGTATGGTCGGGAAGTTTAGCTAGCAATTCAAATACCTGACGAGCATTTTGACCTTGGCCACGATATAAAAATAAACTATCTCGCCATTCTTCAGGCAGCTGCTCATACCAATCAAAAAGTCTGGTCAACATCGTTCCATTTTCAACGATAATCAATTTTTCAATCTTCTTGCAGCATAACTCATTGGCATAAATCGTAGGCACTAAGCCCTTATATCCAATAGTGACATCTCCCTGTTTTAATGGCAGCTTTGCGTGCACTGATGCAAATACAAGCTGGTCTCCAAATACTGAATATCCACCAGACTTTTCATCTTTCAAAAAGTTTAACAGATCCATACGATCAGACTCTAAATTCAGAGACTGTTCAGGAGCGACCTTAACCTGTTTTGCATAGATACAGCGCTCCAAATACTCCAGTTCTTTGGATGTAAGGTGAAGCTCCTTACCATGGACCGTACCAATCTGATAATCCTGATGAACTTTTTGCCAGGTTTTATTGAATGCCATAGACCGCTTTTTTAATTGCAATGCCGTCTGAATTACCGATAGTTCACGTATACCAAATGTCACTCATGTTCTCCTATCAGGCAATCTGTTGCAATTTATCAGTTCGAGAAATGATGACATCAGATACACAACTATTTCCATCAAATATAGGATCTATAGTTTCGACAAATTCCATGTTCAATTTATCTTTGAATCGGTTTCTATAGTGGCTGGTTAAAGCGATCAGCCAAAAATCAATATCGCATCCTGGCATTAGCAGCTCATATGTTTCAACGCCACTCAATTGTTGATGTTTTCCCCCATCCACAAGCAATGCATCAAAGAAATTACTCGTAGCAATTTCTAAAGCAGTTAAAGGCTGTTCAACAACCTCACTCCCTTCTCTAACATCTGGCAGATTTTCTTGATTTTTATTCTGCTCTATCCGTTTTTCACGCTTGGCAAATACTTTTGAGCCAAGTTCACGTAGCGTTTCCTGTTCTTCATCAGCATCCAGATCTGCATAGCTGATGAGTTCACTGCATGGCACATGATAAAAAACTTCTGACGCCGTCGCTTCATCAAACTCCAGGTTTAATGTAGATTTTCCTTTTAAAAAGCGGTGGAAAGCATCCACCATGTTGCTTTTTTTCTGCGAAGATAATTCTTGTTTCCAATCAAACAACTGCTTGTTTAATTTAGAAGCACTGTATTTCACCTCTTTACTACAGATAATGAATACGGGGATCAGCTTATTTACCACCAAACTTTCAAGATCTTTATCTGAAGCACCAAGCTCAAGCATTGCGTTGGTTGAAAGTGCGCCCATCACTTCAGTCAATGAACTTAAAATCCTGATGGTTTTTTCAATGCGTTGAATACGGACCTCAAGATTGTTAAACAATGCCAGGTCTTGAAGTGCTTGGGTGGAGAAATCATAGCAGCTCTCAAAAATAGTATTGGCTAATTCAACAATACCTTCACTAATTTCATCCTTATAAATTTCAGCATCTTCTACACTTTTGAGTTTGGTCGTTTCAAATTCACTGATATTGGCACGAATATCTGAAATAAGTTTATGAATCTGTTTAGAGCTGTCAGTAACCCTACGTTTTTTCTCATAATACGTTACGAATGAAATCACGTGGTTGTATAAGTTAAAGCCATTTTTTTCAGTGTTGAAATAGCCAAGTTCTGCTTTATTCAATACTTTGATTAAATACTCATTGTCATCAGTTACAGGCACAATTGCGTTGTTAAATACAATCGCATTACCGATATGCTCAATGTAGTTGTTGAGCGCTTTTGCCGCTTTGGCTGCTGGATATTCCAACTCACTCATATCAGCTCGCCCTGCTCCGGTTCAGGCATTTCATCGTAATTAATGCCATTAAAAGTACAAATGTATTCCAGCTCATCATAGAAAACAGACCACTTAGCTGTCGCAATGTATGTAGTGCCAGTGTTGCCGGTTGGATGCAGATATTGATTGCTGACAAGATATTGAAGCACAGAGCTAATCTGCTCTTTGGGTGAGGTGGATGCCTTACCTAATTTGATGACCAATTCCTTAAGTTGCGACATAATCAGTGGAGATCGTTCAACCTCAGTGATGAGTTCACCATAAGTCACCGTATCCCCACATTGCATGATACGGCTATTGTCTTTTATTGAACGGCATAAGCGAAGCCAGTCATTCAAGGGCTCCATTTTCGACACAATTTCGCTGAACTGTTTTCTTAGAAGTTCACGGGTTGCTTTGTTCTTGCGACTTTCACTAAAGACACAGTAGAACCCATAATTATCTTTGGTACGGACGCACTTTTTTCCCATCCAATCGAGATAATTATTTATTTCCTCCAAGACCAGATCATCTTGGAGCTTGTGGTAGAGATCTTTGTGGACATGTTCATCAATAATTCCCCCAGAAATTAAAACATTTACAATGTCAGAAAAAATTGATTTAGCAATTTGCATAATAGGTCCCCACTAGGCTAAAAGCGGATTAGGTTTTTCGTTTTTCTGGGTTTTAAACTTGCGTATACCGAAGTTTCGGTCGATATCATTCTTATGCACAAAGCTTTCACTTAATTCACTGGATAAGTTCGGCTGAGCGCAGACCAGATAAATATTCTGCTTTTGCATCAACTCGAATAATCGCATTGTATTTTGTGAATCAAACTGGCCGATTTCATCGAGTGGTATATGGATGACTGTATTGATATCTGGACATAGTTTTCGTGTTAAAGCCGTAAAGATAATAATGACAATTAATCGTGATAAACCAGTACTACTGCCGGAAAGCAAATCAGAATCATTGTTCACATAAACCTTACGGTTATTTTCCTCATAGCTGATACGCAGTTTGACTAAAGAGCGGATATCGTCAGTCTGAACATTCGACTTTTCTAATGCTTTAACAGCTGATTCAAATGACCGTATTAGCTTCTCACTCGGTAGTATGAGCTGAGATGATTCCTGGATTGATTCTTCATCCAGATCTTTTTCAAAGCGATCTAACTGCTCATAGACATTGAGGCCATCAAGTACAGAAAGTAATTCAATCTGAATATTACCTAACGCTGTAAATGGATTGGTTGTATTGGTTTGCTCCGTAAGATCCTTAGATATCGCATTCAGCTTACGGCGGAATTTAGCCAAAGATTGCCCATAATTACGTAAATCATAAGCAGCCAGTTTAAAACTATTGATCGTGAGGTTTTCTTTAGTGGGAATATCCACCAACAGCATATTTTCGATTTCTTTCATACCGTAAAGATCATATGTGGTGGTGTTCACATTACCTAACAGCGCCATACGGTTTTCCCACTGCTTGTAGAGCTCGAAATCACTATTCTGGCGTAAAATACTTAGTACTGTATTGAGGGATTGTTTCAGCTCCTTGAGCTGTTCTTTCTGACGATTAAGATGATCCTCAGTATTCCGGTAAAACCATTCAAAACTAACCGGCTCAGCAACCTCAAGCTGTTCAATATGCGGAATACCTTCCAGTACTGAATTAATACGGTTTCTTAAAGAGGCTATCTTGGTATTTTCCTCTTCAACCTGCTGAAGATTGCTTTCAATAAGGTTAACTTCATGACGTGATTGTTCTTTAAGTTTTTCGGTTTTGACATTCAGTTTGTCAAAATTTTGTCGGAAAGCATAAATTTCTTGTTCGAGATTTCCGATTAAGGTGCAGATCCCCGTTTTACGAGAGTATTCCTGCTCGAACCAAATCTTGTACTGCATCAAGATGATTTCATAATCTTTCACGATATGACATTTATGGTTCAGTTGTTTTAGCTGATCCTGTGCCTTTTGATAAAGCGTAGTATCCAAACCTTTTTGCTGCAATTCACTATTACGTAAAGATTCAAGATCTATGAGTTTATTATCACATTTATGAATCACAGATTTAGATCTTTCATCCAACATTGCTTTACGTTCTAATTGTTCTTTAATTTTGAAATCATAACTCTGCTGAATTTGGTTTTTTTCATTGCCGAAACGATCATGAATCATTTGGCGTTCTACATTTACTTGTTGATTGAATAATTTTAATCGCTGACGAGCCTGATCACGTTGTCCTTCAGCTAATTTTCTCCGATCCATTACATTTGTTTGGATCTTTTGCTTATATTGCTCAAATATACGCTGGGTACTATCAAATGTTTCTCGGCATTGACGCAGCTCATTCTGTAATTTAATGAGGTTTAGCTCAAAATTCTGAACTGCTTTGGCAGCTGCAGCCACTGCTTTTTCAGTACGGCTGTATTTCTCTTTAGCCTCTTCCAAAATAGTGGTTGCCTTTGCAAGGCGCTGCTCCAATTCATTAAGTGATTCGGCTTCAACCGGAAGATCCAGCTTGGAAGTATCAAGATGAAGGCCATAGAAACTAACATGTCCGCTTTGTTGTTCTGAGTCCCAAGAAGGCTTCAACCCGGTATGCAAAAATAATTTAGGATTAATCAGTTTGGCAATGTTGTGTTTCCAATCGTCTTCAGGACATTGTTTCAGAAAGCTCAATAATGTATTTTTCTGATACAAGATATCTCTTAACTGATGTTCCGTTTGTGTAGATTTATCTAAATGGTGTTTAGCTGAATCAAAATCTACATTAGCTCGAGTGTGCTCGCTTTTTAAGCGTGATAAATCAGCGTTTGCTGTGTTGAGTTGCTGTTCCTTATTCCGTATCGCTTTTTGGTGAGTGTGTAGATTCAGCTGGTATTCTTCGATTTGCTGTTGCTCTTCCTGAGTATGATTAGATGCTTCAGCAATCAAATTGTTGCAGTGATCAACCTCATCTTCATAAAATTTGCGCTCATTCTGTTTGCTTTGCTCGAAAGCATTAAGCTCATTTTTTTCATCCAAAGCCAGTTGATCTACTGCATGAGACCTATCCTGTTGCAAATTGTGTATTAAATTAGAAACCTCATTCTTACGTTCATGAATAGCAGCTAAATCTCGGTCTTTTTCTTCCAAGGCATTATTTTTAAGTTTTTCAAATTTATGAACAATTTCTTTCTGGTTCTTCTCTAACTCATCCACATAACGGCGCGCATCTTCAGCTTCCTGCTTGTACTTAGCAAGATTACTGAATTCTTCCTGTTTTTTCAGAATGTCAGCATTTTTATATTTCTGCTCGTTTTCCTCTATTAAAGCTAAACTATGTTGTAAACCTTCCAACTCACCTTTCGCCCGTGATTCATTGGAGCTATTCGCAATAATCTCATTTTCAATCACCTTTAATCCAGCTTTGGCATGTTCAATAGCTTGGCTTCTCTGATAACGAAGCTGTGCGATTGTCGTATTATTAAACTCTAGTTTATTGAGTGCCTGACCTCGATAAGCCTCCAGCAAAGAGTAAGTCTGCATTAAAGCATGTCGCTGCTCGATCCCCAGTTGCAGTTTTGGCTTTTCCTTATCAAACTCCCGTAATGTCTGAACATCAGCAATGAGGCTGGAAGAATTCAGCGTATTTGAGCGCTGATTCATCATCTGCTCATTTTCTAAAAAAGCATCAACCAACATGAGCTTGAAGTTATCTAACAGGTTGGTTTTATTTAGGGTGATCTGGGTGGATGCCCCAATATGCTTTAATTCATAGCCTTTGCCGCTAAGAGAGAAAATAGAAGCAAGATCCCTCAGTTTGAAATCACGATTCAGACGTTTTTTATCGTGGGTTAGAACCGCTACATAATCCAGGCTATTGTCGATCTGTTTACTGACGTAATAACCGTTCATTTCGATTTCTTGCAACAGGCTTTTTACAGTCTGGTGCTCCTTATGAAATTCTATAGAAGATTTTGAAAAAATAGTCTCAGATGCACTTCCTTGAATAAAACGATAGCATTGTTTATCTTGATTACGATAAAAAACAGCGCAGCAAAGTCTAATCGGTGTGTTGTACTCGAACACAATCATGCTTCGCGGATTTGGAAGATAATAATCTGTAAAATTGAGTTTATTAGCAGAGCGATCCATTAATCTGTCTGGACGGGCCCCATAAAATATCGGGATCAAATTTAAGGTAGAGGTTTTTCCTGCCCCATTTGCACCAGTTAAATTAGAGTTCCCCTCACCTAATTCAATTTTTGTAGAATTATTTGGTAAATATGAATCATAAAGATAAATGTTTTTCAAACCATTTAATACATGTAAGTCATTCATTTTACGTGTTTTCCAAAAATATTATCAAAATTCATAAAAAAAATATCATGCTTTATTCTTACTCAAGTACCCCAATAATTTTTTAAACCCAGCATTCAGTCTGGTCACTAAACACCTTTACAAGAAAGAGCATAAATCCTCAAAAGATTATATCAATATAAAAATCAAATATATAATTTTACAGTTAAGTAAACTATTAAACTTCTGCTTAAAAAAACAACTTTCAAAATGATGATAAAATTTTAAACTTAGTACGATACATTAGGAGTTAGATTATTTACCATAAAAGAGTGTGTCGTCATTGCTATTCTGATCCAGTAACCGATGCCCACTTAGGTGATTCATAAAGGCATGTACATTTCAAAGTATGCTGCTAGTATACAACTGTACAGTTAGTATCTGATTTATCGACCAATATGCCAGTGTTGATCTTCCCTATCACAACATTTGAAACTGACTAGATTGGTAAATACTGTTGAGCTAGAGCAACTGACTGAAGCTTTAAAACAGATGAGCCGTGCCGATGAAAAACCGTAACCTAGATGCTTACAAGTTTTCCAGTCGTAAAACCCAATTGATATATGACTGAATTAAAAAATATCCTGAGTTATTCTATTAAGAAAAACTGTTTTAACATTTTTTTAAACATTAAAGCCTTGAAATTGATATTAATATCCTAGACTTTAACAATATATTTTTAAATAGATAGGCTATAAAGCAAAGGCTTTTTAGAGTAGTCGCCCACTAAACCAAACTAATATGCACTTTTTTTCCAAGTGCTGTTGCTACACTTATAAGTGTAGTTAGCGTTAAGCTAGTATCTGATGCATCAAATAATCGATTTAATGATGCACAGCTCATGTTCATTTTAGCTGCCATTGCTTTTTTGAAAGCTGTTGAGCTTTCATTTCCTCTAAAATCTGCGATAGTAAAATTCGTTTAATTGCAATAGCAGTGCAGTGTTCTAAAATGCCCTCTTCTGCTAGAAAATCTTCAAAATTACTTCCAAAATGAGGGTTAATCTTAGTATTAGTCATGGTCTATCATCCTCTAAAACTGCTTCAACAGTTACTGTCAGTCCAAATCAACATTATATTTTTGTATAAAGTCAAATTTATAGTCTATGAGAATATTTAGCCATAAAAAAGCCCCCTCAAATTAGACTAAATGTGTCCAACTTTCGGGGGCAGTTCATAATTGGGCCGTTGTCTTTCTATTCTCTTTTACTGAGCTGTATCTGATGCCATTGCAAAATTTCATTATAATCATAATAAACTGATGACTGCTTCGTAGTTCCATTTTTGATAGCTTTTGGAAATTCTTTATCTTCAATTGTGTACATCCGTAGTTCATTTAAAGATAATCGCAAGAGCGCACAAACTTCTTTTTTAGTTAAACGTACGGGTAAAAGATTTAAGCTTCTTTCAAAACAGTCCGACTTCAAAGCAAATGGAGGCATCATAATTTCCTCAAGTTTCTGTATTTGCCCAAAGCTAGCACTAGTTGAAAAAAATCTCTGTCACAGGTTAAAAAAATACAAAAATAACCAATATTAGTTTAAATATTAATCAAATTTTATTTTTCATCTATTATTTGCATGTTCTTATATAAATATACCCGTCATTTTTGTTCGTACTACTAACATAGTACTAATCAACTGGATTAGTATGAACTACCTTACTGGCTGCTTATCTCACTACTCAAATTTTTTCTTTTTATCGTGGCGATAAGTTTTTACGGAAAAGTTTGAAGTCATAATATTTGATACTGAAGATTCAATAGATTCACGTAGTCCCTCAAATAATTGTATTTCATTTGAATGTTTAAGATAGTCAATGATGTTGTCACTTAGAAATTCTATTATTTCTTTAGCTTTTCTAATTTTAAAATGACTACTTTCAGCCAGCTTCAGCAAGTGTTGCAAATTAGGAAATTCTTTACTATTAGCAAGTTTCAGTGCCATTTTATTGTCGATAGTTGGATAAATTAACGTATGTGTAATATCAAATGGCGGTGAAACAAAGATATTCGACATATCTGGTAAATACTGTAAGGCGAAGTTTTTCAGATGTGCATCACCATTGCCTATTAAACAGTTAAATACGATATATTTATACATTTTTTCAACTTCGGCTTGACTGTTTGTATATAAATACGTTGCTTTTAATAAGGCTTCATAACTTCCTGTATATTTAGCATCTGGATCATTCGACTTTTTCATCAAAGTGGTGAAATCTTCATAGCCTAGCCTTAGACCCTCAGCCGTTTTATCAAAGCGTTCAACCACATAAGTTTCTAAATTTTCAGACAAATAAGTTGTTGGTGGCTCAAGTCCACAATGCCGCGCTGCTTCCATACAAACAAATTCGTTGACTGTCAGTAATGGAAACTCTGAATCAAAAGACTTTACGATAATATCTTTTTGCTGAACTGTTCTATCTGTTCTGATCGTGTTGGCACTCGGTATGCTAACTTTTGGTTGCATGCCTGCCAATGAGTTTCTTAAATAATATTTTTCCAAAAGCTGCGGAAAAAGGGGGCGATTGCTGCTATAAGACAATATTTCATTAAGAGTTAAAGATTCGACTTCGGGTAGATTCAGCTCACTTTTGTAAGAAAGCATTCCAATTCCAAGCTCTCCCTGAAGAGCTAATAAGTACATATCATTGACTTTGGCATATCTTGCCAATTTTTCTGCAATAAATCTTCGATTAAAGCCTTCGGGTAAATTTTGTGAAAATATAGGGTGTAGAGACCCGGAAGAATAACCATCCATGCCTTTTTTGGTCATTGTAAGTGACACATACCGTTTGTCTTGTGTGGGCTGATAGTGATGTACTGAACCATACGTTAGTACACCTGATTCTTCTTGATTAGCACAAACAGTAATATTGGTAATTTTAGCAGGTAGATATAACTCTGAATTCATTCGTTATCCTCAGAAAACATAGCTTCAATATCATCCCAGTCAGGTAGTGAATGCTGTTTTTGAGTCACTTCAAACTGTAAACCAACGGCATCAAGTACACGTTCAAATATGTCAAAAGATCCAGTAAAACGGCCATTTTCAATCTCAGAAATTGTAGTTTTATTTATATTAGTTAGCTCAGAGAGCACTTGTTGTGTATAACCAAGTGACTTTCTAGCCATTCGTGCTTTTTTACCAATATCTACTCTATTTGCCATAGCTTTCTGCCCACCCACAATATTAGCCATATAGCTAATATAACACACTAAAAACCAAATATTAGCCATATAGCTAATTAATTAAATTTTAGTGTACTATTTCTTCGACCCTCTGATACAGTGAAAAGAGATTAATTTATTGTCGAAAGCAACTTAAGCTAGCTTTCTACTGGACTACTAGCCTTCTCTTTAGGTGCATTGCATAAATACTTTAAAAGTAATTTTTTAGTTCAGATTGTTTTCATCAGAAAATGATCAGTTATCTAATCATTAGAACTCCCATTTAAAAAATCTATTACAATTTTATTCCAAAAAAATAGGTTCCTTCAGGAACCTAATTCATTTCAATGGCCTACTACAAATGTGTTTCTTTCCAAAGCATTATTTCATTAAAGTCATAATAAACCCCAGACTGTCTGGTTTGACCTGCCTTCAGCGCTTTTGGAAATTTATCATTAGCAGATGAAGTTTTACGTAACTCACTTTCTGAAAATCCTAAAAGTAAACATACTTCTTTCTTTTTTAAGCGAAGCGGTTTCAGTATGCAATTGTCTAATACCAAATCAAACATATTGTCTGTAGCCATCTACAAAATCCACGACTATTAAGGTGGTTTAAAACTAGCATGCTTTAAAAAAAAGGCCTGTCGTACGTTAAAAAAAACGAAAATAACTAAAAAGCACCCAAAGATTAGACTAAGAGTGTCCAATTTTTGGGTGCAGAATTAGATTTTAGAGGGTGATATTTGCTATTCCACTTGATTAAGCTGATAGTTTACGCAATTCGTAATCTGCCTTAAGCTCCGCTTCCAAAGCATCCCACAATTCAATACGGAGTTCAGCAGATTTAATTGCACTATCGAACAGCTCATGCCAAGAATTTAAATCTTCTTTAAACTGGTCATTGATGATTCTTTTAACCGCAGGCCCGTGTTTATCACCATCTAGCTCAATATGACGATTCAGATAATAAACAAAGGTTTCAGCATCGGCTTGGTTAATATCCCAGGTGTCGAGCAGATGGCGAAACATTTCAGGAATGGAGTCTTCACGACCATAGAAGAAACTGGCGAGAACTTCTGAGGTTTTACCATTCACAGCTGTTTCAATCGTGAAATTCACGAAATTCTGAATAGCTGGAGCAGCCCCCACTCTTTCTAAGGCATCAGTTACAGATGTTTGTGCACCATGGATGCCTTGTTGTACTGTTTGGATAAATTCATCAATTTGTGCAGTTGATGCACCAATTTCTGACATGGCGATTAAGTACATTTCAAAATGTGAACAAAATTTGCCGTTAGGAAGAGAATCCGTTTCTTCTCCTAGAATAATTTCATTAATCAAATGGGCTGCTTTTGAATTTTCATTTGGCATCCACGGTAACGTGACGCACGTTAAGTCTTGCTGTAATCGTTTGGCAAGTGACATAAAATCCCAAACAGCAAAAACATGCCATTCCATGAATTTCTGCAAATCTTGCACGTTTTTAATGCAAGAGAAAACATTATGTTCTCGCATTTCTTTTAGTTTTACTGAAAGTAATGCTTGTTTATTATCAAATTCCACAGGTACTTGAAACATATCTTCCTCACCGTTTATTTAAAATAATTTATTTTATAAAGAACTAAAAGATTAAGATTTTATCTTTAGTTTAATTTATAATAGGCATTATAATAAAACTCTAGCATTAGTCAAAAATTAAACATAAAATTTCTTTTATTTATATATAGTTACTCAAATTTTAAAAAAAACTAAAAACACAAATTATGTAAGATATACAATATAAACTATTAACCCCAATATATTTTATAAAGGTCTGCGATCGAATTATTCAAAAAAACTTATAAATGCTATACCTTTTAAATATTTTTCTATTTTATCACTTTTATTTAAATGGCGAATTTATAGCTAAAATAATTCGTGGACATTTAACCAATATTGCAATAAAAAATTAGATTTTATCGTCAATTTGGGTAATTTTAGATGGGTGATAAACCTAGAGTGTGTTATCAATTTACTTAAGAAAATCTGTACAGTCATCATTATTCTTTTATGAATAAACGCTATGCATTAAGCATCGATCAGTGAGAACAGATTAAATATCTGTTACCTAAACGAGTGGGTACTATTTGAGTAACCACCAAAAATACCCGGTGATTTGTTGAGGCGATTCTATATCGTTATCATTCAGGTATCCTCTGACTAGAATAACCAGAATGCTTTGGTGATTTTAGAGTTTTAGCAGTTATTGATTTCGCAGTTGAGCTAAAATAGGCGTGAGACAGAGAGTTCTTGAAGTACTGTCATATGAAAGTGACAATGAATATGCAATGCTGGACTCAAGTATTGTCAATACAGAGCTGAAAAACAAGATCAGGCGATCCAGACGTAATAAAGGTAGTTTAAGCACCAAAATTCATGCTCGTACTGATGCATTAGGCAACCCAACAGGATTTTTCCTCACTGATGGGCAGGCTCATGACTTAAATAATGCTGATGTCCTGCTGGACTTATCATTAAGCCAGACTTGACTCATGGATAAAGCTTTCAATTCCAAGGATCGGGTGCTTGATCCGATCCATAAGAGCAATCGCCAAATCGTGATACCGGTCAAAAGTAACGCTATTGATCAGCGTGATTATGACTAATATCTTTATAAGACAAGACATCTAATCGAGAACTTTTTTTTGCCAAGCTCAAGCAGTAGCGTGATATTGCAACACGCTATGATAAATTGGCTCAACAATGATCTAGCTTAATAGATGACACATCCTGATTTTACCATATTCGTGCACCACAAATTTGGTCGATATGATCAGCCCAAAATTGCATAATTTCGAACCGTTCTTCCAAATGAGCTTCTTTATCGTATACACCTTTGACACCTGGTTTTAAGTGAGAAAGAGCAGATTCTATGACTTGTGGAATCGCACTAAACTTTTTATTTAAATTTGTACTTGCGATATGCCGAAACCCATGCGGATTTTGCTTTCCTTCATAGCCCATGCGATTCAAAGCAGCATTGAAGGTTAAATTGGAGATTGATTTATTCACACTGTCTCGTGCTGGAAACAAATATTCACTCTCTCGAGTTGATATTGATTTCAACTGTTCTAACAAACTGATTACCTGCCTCGAAAGAGGTATTCCATGAGGTATCCCACGTTTCATTATAGAACCAGGCCTCACCCACACACGTTCTTCAAAGTCAAATTGCTCCCATTTTGCTTGCCTTAATTCACCCGGGCGAGGGAACATTAAGATTAATAATTCCAGCCCAATGCTAATTTCTGGTGAACGATATTGTCTAATTTTAGCGAGCATTGCAGGGAGTTCATTGATCTCCACATGCTTCATATTTTGAGGATTGCCTTTATCTAGAAATTTATTAATCCCAATGAGTGGATTATATTTAATCTTGTCTTTAAAAACAGCGAGATCATATGCATTTCGACAATATGAAATAAGTTTTTCAAATCGATTAAATTTCTCTTCTGTTCTGATCTTCATTTGAAAAAACTCAAGCCACTCTCCAGAGCTAATTTCTTTATAAGATCTTTTTCCAAAAACTGGTAATAAATGGTTTTTTATTGACTGAACTTCTTTTTTAAAAGTATCGCTCTCCCAAGTGTTCTTTTTAGTATCAATCCAATCCTTCATTAATTGTTCAAAAAGTTCACTTTGATCTTTCTGAGCTTTTAGAAGACGATCTTGACGAGTAACGACTTGAAGTTCTCCAGACTGATACTTTACAGTCTGTGAACGGGCAATTTTTACTGAGACATCAGGATAAGCCCCTAATCCAATCCATGTCCATTTACCTTCATTATTTTTCAAACGAAGTTGCCATGACTTCTTACCAGAGGTCTGAACTTTCATATAAAGGCCAGGAATATCCGAAATACGATACTCTTTATCTTTTGATTTTACAGCGGCATATGCTACATCAGATAAAAATTTATTTTTACTCATAATCTATTGATTACTCAGCTGTTATTAACGTTTATGTATCCTCAGTTATAATTGTATTTAGGGATACAAGCAAGGATACAAACAGGCTGTTCCTGTATGAGTGTATATGCGTTTATATTAGGTATAAAAAAACCCCTAATTCGTTAAGAATTAAGGGTTTAGAGATGATATGAGTGCATATGATTATATAATTTGGTGGGCCCAGACAGACTTGAACTGTCGACCAACGGATTATGAGTCCGCTGCTCTAACCAACTGAGCTATAGGCCCTGATAAGCTGAAATTGTTATATATCAACAAGTTCAAGCGAGGCAATACTAACGAAGATTTTTTCAAAAAACAAGCGTTTTTGCTTTCACTTGCACAGTAACACAACAATTGTTTTTATCACTTATTTTATAACGTGTAATTTTCATAAATTCTTAATTCATCGCTAAAATTAAAAGTAGATATTTTTTCTATTTTAGAAATACATTCAGTCAATAAAACCACATTTACTATCACTTAAGCAGCTTAAATGCTGAATATTACAGGATGATAGAATGATGAATTAATTATACTTATAAGGTCTTAATTAATCATTCAACCATTATTTTGAGTAATAATTTAAAAATAAATCCGAGCTATGAACTTTCCTGAAAAGTTTAATTTTCAGCCCAATTCAGAGCCAAAACTGCGTTTTTTACGAGATTCTATGCGAATTTCGATTAAAGACCATACAATAACCAGCATAAACAATCCAAACGCCAATAAAAAAGTCGAAAAATACATCATTCTTTTCAATCCTCATTAAACAAAAGCGAAGTTGAACAATTTGTTCAGAAGCTTTTATCTTCGACAAAAGTCTAATAGGTATTTTTTGATCTGAATAGCCATTTTAAATCATTATTAAGACTTAATTTATATTAAGTGATACATTTTATATATTTATTGACACCTATTTATATATAAAAACAATTAATGCCGCCATTTTTCAAAACTATATACACATCTATTTATTTGTTAACTTTAAACTCATACCCTCTTGACTATACATACGAACAAGCAGAAATTAGCTCACTTTCGAATTGCCTAATTTCCTTCTATGTTAAAAAAATTTCTTGGTGAATCTGCATTTAAACTTGCCGGATGGACTTATCATGTTGAACCAGATGTACTTGAGAATAAACAAGTCATTGTTGGCTTTGAACACACTTCGATGATGGATGCAGTTCTTTCTCTTGCCCTGTTCCAAATTTTTGATATGAAAATTCATACCCTGATTAAAAAAGAACTTTTTAAGGGACCAATGAAACCGTTATTAGAAGCCATTGGCGGGATTGCAGTCGATCGTAAATCCAATAAAGATATCGTCTCATTGATGGTTGAGCATTTTCAGCAAAATGAAAAATTCAATCTGGTGATTGCACCTGAAGCCACCCGTGCAAAAACAGGTGAAATAAGAAGACCGATTCGTACCGGCTTTTGGCATATTGCCAAAGCAGCGGGTGTTCCTATCGTTTTAATGTATGCAAATTCCAATACCAAACAAGGCGGCATTTTAGGGAAAATATACCCGACTGAAATCAACCATGACTTAGCTTTGCTTAAACAACTCTATAAAGATAAGGTTGGTTTGGATATTGTTATTCCAGAACCTAAAAACTAAGTGATATTTGTATAAAAACTCAAAAGCTAGCCCTTTCTAAGAAAAAAGGGCTTATGGTAGAATTTAACACATTCGATTCGGCATAAAGCCAATCTACAAGGAGCATATTTCGCATGGCGGGTCATTCCAAGTGGGCCAATATCAAGCATCGCAAAGCAAAACAAGATGCTAGCCGTGGTAAAGTTTTTACCAAATACATTCGTGAATTAACAACTGCTGCAAAACTCGGCGGTCCAGATGTGGGAAGTAACCCTCGTCTACGTGCTGTAGTCGAAAAAGCATTATCTGTAAATATGACACGTGATGTGATCAACCGTGCTATTCAACGTGGTGCTGGTGGCGAAGATAACGACGACTTAAAAGAAGTCACTTACGAAGGTTATGGTGTTGGTGGCGTAGCTGTTCTAGTCGAAACAATGACAGACAATTTAAACCGTACCGTACCTGACGTTCGTCATTGCTTCTCTAAAACCAATGGTAATTTGGGTACAGCCGGTTCAGTGGCTTACCTCTTTACCAAACGTGGTGAAATTACTTTTGAAGATGTTTCTTTAGAAGATAAAATCATGGACGTGGCTTTAGAAGCGGGTGCTGAAGATATTGAAGTGGGTGAAGATGAAATCTTAGTCATTACCACACCTGAATCATTTGGTGATGTACAGGACGCTTTATCTGCTGCAGGTTTGAAATCTGACAACGCTGAAGTTGTGATGAGCCCCTCCACTAAAGCTGAAATCACAGATATCGATCAAGCAAAACTGATCTTGAAAATGATTGATATGTTTGAAGATCTTGATGATGTTCAAAACGTGTATACCAACGTAGAGTTTTCAGATGAAGTATTAGAGCAACTTGAAGCCTAATATTTTCTCGAATCTAAAACGCACCGCATGGTGCGTTTTTTTATAGCTGCCCACCAATAGAAGTATGTAAAATCAACATTATTGGTAAGACTAAAATCATAAACCCAATCAGAATAAGCAACGCAGCCAATGCCCTTTTTAACCAAGCTTGAGATTTTTGCTCTTCCGTAAAAGCAGAACGAAGGCTAAACAGAAAAATGACATACTGCATCAGATATAAAAAGTAATCAAAATTTATCTCAGTCCATTTCCATACTGTTTTCAGCGCAATCAAATCGATAATTAGCCACAAAAATATACTGCCTGAGAAAACCAATAAAACTTTTATGGGCAAAGAGCTTTGATGATGTCTGAGCATTTAAGCTAATTAAACTTTATTAAGTAATCCACTACAATTAAACACATTATATTCTTTAATCACAAAGCTCGAATGCAGGGCCACTACATGTTCAATTTTTCCAATGCGCTTGAGCAGGATTTCACTATAATTTTCCATATCTCGCGCAACAACTTCGACAATAAAATCCGCCGATTGCCCCGTGACTAAAAATGCATTAATCACTTCCGGAATACTTTCTAATTCCTCAAGAAATTTGGCAAAAGTATCGCTGTCATGTTTGCTTAATGAGACTTGTAGCAATACATGCAAACTAAAGCCAAGTTTTTTATAATTCAATTCACGTTTAAGACCGCTAATAATATTTTGATCAATCAAATGTTTAATTCGTCTATGTACTGAACTGACAGACAAATTAACGCGCTCTGAAAGCTCATTTAAATTCACATCTTCCTGATTCAAAATTTCCAGGATTTGTTTATCGAAACGATCCAGTTCCATTTTTATACTCTTTCTCAATAATCAATAGATACGCAAAATATTGCGCTATCTAAGTTATACAATAATTAGTTATTTTCACAAAGTCTTAATATTCTGAAAATATTTTCCAAAAGTTTGCTCAATTTATAATTAATTTTTTGATTCATGTTGGGTTAGATGACCACTGGTCATTTAATTAGAAAAAATGACCAGTGGTAATTTTTATTAAATCTTTATTTTTAAATCATTTAAATTCAGGGCTAACTTTAAGATCGGGCTGAGCTGTTCGAGTATTCCCCATACCATGACCGCTCATCTTTTACATGTGTATAGAAATAGATTAGAAGATAAGTGCTCTACCAAAAATAAAAATAGCGCATTTTTAAAAATCATATATACACAAGGAATGGTCATGGCTTTTCAACTTCTAAGCTTGATAAAAACTAAAGTGAGTCCTGTCTTAACCACTGAAACGCAAACTAAAAGCTTATTAAGTGGTTTGCTCGGTGGAAGTACATCAGGCACCCTCACCAATCTTATTACTAATCTGACTGGCTCCATCACTCAACCTTCAGTTAGCTCATTATTAAATAACCTCCTCTCTGGAAGCACTCTGAGTACAACAAACCTCAGCACTTTATTGAGTCAGTTTTCTGGTTCGAATGCCTCAAGTTTAAATATTCAAAACCTGATCAACAGTTTGACTCAATCGAATGGTGGTAGTTTTAGTATTCCTCAAATTGCCAATTTATTGAGTGGCCTATTGGGCAGCAATACCAGCAACCTTGATCTTAAAGCGATTTCTCAACTGGTCAGCGGCTTGATCGGTGGCAATACCGGCAATATCGACATTGCTAAAATCACACAACTGGTCGGTGGTTTAATTGGTGGTTCAAGCAACATCAATATCGGTGCGATTGCGGGTCTGGTTAGTAACCTGATTAGTGGCAGTGGCAATATCGATATTGATATTGCTCAGCTGGTGGGTGGTCTCATTGGAGGTTCGAGCAATATCGACATCGGCGCGATTGCAGGTCTAATTGGCAACCTGATTGGTGGAAATGGCGATATTGATATCGCACAGATTACACAACTGGTGGGCAGCTTAGTCGGCGGTTCAGGTAACATCGATATTGGTGTCATTACCGACCTGGTCGGCAAACTGATTACTGGTAATGTTGATTTTGGTGATATTGCCTCTGACCTTACAGAAAACTTAATGCCGATATTGGCATCCATTAATCCAGAGGGTTCATCTGTAGATATGGTGCAATTGTCACAAGCTTTACCGACTGTAGTGGGTAGTGTGACGACCTTGGTGGCAACCTTGACCCAAGCAAATCAAGGCAATATTCCTGAAACCATTTCAGGCGCCATTAAAGGCATTAATCCTTTACTGAAATTATTGGCGGATAGTGGTGCAATTGATGCAAGCCAAGCAGAAACAGTGGATGCAATTTACGATGTATTGAAGGGGGTGAAAGTCATTATCGATACCATCAATGATCCTGACCTCAGCAATATTTCAGCTAGCCTGAATAATGTCATTGAAGCCCTGAAACCTGTGATTGCCCTGATTGATAGCAATGGTGAATTAGATGGATTACTTGCCAATGCCGACCTCCCTGATTTAAGTGGCCTACTGGGCGGCGACTTTAATCTGGATACGATTACAGATACGCTTGGACAGCTCGTTGGCGGTACCCCACCAACCTCCACTAACCTGTCTGATTTATTTCAAGGCAATAGCAATTTAGGTGATATCGATTTAAGCAACATTATCCCAGGGATCACGGACTCATTACTGCAACCTCTGACTAGCAGCACGTTACCAGGTTACGACGCAACAACGTTACCAACATCAACTCCAAGCTTAGAACTCGAGCAGCCGATCGTATTTGGCTAAGTCATTTTTGCGTAAAGGCATTTGGTTTGCATAAAAATACGCGCTTTAGAGCGCGTATTTTTATGCGTTCCTTTTAAACCCCACGCCAATCGACACGTGCATTACGTTCAGTTTGATATATGCGTAGCACATATTGGCCCAGCGGTAATGTCATTAAATGCTCTTTATATTGACGAAATTCTTCAGACAATATTTCAGCATGCTCTTTTTCCCACGGCGTACCGGGAATTTCCAAAAGTGGAGCAAGCATTGAACAGACCGCAATATCCGCCAACCCTAAACGTTCACCGACAAAATAACGTCCATGATTTTCAATGAGACGTCCATTCAGCACCTCAATTAAATCATCCATTCGCTGTTTAGACTCAGCCACTTTACCTGCATTCAGCTGATAGCCTTTAGACAGCAATGCTCTGATAATTGGTTTTGAATATTTTTCAAACTGGCGTAAATAACCTTTTTCACCAATCAGAATATCTAGTGATTCTTCACTTTCTGTCAAAGTATGCGCCAAACCCCAGCGACGTACATGTCTGCCCAATTCTGTCGCTTGATCATTAATTTCTAGAGCTAACTCACGTTGCTGTAAATCAGAACGCAGTAAAGCGTGCTCAGGATAGACTTTATCCAAATACAAGGCAATTTCAGTCGAATCCGCAATCCAGCGGTCTTGGTCACGTAAAATGGGTAAGCGGTTTTGTCCGGTTTTTAATTGTGCAAATGCACGATGCACACCTGGGATCAGATTATGAGCCACATAATCCAATTCTTTATGATCGAGCAACCAGCGCGCTTTCTCACAAAAATGAGACAAAGGAAACTGGTATAAAGTTCGCATAAAATCTCCGCAGTTATTTTTTATTTCTGGCTATAAAGATAACCATCAACCTTAGTCGGATACTTTAGTCACCCTGCCTTAGAAATACAATGGACTTTTTATTCAAAAATCTGGGTACAGAGTCCACTGCCAGATTATTTATTTTTATACATTTTTTTGTCTTGATTATCTTTAAAGCAGATAAACCCATAGATTAAAATTCAAATACAAACACAGATAAAATTAAATTATGTGGATTTTTAAACACTTAACATATTCAAATTTATAAAAAATCTAGCAGTTTTTATCTTAAAGACGATTTTTCATAAGCTTTGCAAAAGCAATTGCTTAATTTTGAATCCAATTACTTGTAGCGTTTTGATATCTATTTAAGGTGTCGTTATGTCTCATTTAATTTCTGACAATGTTCATGTGGTTAAAAATGACCAGGATGCGATTAATGCAGCGTACCAAGTTGCAGATTTTGCTTTGGAAGGTCGTAATGAACGTGATCAAAAACGTCAATTACCGTTTGCTGAAATTGATTTATTCAGTCAAAAAGGCTTAGGCGGAATTCGAATTCCAAAACACTTTGGCGGTGCCTTTGTGTCCAATAAAACCTTGGCACATGTTTTTCGCATTTTAAATAAAGCAGATTCAAGTGTTGGACAAATTCCGCAAAATCAAATCGCCCTGCTCAACATGATTAACATCATGGGTACAGAACCACAAAAGACCTTTATTTTTAATGAAATTTTACAAGGCAAACGCTTAGCCAATGGCGGCCCGGAACGTCATACCAAAGACACCAAAACATTAAATACACGTTTAACGATTGAAGATGGTCATTATTTTTTAGAGGGCGAAAAGTTTTATTCTACCGGCAGCAGTTTTGCCCACTGGCTCGCGATTAAAGCCATTCATCCTGAAGGTCATGTGGTTTTGGTGGTGGTCAACCATCAAGTGGCTGGTGTTGAAGTCATTGATAACTGGAATGGTTTTGGTCAGCGCACCACATCAAGCGGCACCGTTAAACTCCATCATGTTGAAGTTGACCCATTTTTAATTTTTGATGAGCGCCTACTCGGCAATGCGCCAAACTATCGGGGTGCATACTCACAGCTGATGCAAGTTGCAATTGATGTCGGTATTGCAGAAGCGGCTTTTGCCGACACGCTAAGTGCAGTACAGAAAGCACGTCCAATTGTTGATGCCAATGTCGAAAAAGCCAGTTTTGAACATTACACCCTGCAAGAAGTCGGTAAATCTTCAGTGCTGCTCGATGCTGCCATCTTGTTACTGGATGAAGCGGCTGAGTATTTAGATAAACTGGATCAACTCGATGCCGTAACGGATGAACAAGCGGCTAAAGCCTCGGTTCTTGTGGCTGAAGCAAAAATCTATGCCAATGATGCAGCGCTGCACATTTCTGAAAAACTACTCGAACTTGGTGGTAGCCGTTCCAGTCTGAGTCAGCACAATCTGGATCAACACTGGCGCAATGCCCGTGTGCATACCTTACATGACCCAGTGCGTTGGAAATTGCATGCGCTTGGGGATTATTACCTGAATCATAAACTCCCTGCCCGCCACGCCTGGATTTAAGGATACAGCTCATGACTTCATATCAAAATATTATTCCATTTAACGCCGAGCAGCTGGCACATGCACACATTATTCAGTCTGATGCTGAGGCACTGGAAATTGCACACGCGTTAGCAGAACAGTTTAAAACCAATGCCGTGCAACGTGATGCTGAACGTCTCCTGCCCTTTGAAGAAATTGAGGCATACAGCCAATCCGGCTTATGGGCGATTACCGTCCCAAAACAGTATGGTGGTGCAGAAGTATCCAGTTATACCGTAGCTCAAGTCATCGCCTTAATGAGTGGTGTCGATGGTTCAATTGGCCAGATTCCGCAAAATCATTTTTATGGACTGGAAATTTTACGCAATACCGGCACAGAACAACAAAAGCAGAAACTGTATGCCGAAGTTTTAAAAGGTGCTCGCTTTGGTAATGCTTTGGCAGAATTTAAAACCAAGAATGCAGCACAAAAGCAAACCGCCATTAGCTCCACTGAACACGGTTTCTTGGTCAATGGTGAAAAATTTTATTGCACTGGCAGTTTATTTGCACATCGCATCCCAACTTTGGTGAAAGACGAACATGGCCGTGAATTTTTAGCTTTTATTCCTCGTGAAAGTGCTGGCTTAGAATTAGTCGATGACTGGTCTGGTTTTGGACAACGCACCACCGGCAGCGGCACCGTTAAATTTAATAACGTTTTTGTAGAAGCGGAAGATGTTATTCCATTTGATACTGCCTATTCACAACCGACCATTTCCGGCCCATTTGCACAAATTATGCATGCTTCTATTGAAACCGGAATTGCCCGTGCTGCATTTGAAGAAACCCTAAATCGTGTGCGTCAAGCGCGTACATGGATTGATTCAGGTGTCGACAAAGCCACTGATGATCCGCTCACCCTCTTTGAATTGGGTCGTATTGTTGCCGATGTGCGTGCCTCTGAAGTATTACTGAAACAGGCAGCGCGTTCTATTGATGCAGCCAAACCTGCACCTACAGCAGAAAATATTGCCAAAGCCTCAATCGATGTCGCAAAGGTGCGTGCACACAGTACTGAAACAGCCTTGAAAGCATCGTCTAAACTAATTGAACTTGCAGGCAGTCGTGGCAGTCAACGGGAAGATGGTCTGGACCGGTTCTGGCGCAATGCCCGCGTACATACCCTGCATGATGCGGCGCGATGGAAATACTATTTCATTGCCAATCATGTGTTAAACGGTGTATTGCCACCACGTCGGGGGACATTGTAATGACAACAACCTCAACGCCAAATACAGCAAAGAAAATCCTGCTCAATGCCTTTGATATGAACTGTGTCGGTCATATCAACCACGGTTTATGGACCCATCCACGTGATGAGTCACATCGTTTTAATGAACTTAGCTACTGGACGGATTTGGCGAAAACCCTAGAACAAGGTCTGTTTGATGGTTTATTCATTGCCGACATTACCGGGGTTTATGATGTCTATCAAAATGATATTGACCTGACTTTAAAAGAATCAATTCAGCTGCCAAGCCATGATCCGACCACCTTGGTTTCAGCGATGGCTGCCGTGACACAAAATCTAGGCTTTGGAATTACGGTGAACTTAAGCTATGAATCGCCTTATCAGTTTGCACGTCGTTTTGCCAGTCTGGATCATCTCACTCATGGCCGTATCGGCTGGAATATTGTCACGGGTTACTTAGATAGTGCCCAACGCCTGATTGGTGAAAAAGGCTTAAAAGACCATGATTTGCGTTATGAGCAAGCCGAAGAGTTTTTACAGCTTTGCTATAAGTTCTGGGAAGGTTCCTGGGAAAACGACGCCATCTTAAAAGACAAGCAGAATCGTATTTTTACCGATCCAGCCAAAGTGCATCCAGTTCAGCATGATGGTCAGTTTTACCAAAGTCAGGGTGTATTTCAGGTTTCACCTTCTATTCAACGTACCCCTGTTTTATTCCAGGCCGGTGCCTCGCCGCGTGGTTTAGCTTTTGCGACTCAGCATGCAGAAGGTATGTTCATTGGGGGCGATCAACCTGAAAAAATCAAAAAACAGGTGGATCAAATTCGTCAGCAAGCCACAAATCAAGGACGTGATCCTGAAGCGATTAAAATCTTTGTTGGCATTACCGTGGTGACTGCTAAAACTGATGAACTGGCGCAGCAAAAACTGGATGAATATATTGCTTATGCCAGTCCTGAAGCGGGTCTTGCTCACTTCTCCAGTTCAGTCGGTATTGATCTGTCTAAATTTGCCGATGACGAAGCCATTCCCTATCAGAAAACCAACAGCATTGCTTCAGTGAACAATAAGTTTAAAGAACAGAAAATCACTAAAAATGATTTAAAAGCACAGCATGTTCTGGGTGGACGTTATCCCCTGATTGTTGGCAGTGGCGCAACCGTGGCAGAAAAACTGATTCAACTGATAGATGAAACAGGCATTGATGGATTTAACCTGACCCGCACCGTTTCCCCTGAATCGCACCATGATTTTGTTCGATTGGTCATTCCTGAATTACAACAACGCGGTCGTTATAAAACCGCATATAAACACGGTAGTTTAAGACACAAACTATTTAATCAAGGCGACCGACTGTCTGCTTCTCATCCTGTTCAGCAATTTCGATGTCAAAGCTCCGCCTCAACTTCGAATTCCAACTTAAAGCAAAAACAATCCGCATAAATTTTGAGGTGTAACATGGCACAAACAGCAAAAACTAAACTAACCATTATTGGGGTAATTATTGCCGCCGTGATTATTGGACTGGCGGTCTGGAATCAACAAAACAAAGCCGGTTCGGATGAACTGGTGATTGGCATTAGTCCATCCTTTGCCAAGCCTTTACAGGTGGCAGCTACCGAGGCCAAGCAGCAAGGCCTAAATGTCAAACTGGTGGAATTTTCTGACTGGAATACACCCAATATCACATTAAACCATGGCGATATTGATGCCAACTTCTTCCAGCACCAGCCTTTTTTGGATAATGCGAAAAAAGAAACCGACTTTAAGATCAAAGCCTTTGCCAAAGGTGCAGCAACACATGTGGGTTTGTATTCCAAGAAAATCAAAAGCTTTGATGAGTTAAAAGATGGCGCTAAAGTCGTGATTCCAAACGATCCAGTGAATCAAGGCCGTGCTCTACTGCTTTTACAACAGGCAAAACTGATCACCCTTAAAGATCCGGAAAACTACTTATCTAGTCTGAAAGACATCGTGACCAATCCTAAAAAATTACAGTTTATCGAAGTGGAAGGCCCACAAACCGCACGTGCTATTGATGATGTCGATCTGGCGTTTGGCTACCCACATTACTTACGTTTGGCGAAAACGGCTGATCCGGAACAAGCCCTATTATTTGACTCTAACACCGACATCCGTTATGCCATTCTGTTTGCGGTACGTGATGATTACCAAGATAAAAATGACAAGCTGAAAAAGTTTGTCGAGATTTATCAGAACTCGCCAAAAGTGAAACAGGCTTTAGATGCCGATTTTGGTGCCAAACTCTGGTTCCCAGGCTGGAAATAAGATCATGTCAAATACAGTTAAAAACAATACCAAACTTTGGGTTATTACAGCAGTGGTGATTGCGCTTGTGGTCGGGCTGACAGGCTATCGCTGGATCAACAGCAACAAACACAGCGATACACTGAAAATTGGTATTAGCCCACCCTATGCCGAACTTTTAAAAAGTGTGGCTGACGAAGTCAAAGCCCAAGGCATTAATGTCGAACTGATCGAGTTTTCAGACTGGCAAGCCCCCAATGTGGCAGTTCAAAACGGTGATATCGATGCCAACTTTTTTCAGCAGAGTGTATTCCTGGCCAATGCCGTGCGTGAAACAGGTTATAGCCTACATGCCTTTGGTAAAGGTTCTGGCAGTCATGTCGGCTTATATTCCAAAAAATATCAGTCCCTTGATCAAATTCCAAATCAGGCCAAAGTCGTTGTACCGAATGATCCGGTGAACTTATCCCGTGGCTTGACGCTATTGGCTCGTGCAGGTTTGCTCTCTGTAAAAGATGTCAATAATGAATTGACTACATTGCAGGACATCACCAGCAACCCGAAGCAACTCAAGTTAATTGAAGTTGAAGGTCCACAAACAGCGCATGCCTATAACGAAGCTGACCTGATTATGGGCTTCCCCCATTATTTAAAAATGGCAAAAGTCGCTGATCCAAATTCAGCCCTGTTTATTGACCCAGTGGATAAAAAATACGCCATTTTATTTGTGACGCGTAAAGACTACCCAGATCACGATAAAAAACTCGAAACCTTTGTCAAAGCTTTCCAGAACTCCGCAGAAGTAAAAACAATTTTAGACCGGGATTTTGGAACGGGCATGTGGTTTAAAGGCTGGAAATAAGGAAAACAACCATGGTGAGTTTTGGTTCACAAATCGATTTTTCAGTGCCGCATATTCAAATCCGGCACTTGAATAAATTTTATGATGTACAGGACAAACAGGTGCATGCCTTAAAGAATATTAATCTCGATATTCCACCAGGCAAGATTCTGGGCATTATTGGTAAAAGTGGTGCAGGTAAATCCTCACTGCTGCGTACCCTCAATGGATTGGAACAGACCAATGAAGGCAGTATCCATATCCATCAACAGGAAATAGCCACCTTAAATCATCAGGATTTAATTCAGTTGCGCCAAAAAATTGGCATGATTTTCCAGCATTTTAATTTAATGTCCGCCAAAACGGTGTGGGAAAATGTCGCCTTGCCGCTCAAAGTCGCGAATTATCAAAAAGATGAGATTGGCGCTCGTGTCAACGAGGTCCTGCAACTGGTCGGACTCAGCGATAAGGCACAACATTATCCATCACAGCTTTCTGGTGGGCAAAAGCAACGTGTCGGTATTGCCCGTGCTTTGGTCAGCCATCCTGAAATTTTACTCTGCGATGAAGCGACTTCTGCACTGGATCCTGAAAGTACCTCGGTGGTGCTTTCTCTGCTCAAACAAATCAATCAGAAACTAGGGATTACCATCGTGCTGATTACCCATGAAATGCAGGTGATCCGTGAAATTTGCGATCAGGTGGTGGTGATTGAGAAAGGCGAAATCGTGGAATCCGGGCAAGTCTGGTCAGTGTTTTCCAATCCTGAACAACCGATTACCCAAGAGCTACTCAATCTGGAACAACTGGATTTACCCTTTGCGGTTTATCCTGAAAAGGACAATGCGGTTTCACATACAATTTTAAAACTGAAATATGCCAGTGAAGCCAGACACTCTCCTGACCTTGCACAAATTTTAAATCGCTTTGGGCATTCGGTACATCTGTATCAAAGTCACATCGATACCATTCAAAATCATTTGGTCGGCACGTTAATTGTTGGTGTAGCTAATCTAGATATTGATCTCCAGCAACTCACGCAACAATTAAAAAACCAGATTGCGCATCTAGAGGTATTGGGCTATGCACGACCAACTCATTGATCTGTTAATTACCGGCACTATCGATACTTTATTAATGGTCGGGGTTTCGGCATTTTTTGCCTTGCTGATTGGTCTGCCGATGGCCGTGATTTTGGTCAATACTTCGGAACACGGTATTTATCCTTCGAAAAGCATTAATCAGTCTTTAGGCTGGATTGTTAATATCACCCGCTCAATTCCCTTTCTGATTTTAATGGTTGCTCTTATTCCATTAACCCGTCTCATCGTTGGTACCAGTTATGGGGTATGGGCTGCTGTAGTTCCCTTGACCTTAGCTGCAACCCCCTTCTTTGCGCGTATTGCTGAAGTCAGTTTGCGTGAAGTTGATCAAGGCCTGATTGAAGCCGCACAAGCCATCGGCTGTAACCGCAAACAGATTGTTTGGCATGTGCTTCTACCCGAAGCGCTCCCCGGTATTGTGGCAGGATTTACCGTGACTTTAGTCACCATGATCAACTCATCTGCGATTGCCGGTGCCATTGGTGCCGGAGGTTTGGGGGATATTGCCTACCGTTATGGTTATCAGCGTTTTGATATGCAAATCATGTTGGCCGTTATTGTGGTGCTGATTGTTTTAGTCATGCTCATTCAAGCAACGGGCGATACCCTGGCCAACCAACTCGACAAACGTAAAATTTAAAGGATATACATTTCAGTTGTTTTCAATAAACATGAAAGCCATGACCTGACTTTGTGATGGCTTTCATGTAAAATCAGCCACAATTTTTAAAGTATACTTTGTGAGTCATTTCATGGGTTTTAATTGCGGTATTGTCGGCTTGCCGAACGTTGGTAAATCTACACTTTTCAATGCATTGACTAAAGCTGCGATTGCTGCAGAAAACTTCCCGTTCTGTACCATTGAGCCAAACACCGGTATCGTTCCTGTACCTGACCTACGCATGGACAAACTTGCGGAAATCGTTAAACCACAACGTGTTATTCCAACTGCAATGGAATTTGTTGATATTGCAGGTTTAGTTGCGGGCGCATCTAAAGGTGAAGGCTTGGGCAACCAGTTCCTTGCCAACATCCGTGAAACCGATGCAATTGCACACGTGGTTCGTTGTTTTGAAGATGAAAACGTGATTCACGTAAATGGTAAAATTGACCCGCTAGATGACATCGCGACCATCAATACAGAACTTGCACTGGCTGACCTTGAAGCAGTGGCGAAAGCCATTACCCGTTTAGCAAAATCTGCAAAAAGTGGCGACAAAGAAGCGATTGCCGTTAAAGCAATTTTAGAAAAAATCCAACCATTGCTTGATGAAGGTAAACCTGCTCGCGCAGCTGACCTGGATGATGAAGAACGTAAACTGGTGCGTGGTTTTGGTTTAATGACTTTAAAACCAACCATGTACATCGCCAACGTTGCTGAAGATGGTTTTGAAAACAATCCACATTTAGATGCAGTTAAAAAATTAGCTGCTGAAGAAAATGCGATTGTGGTTCCACTTTGCAACCAGATTGAAGCAGAAATTTCTTTGCTTGAAGATGAAGACCGTGCTGAATTCCTTGAAGCCATGGGTATGGAAGAACCAGGTCTTAACGTGGTAATCCGTGCAGGTTATTCACTTCTAGGTTTACAAACTTACTTCACCGCAGGTGTACAAGAAGTTCGTGCATGGACGGTTAAAGTGGGCGCAACTGCACCTCAAGCGGCTGGTGTGATTCACACTGACTTCGAAAAAGGCTTCATCCGTGCTGAATGTATCGCGTATGACGATTTCGTCCAATACAACGGCGAAGCGGGCGCGAAAGAAGCGGGTAAATGGCGTTTAGAAGGTAAAACATACATCGTTCAAGATGGTGATGTTTTACACTTCCGTTTTAATGTTTAATCATTAAAACGAAAAAAGCCCCGACGCATTCGGGGCTTTTTTTATGGCTATGCAATGATTCAATTAATGTGAGGTCGCAGAAATATGTTTGTTATCCATTTCAGCGCGTAACACACGAGCATGTTCGAGCATACGTTGCTCCAGGTCTTTACGAAAACCGAGCAGGAACACCATTTCCGCCAAAACAAATAATGGACCGATGGCTAAACCAATAATGTCATCCATAAATGCCGGTTTTTTCTTTTCATAAAAGTGTCCCACAAACTGAAATACCCACCCAACCACGAAGATGCCAATACTTAAGCTTAACCAAGCGGTAAGTTGCAGATTGGCAATTTTCAAAGCCAAGGGATAGGCCGTGACCAGAACGATCAACATAATCAAAGCAAAAATTCGATCGAGGCTAAAATAGTAAATACTGGTGACTACAATAATCACAAAGGCTAAGTTCAGCTCTATTCCTGACAGCATCAAACCTGCTCTTGCAGTTAAACAAAGAATAGCAAAGACAATTAAAGGAATACCGACAAAATGCGTCAAAATGTTTTTGTGGTCTAAATGATAGGCGGCATACTGGCTGAGCAGCTGTTCTAATTTGGTCATGTTATTCTTCCTTGTTACACTCATTCTTCCACTATATAAAAAAACTCAAGGCGAAGTTGTCGGCTAAATGACAACTCGCATTAAAAAAGGAATTGAAGTGCTCGCGCCCATTTATATAGCTCATTTAGAAAATAACATGTGGTTTTCACAATTGCCTTCACTGTTCAAGGAATTCATTGTGAGCCATGCGGTGCAACAGCATTTTACTAAGGAACAAGCTATCTTTCATTCAGGTGACCCATTCAATGGGATCTATGCCGTTTTAGAGGGTGCTGTTCGCTTAGGCTATATTGATATTGCAGGCAAAGAATCCGTAGCGGCGATTGTGGAACCGATTATGTGGTTTGGTGAAATTTCACTGGTCGATGCCCAACCTCGCTCGCACGATGCCATCGCCATTCAAAAAAGTCTGATCTTGCATATCCCAAGTCCAGCCATGCAAAAGCTGCTCGCAGCACATCCTGTTTTTTGGTATCACATTGCGCAATTGACCAGCCAAAAATTACGTTTTGCTTTTTTAGAACTGATTTCGATTCAGACTCAAAGCATGACCCAGCGTTTAGCACAACGCTTAATGTTCATCTTAAATGGCTATGGCAATCATTTGATGATTGAAACAAATACCATTCATTTATCACAAGAACAATTGGCGCAAATGCTGACCTGTTCCAGACAAACCGTCAACCAGGAACTGCAAGCCTTAGAAAAGCTGAATATTTTGCGGCTTTCTTTCAAGAAAATTGAAATTTTAGATCTGGCAGAATTGCATCGAATCGCACATGCATTTCCCAGCCTTTGAATTAAAAATAAGAAACATTCAATCAAGCTATTCAGATCATGCTATTGCAGTATTTATCTTATTCAGACCTCATCGGGCCTATATTGGATTGCACTCATTATTCTTATATATCCATTACGAACGTAATTGGCAAACATTTACCTCATCAAAACCATTGCTGCATGGTGCAACTTCATTTTCGCTTTCTGATATAGATTGGATTGACTGTAATTGTTCTGCTGCAATTGTCACACTACTACAAACACTTAAAGCCGCCACCATAATTATTGATAAAAACACTTTATGAAACACTTTTTTTACCCCCTACCCATTCAATATATCGAAGTTATTTAGATTTTTATTAAAAAAATAACAAAATTAATGCTATTTATTATACATATATTATCAATTAATGATAATTCTATATATTTATCAATTTATCGTTTTACCCTCTTACTCATTCTTTTTAACTATAAGTAGGAATAAACTTCCAAAAATTAAGATGAAATAAAACGAGGCTTTTGCCTCGTTTTATTTAAGTTAAACCCCTTTCTTTTTCGGGTCAGTATTTCCAAGCGCAGGATGATCAATTGCATCCTTGCACTGTGCTTTATCTCGTTCGTAATCTGCCTGCTTTTGTGCAACCGAACTCGATTGATCAATGCTTTCACGCGCCCAGATTTCCAGACTGGTCAATGCTTTACGACAGAGTGCGTATTTGCCTTCTGTCACCGAATCGGTCATTTTGACATTAATGCGCCAATCGGTGCTTAACTTGCGGGCAGGTTTACGGACCTGTTCTTCAAGCACATCCAGTCGTTTTGCATATACCAAGCCATCAACTTGATTCATGAATTTCCAGGCTTCATTGGCATACGTGGTCGCATCATTGCTGAGCTTTGGTGCAGCCTTAATTTCAACTTTCTGCTCGGGTTCTTCAGATGAGTTACCACAAGCCTGCAATGCAAACATACTGCACAGTACAGAAATCATCACTATTGCACGTGATTTGGACGCAAACATATCGGCTGCCTATACAAACATTTCGGCACTATGCTAGTGAATTCGGGTAGAATACTCAATCACCATTTTACCCTCATTGTCTAACTCTCCTTAGGTGTGTCGTGTCTGAGCACAAACTCCCTCCAGTACAAGCTGCTGGCTTTTGGCAAGGCGCTAAAGATAGTCAAGCCATTATTTTTACTTATCTTCCCGTTTCTTTTGCTTTCGGTGTTTCTGCGACACAATTTGGCTTTACCCCTTGGGAAGCCCTGTTTTTATCCTGCTCCATGTATGCCGGCGCTAGTCAATTTTTAGTGGTGGCTTTACTCGGTAGTGGGACATCCATCTGGATGACAGCGCTCACCGTGATTGCTTTAGACATTCGTCATCTACTCTATGGTCCCGCGCTGCAAAACCTGATTCAAGATAAATTAAACTTAAAAAAGACTGCAGTTTGGGCTTGGGGTCTGACCGATGAAGTATTTGCTTCCGGGATGATTAAACTGTCGCAACGTCGTCAGGAATGGTCAGAGTCCTGGATGTTGGGTGTCAGCCTATTTAGCTGGATATCCTGGGCTTTAGGTTCGTTCTTGGGTGGCTTATTTGCAGATCAGGTCAGCAATTTACCGCAATTCTTACAAGCCGCACTGGATTTCCTGCTTCCTGCACTGTTCTTAAGTTTCTTACTTGCCGCCTTTGAAAAGAAACACACTTTTATTGTCGCTGTTTGTTTAATAGTTTCAGCGATCGCCTGCTATTTCATTAATTTATCGGCTGCGATTTTCATTGGGATTTTATCCGGTATTTTGGCCGGCTTATTTAAGCACTATGTTTTAAAACAACACGATGATGAATTTGGAGAAGCACATGAATCTTGAAATTATTCTCGTTGGCATCATCGTGGGAATTGCTAATTTTGCATCACGTTTTGGTCCCTTTTATGTGATTCAAAAGCATCAGCAGAACTCGCAAAAGCGTGGCTCGGTCTGGATCAAAATCGCTTTAGGCAGTATCGGCATTGCCGCGATTAGTTCCATGCTGGTCGTTGCCACTCTTCCTCCACTGATGGAAACACCGAATAAAAGCTTTGCCATGCTGGTGGGTTTTTTAACCTTAGCCGGACTATATTTCAAATTTAAGCAAATCGTGCCTGCAACCTTAACAGCAGCCGTGACATATGGGTTGATTTATACCTATCTGCCCTTTCATTTTTAAAAATTATCTTAAGATGAACAAAGGCTTATGTTAGATTAAAAACATAAGCTTGTTTAATAAATACAAAAAATAAGGAAATTTCAGCGTGTTTGAACCCAAACAGGTTATAGAAGGGAAAATCTTTATTCATCAACGGCGAGATGAATTGCTGCATGTAGCAAGTAAGCGTTATCTGCCTGGCTGTTATTTTGAATGTTTTATAGGTGCTAAAAATTTTACAGGGCATTTTGTTGAAGTACACTGCCAACCTGCCGATGAAGTCCATGTCATTTATATGCAGAAAAATAGCAAAAATAAAATCATTGCCTTATTCAATCAAACTCAGCAGGTGATCCATTTACATCCAATGAATCTAATATTTAGTACATAGGAGTTTGCAACATCGCCTGTTGCCCAATATTTTAAAATTATTTAGTCTTTTATTCATTCTGATTTTTGGCCTATTTGCTCTTGCAGCCTTTTCAGTCGATCAGTTTCTTTTGAACAAGGTTATATCGGATACATTGATATTTACATTGATAGGATTCGTACTGTTTACCGTTGGTTTTGTACTCCCAATTGGCTTGCCTTATATGTATATACGGCTTTATCGAACATTGAAGCTTTTAAAGATGTTAGATTTAACTATGGATCAAATACTGCGAATGGAAAAAATGAATCCTCAGAACGGTATTTATCATTTGCTAACCCAATCTGAATAGTTTGTAAATGTTGCCCCATCGACAGATTAAACGCCTAAACACTTTATAAATAAAATTGTTAGACAATATCATTATTTTATGTGAATCAAGTCTTAACACCTCAATCAGTTCTGCTATGCTAAAAGCCCATAAAATCAAGCATGGATGATTTACATGAGCGTGACTATTGGTACTCCCCTTCAAGCGTCTGCCTTTAAAGTTTTGCTATTAGGTTCAGGAGAGCTGGGTAAAGAAGTGGTGATTTCGCTACAACGTCTCGGTGTGGAAGTCCATGCAGCAGACCGTTATGATCACGCACCTGCCATGCAAGTTGCCCATTATTCTTATACTTTAAATATGGCAGATGCCGAAGAACTCAAACAACTGATCCAACACGTTAAACCCAATTTAATTATTCCTGAAATTGAAGCCATTGCGACGCAAGTTTTAGTCGAAATTGAACAACAAAATATTGCGACCGTGATTCCTTCGGCAAAAGCGGTTAACCTGACCATGAACCGTGAAGGTATCCGCCGTTTGGCAGCTGAAGAGTTGGGTTTACCGACATCTGCTTATCGTTTTGCCGACTCGATTGAGTCTTTCCGTGCGGCTTGCGACGATATTGGCTATCCAAACTTTGTTAAACCGGTGATGTCTTCTTCAGGCAAAGGACAATCTCGCATTAAAAGTTTTGATGAAGTGGATGCCGCTTGGGAATATGCGCAAACTGGCGGTCGTGTGAATCAAGGTAAAGTGATTGTCGAATCACAAATTGATTTTGACTTTGAAATTACCTTACTTACGGTTCGCGCTAAAAATGCTGAAACAGGTGAAATCGAAACCCAATACTGCGACCCGATCGGCCACCGCCAAGATGCAGGCGATTATGTCGAAAGCTGGCAGCCTCAAACCATGACTCCTGCTGCTTTGGAAGAATCAAAACGGATTGCGCATAAAGTCACTGCTGCTTTAGGCGGCTGCGGTATTTTCGGGGTCGAACTGTTTGTCAAAGGCGATAAAGTATGGTTTAGTGAAGTATCACCACGTCCGCATGACACGGGGCTTGTGACACTTGCATCGCAATTCCAGAGCGAATTTGAACTACATGCACGTGCCATTTTAGGACTGCCGGTCAATACCACACGCCATAGTGTTGCAGCAAGTGCGGTTATTTATGCAGGCGTTGATGATAGCAATTTATCTTTTTCTGGCTTAAATCTTGCTTTGTCTAATCCAGACACCGATTTACGCCTTTTTGGTAAACCTGAAGGTTTTAAACGTCGTCGCATGGGGGTTGCAACGGCACGTGCTGAAACAACAGATCAAGCACGTGAACTTGCACTAGAGACGGCGTCTCAAGTCAGTGTTCAACAAAACTAAACTTGTCACCATATTAACGGACTACTGTTCATGATCAATACTTCTCCACTGCTGAATTACGTTAAAAGTAACCATGACATTCAAGCGATCAATCAATGGCGCACAGATGTCGAAAAACAGCTACAGGAAGGTTTTGAAAATGGACAGTCGATTCGTGAAGTCATTTCGGCCCGAGCCAATTTAATTGATGAAGCATTACAATTTCTCTGGAAACATGCTGAACTTGAGCAGACTGATTTAGGTTTATTTGCTGTTGGCGGTTATGGTCGTCGGGAAATGTTGCCCTATTCAGATGTCGACATCATGATTTTATCGGAAGATGAAATCAGCCCCGATCAGGAAAAATTGATTTCCACCTTTATCTCATCACTTTGGGATGTGGGTAATTTCAAACCCGGCATTAGTGTGCGTACCATTTCCGACTGTGTTGAACAGGCCACGAGCGATTTAACCGTGGCGACAGCACTGATTGAATCCCGTCTGATTATTGGCAATCAGCATTTAGCCAAATGGCCGCGTCGTATCGTTTCACAAACCTGGACAGATAAAACCTTTTTTGATGCCAAAATGGATGAGCAAGCCAGACGCCATGCTCAACACAACAATACCGAAAGCAATCTGGAACCGGATATTAAAAATGCACCGGGCGGTATTCGTGACATCAATCAAATTGGCTGGATTGCAAAACGTCATTTCCGGGTCAATCGTATTTATGACTTGGTGCATCTAGGCTTTATTTCCGATTTTGAACTGGGCGTTTTAGAAGAAGCGGAAAGTTTCTTGTGGGAAATTCGCCATCATTTACATCGCTTAACCAAGCGTGATGAAAATCGTTTATTGTTCGATTATCAACGTGATATTGCAGCCCTGTTTGGCTACACCCGTCAAGAACATCAATCGCCAAACTATCCAATCGAACAATTCATGAAGCGTTATTATCGTAGCGCGCAACAAGTCTCCACACTGAATGAAATGCTGCTGGCTTACTTTAATGAATCAGTCATTACGCCACGTTTGCCCGACTACGAACGCAAAATTGAAGAAATTAACGAAAACTTCAAACTGGTGGATGGCAAACTTGCGGTACAACACCACAAAATTTTCTCAGAACGCCCCAGCGCAATTTTAGAAATCTTCTATTTATTGGCCAATCGCCCGGAAATTGAAGGTATTCGCGCACGTACCTTGCGTCTTTTGATCCTTGCTGCAAAACGCATTGATCAAAACTATCGAGATAATCCCGAACATCAAGCCTTGTTTATGGCCATTATTCGTTCACCACATCGTCTGTATGACACTTTGGTGGCGATGAAGCGCTATAGCGTTCTAGGCAATTATATTCCTGCATTTGGTCAGATTATGGGACTGATGCAATATGACCTGTTCCATATTTATACTGTAGATGCACATACCCTATTATTGCTGCGTAATTTAAATCGCTTTAAAGAACCCGAGTTTGCCAAAGACTTCCCTGTGGTGAGTTCAGTCTTCCAGCGTCTGGCACGTCGCGATATTGTCTATTTGGCCGCTTTATTCCATGACATTGCCAAAGGTCGTGGCGGTGATCACAGTGAACTGGGTGCAGAAGATGCAATCAAGTTCTGCCGTAAACATGGCTTTACCGAGCGTGAATGTAATCTTGTCGCATGGCTGATTCAAAGTCATTTACTGATGTCCATGACGGCGCAGAAGAAAGATATTTCAGACCCGGATGTGGTGCAGGATTTCGCTGAAAAACTTGGTGATATGGAGCATCTGGATTATCTGTATACCTTGACCGTGGCGGACATTAACGCGACCAATCCGAAACTTTGGAATACCTGGCGTGCATCGCTGATGCGTCAGCTTTATACCCATGCACGTGATGTGATTCGTACTGGTCTGGGGCGTCCTGTTGATTATCAAATGCTGATTGAAGATACTAAATTTGCGGCCAGTGAACTGTTGGTGAATGATTTCTCCCTGTACGATGTAGAAACCATTTGGCAGGAACTGGGGGATGAATATTTCATTAAAGAATCGGCAGATGAAATTGCCTGGCATACCCGTGCCATCTTGCAACATGGCAACAATACTGAACCTTTAGTATTAATGCGTGCCCATCGTCAATACGCCCAAGATGCAGTGCAGATCTTTATTTATACGCAAGATCAGCCCAATTTATTTGCCACCACAGTGGCTGTATTTGACCGTATGAATCTTGACGTTCAGGATGCGCGAATTATTACTGCGTCCACTGCATTTAGTTTAGATACTTATGTGGTTCTCGACCGTTTCGGGACTTTACTGACCGACCCGGAACGTGAAAAAACTGTGATTGAGGCATTGGTGGAAGCACTGAGCCACTCAGATAAATATCCTGGTTTAATGCAACGTCGTATTCCACGCCAGTTACGCCATTTCGATATTGAAAATACCGTCGACATCACCCTGAATGCCGCGTTACAGCAAAACATGGTGGAAATAGCAACACTTGACCATCCAGGTTTACTGGCTAAAGTAGGCGGTTTATTTATGATGCAAGGTTTAGATATTCATTCTGCTAGAATTGCAACGCTTGGTGAGCGCGCAGAAGATATTTTCTTTGTCACTAAAAAAGATGGCATTCCGATGTCCGATTCAGAAGCTGAAACTTTTGCTGCGCAATTAAAATCAGCACTGGATGAAGCCTCGAATCAAGTCTCTGGCCAACATTAACTTAAATTAAGCGGTACCGATTTCATGAACTCAAGTTTGTCATTATTGCATCCCTATCCTTTTGAAAAGTTAAATAAACTTTTTCAGGATATTCAACCTGCAGATTTACCACTCATTCCATTATCGATTGGTGAACCGAAGCATCCTGCGCCAGAGTTTGTAAAACAAGCAATTATTGACAACTTTAAGCATTTATCGACTTACCCGAACAGCAAAGGTTTACCAGAACTCCGCCAAAGCATTGCCAACTGGCTGACACGTCGCTTCAAGCTGAATAGCATTAGTGCTGAAACTAATGTTCTTCCTGTATCAGGAACACGTGAAGCGATCTTCTCTTTTGTCCAAGCTTTAGTGAACCGTGAAGATGCACCGTATGTGGTGATGCCAAATCCTTTCTATCAAATTTACGAAGGTGCGACTTTACTCGCGGGTGCAAAACCGTACTTCATTAACTGTACTGAAGAAAACAATTACCTCGGTGATTTTGATGCGGTTCCTGCCGAAGTATGGGAAAAAACAGCATTGCTCTTTGTTTGCACACCTGGCAATCCAACTGGTGCAGTATTGTCTAAAGAACAGTTCAAGAAATTGATTGAACTTTCAGACAAATACGACTTTGTCATTGCATCGGATGAATGTTATTCAGAACTTTGGTTTGATGAAGCACCCGTGGGCTTACTTGAAGTTTGTGCTGAAATTGGACGTGACGACTACAAAAACTGTGTCGTATTCCACTCACTTTCTAAACGCTCAAACTTGCCGGGCATGCGTTCAGGTTTTGTCGCTGGTGATGCAGCATTACTTAAGCCTTATTTGCAATACCGCACTTACCACGGTGCAGCCATGCCGGTTCAACATCAGCTAGCGTCTATTGCCGCTTGGGACGATGAAGAACATGTTGAAGAAAACCGTAAACTTTATCGTGCCAAATTTGAACTGTTCCAAAAAGAGCTCGGTCACTTATTGCCACTGAAAAAACCGGATGCAGGTTTTTATTACTGGTTAAAAGTAGACAATGATGAAGCTTTTGCCAAAATGCTGATGGAAAAAGCACATATTAAAGTGCTTCCTGGACGTTACCTTTCTCGTGATACCGAACAAGGCAATCCGGGTGAAAACCATGTCCGTTTAGCATTGGTTGCAGATATTGCACAGTGTGAAGAAGCCATTCAGCGTTTAAAAGCGATTTTATAAATATCCTACCCATTTAAAAAATCTAAACCGCATTTTTTAGATAAATTTAGGGCGATCAATTGATCGCCCTACTTTACTTTAGTCAGTAATTACTTTTGACTACTTTGCCAAAGCAGCTTCAACTTCACTTTCCATATCTTCAGGTTTGGTGGTCGGTGCAAAACGATTTAACACTTTGCCATCTTTACCAATCAAGAACTTGGTGAAATTCCATTTGATCCCGTTTCCGAGTATTCCTTTACTGTTATTAGTCAAATAACGGAATAAAATGTGCGCTTCTGGGCCTTTAACATCTACCTTTGAAAACATGGGAAATGTTACGCCATAATTTTTTTGGCAGTAAGCCCCGATTTGTTCATTGGATCCCGGATCTTGTCCGCCAAACTGGTTACAGGGAAATCCCAAAACCTCCAAACCTTGATCTTTGTATTTCTCATACAACTTTTCAAGACCTGCAAACTGGGGGGTAAAACCGCATTTACTGGCAGTATTTACAATCAATAAAACTTTGCCTTCATAATCAGCAAATGATTTATTTTTTCCATCTAACAACTCAGCCTCAAACTGATAAATGTTGGTCATGGATAGGTTTCCTCGTCATTTTTTTCTTGTGTTTTTAATTCTAATGAAGCTGAATTTACGCAATAGCGTAACCCTGTTGGCTGTGGACCATCTTCAAAAACATGGCCTAAATGTGCGTCACAATGATGACAAACAATTTCTGTTCTAACCATACCGTGTGTCGTATCGGTATGTTCTTCAATTGCAGAATTATTTAAGGCTTTATAGAAACTTGGCCAACCACAGCCACTATCGTATTTTGTTTCTGAGCTAAATAACGGCTCACCACAACAACGGCAGACATAAGTACCATCTTGTTTTGTGTTCCAGTATTTACCTGTAAATGCAGGCTCTGTTCCCTTTTGACGTGTAATACGGAACTCTTCAGGTGATAACTCTCTTTGCCATTCTCGGTCTGATTTATTGAGTTTTCCCATGGCTACGTACCTTCTTCCTTGCTATTTAAAATAAAATAATCCTATATTTACGTCATTCATATTTAAATTTCTAGTCTTTCGTTAACATTTTACAAAAGACCTATAATTTCCCTAAAAAAGCAAAAAGTAAGCAATGTTTAAAAATAGAGTGAGCAATTTATTTAAGAAATGCTTTTTTGTGAGCAAATTTAGTGTTACTCTTTGTCATAAGCTTGCTCAGGATTAAAAAATGTCGCAAAAAAAGAGCGTTATTTTTAAAAATTTGCTTCCTGTGATTAAACAGTATCAACAGGCAGGATTTACGCACGAAAAAATTGTTGCTTTACTTCGGGATGAACACAATCTTGATTTAGTAACAACTGAGACATTTAAAAGTTATTTATATCGTTATGCAAAAGTGACCTCCACTCCTTCCGAGAACATCAAAATGCCGAACACTTTCCAAACCCCTCGCGAAATTAAAAAATCGTCTAAGCTCGAGCATGTATGCTACGACATTCGCGGACCTGTGTTACGAGCGGCCAATGAAATGGAAGAAGCCGGTCACAAAATTATTAAACTTAATATCGGTAATCCCGCCTCATTCGGCTTTGAAGCGCCACAAGAAATTATTAATGATGTGGCTTTAAACTTACCCAATGCCGTGGGTTATACAGACTCGAAAGGGATTTTCCCTGCGCGTAAAGCGATTTGTCAGTATTACCAGCAAAAAGGCATTTTGAATATGCAGGTCAATGATGTGTATATCGGTAATGGCGTGTCTGAACTGATTGTCATGGCAATGCAAGGCTTGCTGGATGATGGCGATGAAATGCTGGTTCCAATGCCAGATTATCCATTATGGACAGCTGCGGTAAACTTGTCTGGTGGTACAGCGATTCACTATAAATGTGATGAAGAAAACTACTGGTATCCAGACATTGCGGATATGGAAAGTAAAATCACGCCAAATACCCGTGGTATCGTGATTATCAATCCGAATAACCCAACGGGTGCGGTTTATCCACGTCATGTATTGCAACAAATTGTCGATCTGGCAAAAAAATATGACCTGATTTTATTTGCAGATGAAATTTACGACAAAATTATTTATGACGGCATTGAACATGTCGCTGTAGCTGCACTTGCGGGTGATCAACTTTGTATCTCGTTTAATGGTTTGTCTAAAGCCTATCGAATTGCGGGTTTCCGTTCAGGTTGGATGGCCATTACTGGTGATAAATCACGTGCACTGGACTACATTGAAGGTTTAGACATGTTGGCATCTATGCGTCTTTGTGCCAACCATCAAGCGCAATATGCGATTCAAACCGCTTTAGGCGGTTATCAGTCTATTAATGACTTGATTCGTCCGGGTGGTCGTTTATATGAACAACGCAATATCGCTTGGGAAATGTTGAATGAAATTCCGGGCGTATCTTGTGTCAAACCAGAAGGTGCGATGTATTGCTTCCCTAAACTGGATCCGGAAATTTATCCAATTCAGGATGACGAAAAATTCATGCTCGACTTGTTGCGTGCTGAAAAAGTGTTACTGGTTCAAGGGACTGGTTTCAACTGGCCGACTCCTGATCATTTCCGCGTAGTGTTCTTGCCTGCCGAAAATGAACTTCGTGAAGCGATTACCCGTTTAGGTCGTTTCCTGGCAAAAATGCGTTAATTTCTAAAATATAAAAAAACCGCGTGATCTCACGCGGTTTTTTTATGCCTGCCTTTAATCTTTAAGCGGATTGCCATAATGTTTTAAATATTCAATGCCCAATTGCCGAGAGCCTTGATTATTAATATGGTTGGTGTCCTTATTTCGGTATAAAGGTACATCATCAATACTGATTCTACATACCTGCTGATTACAGATAACCTTGGTCGGGTCAATAATTTTCAAGTCAGGATATTTCAGTTTGGCTTCAGCCACAATTCGATTAAATTTCAGAAGCTGTTGTTCATAATTCTGTCTGGAAACAGTACATTGCGCATGGGTATTTAATATTTCATTACGAAGATTACAATCTGCCGGCACCCCGTCCCGATCTAAGCGAGGTACATCATTGAGCAAAACCACTTGATCACTGGACTGATAGGCAATTTTCAAAGCTTTCATAAAGCCAGTTTTGAATATTTCTTCATTTGAATGATGAATGCCATCTTCAAGTTTCACCTCAGGACCAAAATACGGTACATATGAACCCGCTAAAATAATCACTGGATAATGTGTTTTTGCAAGATGAGCGGTAATCGCATCATTTCTTAATTTAAATTCGCTCAGCTCTTCCCAATCATTGAAATTGGCATCCAGACGCTGTACACCGGGTAAATAGAAGGTGGAACTTTGCGTGACGTCATAGCCGCGCAAATTCGCATCTTTAGCCCATACATCCAGCATTGCGGTATAAGCGTTGGCATGAGAATCACCGATCAATAAAAAATCTATTTCCGGTTTAGCATTACCCAAGACACAATCATTCGGATCAGGTAAAGCTTCCGGGTCCTCAATATCCATACATTTATTGCGAATGATATGGGCAAATGAATTAAGTGCCTTTTGCTTGTTATAGACAGACTCAGGAAACCTATCCGGAAAGCCTTTATTTATATTGATGGTCTTGGCAAGGGTAATAAAAATCATGGCTGGTACGAGAAAACCGATGATAATCACTTTATAATTCGCTGCCATCACAAAACGTTTGGTTGGTTTTTCTACGAATTTATAGGTTAAAAATGCCAGTATGATGGACAACAGTACAATCACCGCCTGATTTTCTGCATTTAATGGCTGCATATAAATGCCAAATAACACAATAATGGGCCAGTGCCATAAATATAAAGGATAAGAAATTCTCCCGATCCAGGTACTCAAGCGATTACTCAGTAACACATTACTGGACCGTGAAGATTGTCCCAGATAAATAATGAATGCTGTCGCCAAGCACGGGATAAGCGCCATTGCTCCTGGAAATGGAGTTTGCTTATCGAAGTAGATGGCTGCTGTAAACAATACGATTAAAGCCATCCAAACCAGACTTTGCAGTAATTTTTTCGGCAGTTTGAGCTGTGGCAAAAAACCAATCAATGCACCAATGAGCAGCTCAAAGGCACGTACAGGCATACTGTAGTAGGCCTGCTCTGCATTTTGAGTCAATTTATGCTGTGCATATACCAGTAAAGTCACGATTAATGTAGTGAGGATCGCCCACATATATTTTCGTGGTACCTTTCGAACAAACAACCATAACAATAAAGGCCAAAAAATATAGAATTGCTCTTCTACCCCAAGCGACCACAAATGCAATAAAGGAATACCTTCAACACTTTGGCTAAAGTAATCCCCCACCTCATTGCGCATATAAATATTTGCCATGAGCAAGGTTGCATACATGACACTATCAAAATATTGTGTCAATTCACCAGGGAGCATCACCTGCCAGGCAATTACACTGACGACACTGAGTACGGTAAAATAAGCCGGTGCTAAACGTACCACACGCTTCTTGTAAAACCGTGCGACAGAAAATCGTTTCGATTGAATCTCATGCGTTAAAATGATGGTAATTAAATAACCTGAAATCACAAAAAAGACATCAACACCAATATATCCTCCAGAAAAGAAAGATAATCCGATATGGTTAAAAATCACCAATAAAACCGCGATCGCCCTTAAGCCATCAATATCAGCGCGATATGAGAAATTCATAATGAAGATAAATACAATAACTTATTCAGATTGTAGGCCTTTATTCAGAAAACTCAATTTGCAAAATAAAGGGAGAATATCATTCAATGTTATAAAAGCAGTCTTAAATCTTACTTAATGACTCGAACATTGATGTTTTTGTAGCGTTTGTAAGTTCTGATCCTATTCATTGTTGGAGAGTCATGCTATTGATTGAGATGAATCAATAATAAATAGCTGCGAGTGCATGGATGTCCTCAAACAATATCAAGCTCAGTCTGTTTTTATGCCTCAGTATGTGCTTAGGAATTGGTATTTTACGTTTTTCTTATACCGCGCTGTTACCCAGCACACGTGAAGCATTTGACTGGAGCGTAGGTTTTGCCAGCCTGTTAGGGAGTGCAAATTTACTCGGCTATCTGATGGGCGCTTTTGCAGCCATGCGACTGCCCCAAAATAAAAGCATGACCCTATACATCCAAATTGCAGCAATCGCCGGCATGTTCAGTTTAATGTGCTGTGCTTTTGCAAATTTTCCTCAGGCCTGGTATATCTTCTGGCGTGTGATCTCAGGAATCAGCGGTGGTCTACTGATGATTCTATCGCCTAGTGTGGTTGCGCAGTGCTGTGATATTCAGGATCGCTTTAAAATCAATTTTATTGGTTTTAGTGGAATTGGTCTTGGGGTTTTATTGGCAACGCTTTTCTTGCCTTATCTGGATCAAATTTCGATACAAACAGCCTGGCTGATTTTATGTGGCTTCGCGCTGATGATTTGTGTGTGCTTAAGTATTTTACTGCAACAATTTAAGCATCATTTGTCGGTGCAAACCATTGTGACCACCAGCAAAGTTAAGCTGAATACGCTTTTTTATAGCTTGCTGGTTGTGTATGCCTGCAGTGCATTCGCCTATATTCCGCATTCATTGTTCTGGATTGACTATCTCAGTCATGAACTGGGGCTGAATTTATTCTGGATCAATTTTAACTGGATTCTTTATGGCTTAGGCAGCGCTTTGGGGGCTTTTACTGCCTACCTTTTAGCCAGAAAATTCGGTAACCTGACTGCTCTTAAAATACTTTATAGCCTGTATATCCTGGCGATTTTTATTGCCACATTAAATACCAGCCCACTTCTGACTTTTACCTCATCCTTTTTTACCGGCCTGCTGAATCCGGCAGTCGTGTTTTTGACCTCTTATACGATTCTACAACTCTATGCTTTGGCGTATAAAAAACTCTGGAGTATTGCGACACTGTGTTTTGCATCTGTTCAGCTGATTGGCGGTTTAAGTTTTAGTACATTGCAGCATTTCGGTGTGACCTATCATCAACAGTTTCTATTGGCTTCTTTTGTATTATTACTCGGAACGCTGCAACTCGCATGGCATACACGCTCAAAGCACTACAAGCAAACCGAACAAACACCTTAAGTTTTAAATATTTTTATGAGGATGGGGCTAAATATAGATAAGGGTTTACTACTCCTTGTCCATTTAAATAGATTCCATAATGCAAGTGTGGCGGGGTATTTTTACCATTACCACTATTGCCCACATAACCAATGACTTCCCCGGCTTCAACCCAGTCGCCTTCTTGAATCTGGTCAGCATAATCATCCAAATGGGCATAATAATGCCGGCTTAAATCTGGACCGATCATCCAAACCACTTTCCCACCCAAATTATTGGTTCCGACTTGCAACACAATGCCTTGAGTTGTGGTCCGTACAGGTGTTCCTCGTTTGGCAAAAATATCGACACCTTCATGTTTGCGCCCTTCACTCCGTGCTGCACCCCAGGTATCTTGAACTTGTCGAGCTTTAATATTTTCAACCGGCATTGAAAGTTGTGCAGGCAAATCCATGTATTGTAATTGCATATATAAAATGGGGTAACGTATATCTGCTGATTCACCTGATGGTGGTGGCTGAAAGCCTGAAAGCCTGAAAGCCTGAAAGCCTGAAAGCCTGAAAGCCTGAAAGCCTGAAAGCCTGAAAGCCTGAAAGCCTGAAAGCCTGAAAGCCTGAAAGCCTGAAAGCAATATGAATACCATCATTAAACTCAGGCAGAAAATCTTTGTGAACATTTTTCGATGCTGATGCATTAATTTCAAGAATTAAAGTGAGGTGATCTATTTCATCTTAAGTTTTTAATTCTATTGAATGAAATATGAGTTCTGTAAGTATAAAAAACCCGCAACAAGTACGGGTTTTTCTAATACAAAGTTCAAGTCTTCAACTTATTCCATATTTTTAATCACTGCTTGACCAAATTCCGAACAACGTAACAAAGTCGCGTCAGGCATTAAACGCTCAAAGTCATAAGTGACCGTTTTTGCAGTAATCGCACCAGAAACACCTTTGATGATCAAATCGGCAGCTTCAGTCCAGCCCATGTCACGCAGCATCATTTCAGCAGAAAGGATGATTGAACCCGGGTTTACTTTGTCTTGACCTGCATATTTAGGCGCAGTACCGTGAGTGGCTTCGTACATCTGAATTGCACCCCCAATGTTTGCACCCGGAGCGATACCAATCCCCCCCACTATAGCTGCAAGCGCATCAGAAATGTAGTCACCGTTCAAGTTAAGCGTCGCAATCACTGAATATTCAGAAGGACGCATCAGGATTTGTTGCAGGAACGCATCAGCAATCACATCTTTAATGATAATGTCTTTGCCGTTTTTAGGGTTCTTGATTTTAACCCATGGACCACCGTCAAGAAGCTCGCCACCAAAACGCTCAAGCGCGACTTCGTAACCCCATTCTTTGAATGCACCTTCGGTGTACTTCATGATGTTGCCTTTATGAACGAGAGTCACGCTAGGCTTGTCATTGTCGATTGCAAACTGAATGGCTTTACGAACCAGACGTTGAGTCCCTTCTTTAGAGACCGGTTTAATACCAATACCACAATTTTCTTCGAAACGGATTTTAGTCACACCCATTTCTTCTTTCAGGAATTTGATGACTTTTTTAGCTTCTGGCGAATCCGCTTTCCATTCAATCCCTGCATAGATATCTTCAGAGTTTTCACGGAAAATCACCATGTCAGTCAGTTCAGGATGTTGAACTGGAGAAGGAACACCTTCGAACCAACGCACTGGACGCACACAAACGTAAAGGTCTAATTCTTGACGTAAAGCGACATTGAGAGAACGAATACCACCACCAACAGGTGTCGTTAATGGACCTTTGATAGAAACGACAAACTCGCGAAGCGCTTCGAACGTTTCTTCCGGCATGTAAGTACCATAGATTTTATCTGCTTTTTCACCGCAGTAAACTTCCATCCATTCGATCGAACGTTTGCCAGCGTAAGCTTTTTGAACTGCAGCATCTACCACTGCTTTCATTGTTGGTGTAATATCCACACCAATACCGTCGCCTTCAATGAAAGGAATGATAGGATTGTTAGGAACATTCAGTGACAAGTCTGCATTTACGGTAATTTTGCTACCATCCACAGGCACAACAATCTTCTGATAACCCATTGTACTCGTTCTCCCTATTGTTATTCTATCTGGCGAATCTAAAAAATAATTGCCAATATGCAATACTTTCAACTTATCTTAACGCATAATATTGTAATCCTATTTAAGTGTTTTTGAGATTTACAGGGGAAATAACGCCATTTCCCCATAAAATAAAACTCAACGTTTCCAGTATTTATCATTATCAAAGTAGTTATTTTCTATGAAAATCGTCATTCTTAATAAACCTTATGACGTTCTCTCCCAGTTCCGTGCCGATGAGAAACATCAAACCATGGCTGATTTCACTCAAGACCCTGATCTTCGTATCGCTGGTCGTCTTGATTTAGACTCAGAAGGCTTAATGTTCTTAACCGATCATGGTGGTTTGAACCAGTTCATTACCAACCCTGCCAACAAAAAGTTTAAAACTTATGTGGTACAGGTTGATGGTGACATCACCGAAGAAGCTTTAGAGCAACTTCGTAAAGGTGTTGAGCTTAAAGATGGCATCACCCTGCCTGCTCAAGCCAAAAAAATTGATGAGCCGGACTGGTTATGGGAACGTACGCCACCTGTACGTTTTCGTGCTAGCGTTCCAACATCATGGGTAGAAATTCAAATTTGTGAAGGTCGTAACCGTCAGGTTCGTCGCATGACCTCTGCGGTAGGTTTTCCAACTTTACGTTTGATTCGTACTCAAATTGGTACTATCAGCATTGTAAAACTTGGCTTACAGCCCGGTGAGCAAGTGGAGATCGAACCTTTACTTTACCCAGACTTTAAAGATGTTCCTGCGGACAAACCGTATGAAGGTCGTTCTTTTACGAAAAAGACCACAACTAAGAAACAGCATTTCTCGGTTGCTAAAGACAAAGCACGCGAAGCAAAAGGCGAAGCGCCATTCAAAGGCAAGAAAAAAGCCAGTGGTGGTACAACGCGTATTTGGCAAATGGATGATGCAGATAAACCTCGTCGTAAAACCAATGGTACGACACGCCCGAATACTAAAGCACCGCGTGGTCGTGGACGTAATAACGGTCGCTAAAATTTAGTTTAAATAAGTTCCTTTTTTGGGGAATGTTCGTAGCGTAGAAATTGCGGACGAAAAAAAGCCGGTACATATGCACCGGCTTTTCTTTGCACCACCGGCTGAGTAGCCGGCTTTGCATTAAATTAAACTTAAACAGAAGCAAGTGCTGCGTTTAATGTTGCACTTGGACGCATCACAGCATTTACTTTCTCTTGATCAAGAGCGTAGTAACCGCCGATGTCAGCCGCTTTACCTTGAACAGCAGCTAGCTCAGCAACGATCTTGTCTTCGTTTTCAGCCAATGCTTTAGCAAGCGGAGCAAACTTCGCTTTCAATTCAGCATTTTCATCTTGAGCAGCTAACGCTTCAGCCCAGAATTTTGCTAGGTAGAAGTGGCTGCCACGGTTATCAAGTTCGCCAGTGCGACGTGATGGTGACTTGTCATTGTCGAGCAATTTGCCAGTCGCTTGGTCTAATGTCTTAGCCAATAACTTCGCAGCAGCATTGTCTTCTTTGATGCCCATTTCTTCTAGAGAAACAGCAAGCGCCATGAACTCACCCAGTGAATCCCAACGCAAGTGGTTTTCTTCAACCAACTGCTGTACGTGTTTAGGAGCAGAACCGCCTGCACCTGTTTCGTACATACCACCACCCGCCATTAACGGCACGATAGAAAGCATTTTCGCAGACGTACCCAATTCCATGATCGGGAACAAGTCTGTCAGATAGTCACGTAGGATGTTACCTGTTACAGAAATGGTATCTAGACCACGAGCAACACGTTCAAGCGTATAACGCATTGCACGAACTTGTGACATGATTTGGATATCTAAACCGTCAGTGTCATGATCTTTCAAGTATTTTTCAACTTTCTTGATCAATTCATTTTCGTGTGGACGGTACGGGTCAAGCCAGAAGATTGCCGGCATGCCAGAGTTACGCGCGCGAGTTACCGCAAGTTTCACCCAGTCACGGATCGGTGCATCTTTCACCTGACACATACGCCAGATATCACCTTCCTCAACGTTTTGCGACATCAACACTTCACCTGTTTCAAGATCAGTGATGTTGGCAATACCCGCTTCAGGAATTTCAAACGTTTTGTCATGTGAGCCGTATTCTTCAGCTTTTTGCGCCATCAAGCCAACGTTAGGTACAGTACCCATTGTTTTTGGATCGAAGTTGCCATTCCACTTACAGAAATTGATCATTTCTTGGTAGATACGTGCGAAAGTCGATTCAGGCATTACGGCTTTACAGTCGTAAGGTTTGCCGTCAGCGCCCCACATTTTACCGCCACCACGGATCATCGCAGGCATAGAAGCATCTACAATGACGTCGTTTGGTGAATGGAAGTTGGTGATGCCTTTTGCTGAATCAACCATCGCAAGTGCTGGACGGTGTTCTTGACACGCGTGCAAGTCACGGATGATTTCTTCACGTTGCGATGCAGGTAAAGTTTCAAGCTTCTCGTAAAGACTCGCCATACCGTTATTGATGTTAACACCTAACTCATCAAATAACTTGCCATGCTTCTCAAACGCATCTTTGTAGTAAATTTTCACACAGTGACCGAATACAATCGGGTGTGAAACTTTCATCATGGTTGCTTTAACGTGTAAAGAGAACAAAATGCCCGCTTCACGACAGTCTTCAAGTTCTTTCTCGTAGAAGTCGCAAAGTGCTTTTTTGCTCATGAACATTGAGTCGATGATTTCGCCATCTTTCAATGCAACTTTTGGTTTAAGCACGATGGTTTCGCCACTTTTCGTGATCAATTCCATTTTCACATCACGCGCGCGGTCAAGTGTCATTGACTTTTCGCCGTGGTAGAAGTCACCTTCATTCATGTGCGAAACGTGAGTTTGTGACCACTGTTTCCACTCGCTCATTGAATGCGGGTGTTTCTTAACGTAGTTTTTCACTGCGGCAGGCGCACGACGGTCAGAGTTACCTTCACGTAGTACAGGGTTTACAGCAGAGCCTAAGCATTTGCCATAACGAACCTTGATTGACTTTTCTTCTTCAGTCGTTGGGTTTTCCGGATAATCCGGGATTGCATAGCCTTTTGACTGAAGTTCTTTAATACACGCTGTTAGCTGGCCAACAGAGGCACTGATATTCGGTAATTTAATAATGTTGGTATCTGGATCTTGTGTAAGATGACCTAGCTCCGCGAGGATATCGGGAACTTTCTGCTCTTCATTTAGGCAGTCTGCAAATTCTGCGAGCACGCGAACGGCTACAGAGATGTCACTTTTGACAATCTCGATACCGGCCGGCTTAGTAAAGGTCTCAATGATCGGCAGCAGCGAATAAGTCGCCAACAATGGCGCCTCGTCAGTCAGAGTGTAAATGATAGTTGACTTTCCACCAGCCATATATAGCCCCTTGCGTTAGATTGAGTTTTGAGAACCGGGCTTTTGGCCCAGCCCTGCGAACCGATTTGCTTAAATAAAACATCGAAAGTATCGGTGCTCATTGCACCTCAGCTAAACAACAATATCTTTTCATATTGCTTCTTGGCTGAAAATTCATATATATATCGGTGTTGTTCACCAATCCTTATATTCTACTTGAAATTTCGTATTTTTTCGAGTACAGGCAGTCTCAGCCGGTCTCTGCGACTCAATTCACACCCCTCATTACATGAGCAGCGATTCAGGACTTTAAGAACATATATTCTATATCTATCAATACTTTATATTATTTAAACCCTAGATAACTGATCAAAATTTAAACCGACCAATTTACTGTTTTACAACCCAATTAATTAAAACATGTTGGGTATCATGGAAATAAATCATACATAAAGGAATACGATGCAAATTTTTTCCTGATCAGCCGAAAAAGTAATCATTGTGAAGTCTGCGCTCCTTACTTAAGTTTTACTAAACTTTAAAGGCTTTCGAGCGGTAATTTTCAACGAAATATTGTGGGAGAATCCAAGATATAAATGTTGTCCTTGAAGCTCAGCAAGGTGATAAATGGGGGATTTTAAAGGTGCGACCCATAAGTAAAATCTAATTTCAGAGCTTTAGCCTAAAGATACCAACCTGAAAAGAGTATAGATAAAATTACTTTTGAACAAATAACGGGTTTAAAGTATAAAATTAAACAAGTAAGAGATATCAAAAGTATCTGTTTGGTTGGTTGAGAAATAAAATCAAATCATTTTTTCATATTAAAAAATAAAAAACCGACGCCTAAGCATCGGTTTTACATAACTTTAAAAAACTAGCAAATTAAGCTTTCAACCACTTCTCTGCTTTGGCTTGATCTTCAACTTTCAGTTCAACCGTGGTCAAATCAATTGCACCACCTTGAACTTCAAACTGAATAAATTCATCACGGCGGAATGCATACACAGTGAAAGCACCTGCTTGTTTTGCATATTTCTCAAGAAGTTTTTCAGAGGCTTTTAAGCCATCAATGGCAACAATCACATCATTGGCTGAAAGACCGGCTTTCGCCCCTGCACTGTCACGACGAACCTGTTGAATCACCACACCTTCAGGTTTATCTGCAACTTTTAGTCCGAATGGCAAAGCTTTTTCATTTTTCAACTCAAAACTTAGACCAAATTCAGGGAACAACTGATCCAGTGGCAATTCGTCTGTGGTGTTAATCAAATGATTAATTTGCTCAAGCCAGCTTTGACCCGTCAACTCCTGACACAAATCAAAGATGGTACGTTCATTCACCTGAATGCCCTTTTGCGCATTTTCATACAGCTTACGCATGAGTGCATCCAGGCTTGAACCTTTAAGACGCAATCCTAAATCCAGGCACAACGCCACCAAACAACCTTTGTTGTAATAGCTTGTGCCTGCATTATTTGAATTCTCATCCTGACGGTAGAATTTCACCCATGCATCAAAACTTGATTCCGCCACAGTTTGAATCGCATGACCTGGGTTTTGCAGGTAACGATCAATCTGTACTTTTAATAAAGCAAGATACGATTCTTGATTGATGACACCACTACGCAGCAAAATCAGATCATCATAATAAGAGGTAAAGCCTTCAAAGATCCAAAGAAGTGAAGTATAGCCTTCTCTATTCAAATCATAATTGACAAAGTTTTCCGGACGAATAAATTTCACCAGCCAAGAGTGGAAATATTCGTGACTGCATAAACCCAGGAAACGTTGATAGTCTTTCGATGGCTCTTCTGGTTCATCTGCTTTTGGCAGGTCATCACGTGGCGTGATTAAGCTGGTGCTATTCGGGTGTTCCAAACCACCATAACTATTGCCTGTTGCCATCGTCATGAAAGTATAATTTTCAAATGGCGCTGAACCAAACATTGAAATTTCTGTGCTACAGATTTTTTCAATGTCTTGCTGCATACGCTGTGCATTCATGGCATGTTTGCCCGAAACCACGAACTCGTGCGAAATACCATTGGCTTCAAAACTAAAACGGGTTTGATCAGCCAGTTCAAATGGCGAATCAATTAGCTGCGCATAGTTTTTAGCTTTTAAGGTATAACGACCTTTGACCAGGCTTTTATTTTCCAAACCGGTAGCCAATTGGAAGTGTTTTAGTTCTGGCGGCAAGAACACTTCAACTTCAATGGATTTATCTTCCTGACCTTCCAGTCCCAAGCACGCACAGGCCGGATTCACGTATAAACGGGTTTGATCCACATATGCACCGCGAACAGACAAATCATAGGCATATACATCATATTCAACTGTAATCAGTTCATGATCGGTATTAAATAAACGCCATTTATTCTTTTCAAATTTTTGAATCTGTAAAATGCGACCATCTTCATCATATGCTTTGACTGACTCAAGATGCTTTGAAAACTCGCGAATCAAATAACTTCCCGGAATCCAGGTCGGTAAAGAAAGTACTTGGGTAGGATTTGCTAAAAAGCGAAGTGTCACGTGAACTAGATGCTGACGATAATCGTCAAATTCGATTTGATAATGCAACATAATGGGCAATACAAAATAAAAAAAGGTAACTTGGCAATTAGCTTAGCATTTTTTTACAAAGCAATGCGAACTGTCGCAATTGTCTACAATTCTGACTAGCCATTGCCAAAAAAAAAGCATAGCATGCCCGTGATTTTTTGCATTTTAAAGTCAATGGATTGGCAAATAAAGGAACATCATTGAAAGCTGTCATCTACCTCCTCGCGTCTCTTTGTTTATTGTGCTCCACGATAGTCAATGCTGCACTACTGAACCTTGTCCCTGAAAGCGTTGAAGCTGCTGCATGGACCATTCTTGATACCCAATCCGGCCAAGTGATTGCGGAGCACAATAGCCATGAGCAACGTGCACCGGCATCGATGACCAAAATGATGGTTGCGTATATAGCGCTGAAAGAAATTGAAGTGGGGCGTTTAAAAAAGGATGAAATCATCACTGCAACACCGGTGGTAAAAATGGTGCAGTGGGATGAATCACAAATGTACCTGAAAGAAGGTGATCAGATCTCCATTGATCAGCTGCTGGCGGGTTTGATCGTAATGTCAGCCAATGATGCTGCAGTGACTTTAGCGGAACGTATTTCAGGGACAGTACCTGCTTTCATCGAACGCATGAATAAAGAAGCCAAAGCTTTGGGAATGAACGATACGCATTTTGCCAATGCGCCCGGTGTGACCATGCCGGACCATTTTTCATCTGCACATGACATGGCACTGCTGGGTCAAGCACTCGCAATACAAACACCTGAATACTTACATTATTCAGTGATGCCAAGTTTCAGTTATAACCAGCGTTTTCACCGTGCAACCAATTTGGCGCTCAAATTTGACCCGACTGTTGATGGTTTAAAAACCGGTTTTACCAAAGCCGCAGGTTATAACCTGGCACTGACTGCACACCGTCCTACCGGTAATCCGGCACTGCCTGAACGTCGCCTGATTGTCGTGGTTATGGGCACAAAAAATGCTTTAAAACGTGCTGAAGTTGCTCACACCCTTCTGAACATGGCTTATACCTATACTCGCAATGAAGTGGCGATTAAAGACAAGCAGCTGATTGCTGAATTGCCGGTGATTAAATCCACTTTAAAAATGTTTAAACTGGAAACCAGTAAACCGCAAATTGTGACCACTTCTTTATATGATCAGCCTTATGCAATTGATCTGCAAACCTATGACACCGTGAATCAACGCATCATGTTGAATACAGGCAATGGAACGATTCAGGTGATCGATCCATTACAAGAAACAAAAACCCACTTAAATGTCGAAATCAAAGAAAAACTACTGACTGCCCCATTAGCAAAAGTGATGGAATTAGCAACTGTGCAGGTTTATCAAAACAACCAGTTGATTCGCACCATTGCCATTGAAAATGATGTGCAAATTGAAGAAGCCAATTTCTTCCAGAAAATTGTGATTTGGTTTAAACAGCTTTTTACTTTTTTCTCCAGTGATGAGGTGGAAGTCAAAACTTATCCACTAGGCTAATCGCCTGACATTTCTTTAAGTTATGTAAGCTGTATAACAATCTAAACAAAAGCAATGAATTTAAGATGGCATATGGATGCCATCTTCTTTTTTGTCTTTAAAATAACAAATAGCTCAAATATGAGTAATCTGCATAAAATTGTGATTGTGAGTGGTGGCGTAGGCAGTTTAGAACTTGCAACGTAGCTGGGGGATGCCATGAAAGCCCGCATTCAAGGCAAACCACAACCGATGTTCAAATTTTCCGACAAAGGTTCATTGGTGTCATTAAGCCATCATAAAGCAGTGGGAGAATTACTCGGGCAAGTGAGTGTGCAAGGTTTTCTGGCGAAATCGAGGTATGTTTCTTTATATCGACTGCATCAAGCCGCCATTCATGGCTACACCCCTGCCGGTCTTTTGACGGCTAAGGATTTTGTCACAAGAAAAACAGCTTCAAAGATAAAATTACATTGAAATTTTAAAAACCGTCCCTATTATTAAGAAAATGTCATTAAAAATGTAGAAAATGCAGATTTTTGATAAATATGATCTACAAAATCTGCTTTTCACTTTATGATGTCCCCTTTAAAAATTGAATGGATCAATAACATGACTGCTATTGCAAATGACCTCGTGGTTTCTTTCCACTACACGTTGACTAACGCAGAAGGCGAAACTCTCGACCAATCACAAGGTGAACCACTTGCATATTTGCACGGTGCAGGTAACATCATCCCAGGTTTAGAAAATGCTTTAGAAGGCAAAACTGTTGGTGATAAATTTACTGTAAATGTTCCTGCCGCTGAAGGTTATGGCGAATATAACCCAGAAATGGTTCAAGAAGTTCCTGCTCAAATGTTCCAAGGCGTGGACAACATCCAACCGGGTATGCAGTTCCAAGCTCAAACTGATGATGGCATGCAAATCGTAACTGTTAAAGCAGTTGAAGGCGACACAATCGTTGTGGATGCTAACTTCCCACTTGCTGGTCAAGACTTAACTTTCGAAGTTGAAATTATTGAAATTCGTGAAGCTTCTGCTGAAGAATTAGAACACGGTCACGTACACGGCGCGGGTGGTCACCACCACTAAGATCGGTACAGATCAAAAAAGGCAAAGTTTTACTTTGCCTTTTTTATTGCCTGAAATTTTTTATACAGAATTCAATTACCCAAAAAATTAGTTTGTTTAACCATTTTTTAGCAACCTCTCTACAGCTGGCTGATTTGTTTTAAGTGCTGAAGATCAATGATCCGAATCTGGCTATAACTCCATTCTACAATGCGTTGTTGTATAAAATATTGCAGTTGCTTATTTAAGGTTTGTCGGGACACATTCAGTAATTCGGCAAATTCCTGTTGGCTCATTTTGAATTGAAGCGTTGAATGCAGCTGACTTGCGGGTGTTGCCTGCTGCCCCAGGATCATTAAATGTCGCGCAATCTTTTGATTGATGCTCGCGGTTTGCAGATAACGGTTTTTCTCCATCAAGCCATACATTCGCTCACTCAGTAATTGAATGATTTGCCACATGGCTTGTGGCTGCTGCTGTAATTGCTCCAGAAAAACCTGACCTGAAATCACCGCCACTTCAACTTGCTCAACCGCATAAAAATCAAAATTCAGCGGCTTTTGCTGCAAAAATGGCACCAGATTAAATACCGAATATATTTTCACATAATCACTGACTTTAAACTCGCCCTCACTGAGCAACCAGCCAATCTGCATCCGCCCAGACAACAGCACATAAACATCATCCAGTTTTTGCTGATAACGCAAAATCTGTTGTTGCGGTAAAAAACGTAGATATTTTACCTGCTGCATTAACGTTTGATGCGACTGTGCTGTGAATGCTGAAAAGACCGCATCCTCCTTGAAAATTTGCTGTAACTTCTCTGCACGACTGAGCATATGAATTTATCAATCTCATTAAAAATAAAAAAACCTAGTAAATAAATACTAGGTTTTTCATCTCTATAGACCAACCAATTTTTAGCGCTATGTATATCTCGAATTCAGATCAATATCGATTGAACACAGCGCCATCTTACCACTGAGTTATTAGGATACTTTTTCTAAAATTTGACCATTTTCAAAGGTAAAATTGGAAATGTCCTGTTTCACGACTTTCTTCAAGCTCACACTTGGACGACCATCTACACCAAACGGGATCTCGCCTTCAATGGTGACACGGCGTACGACACGTAGGTCGTCACCATAGTCATTAATTGCACGGTGTTGTGTGGCACGATTATCCCAGATTGCGACATCCCCTACGCTCCAGCGCCAACGAACGATGTTCTCTAAATTTACGGCGTAGTCTTGAAATAGTTCAAACAGGCGACGTGAATCTTGGCTGTTATAACCGACAAAACGTTTGAAGAAGTGACCCAATAATAATGTTTTCTCACCGCTTTCAGGATGCACACGTACCAACGAATGCTCTGTTTCATATTCAGTCGAGTTAAATAACTCACGATATTTTTGATAATTTTCGGTATCTGTTGTAGCTGCTTTGGAAGCATAGTCAAAATCATTACTATGCACTGCGCGCAAACTATCTGCCAATTTTTTCAGTTCTTCTGGCAGATCATTATAGGCAGATGTCGTATTTGTCCAAACCGTATCCCCGCCTGCTGCCGGTGCAACAATGCTGCGTAAAATAGAAGCCTTTGGATAATCTTCAATAAAAGTAATATCGGTATGCCAGGTATCTGCTCGGCCGCCACGTGAATCCAGCTCAAGCACATGTGCTGTTCCACTTTTCACGGGAACGGTTGGATGATTCAATGGCTTTCCTAATAGTGCTGCAAAGCCTTCCTGTTCATCATCAGTTAAGTGCTGCTGATTTTTAAAGAAGATCGCTTTATATTTAACTAGAGCATGGTTAATTTCATAAACCGTTTCTTGGTCTAAAGTTGAAGAGAGTTTGATTCCTTCAATTTCCGCACCAATGCGACCGGTAATCGGTTTGACTTGAATATGTTGATATTGATAGTTCGGATCATAGGGTTTGATTTGAGTTTGGCTCATGACTATTCCTTATATTTCAATTTTTATTGCAATGTTGTGTTGTTGAAATACAGTCTGCCCTTAAACCGCTCTAAACACTGTCAAACGTTTGACAGTGATCAGCACAATACCTGCTTAAGTTTTGAAGATTTCTGATTTAGACAGTGACCTTTTAGTAACTTCGTCAGCAAAATAAGTAAAAATTTAAGATTAAAGTTACCCATTAAAAAAGCCCCTAAACATGGGGCTATTTATGCAAAACAATTATAGATAATCGCCTTCACGTTCTGGCTGATACAATACTTTTTCAATCTTCACTTTCATTAAATGACCATCGGGCTGTGGCCATTCAATTTCTTGTCCTTCTGCCAGTCCCAAAATTGCTGCGCCTACCGGTGCAAGTACATTGACTTGTCCTTTTTCACCGCGAAAATCATGCGGATACACCAAGGTAATATCCGTAGATTCGCTAGCAGGCGCAATAATAATACGCACACGTGCATTCATGGTCACTACATTTTCAGGAACATCTTGTGGAGCAACAACATCAGCACGCGCAAGCTCATCTTCAAGATGCTGCATCGTTGGACTCAGTTTAGATTGATGATCAAGCATGGTTTCTAAACGTTGAAGATCTTGTTGAGAAATAATAATTGTTGGTTTAGCCATTTACCTGATTCCTTTGAACGAAAGATGTCATTAGAGCAATAGCAAAATGAGTTGTATCTTTTATGGAGTATTGTTCTGTTATAGCAGAAATATGAGATTCGAAAAATATGACTTTTAATCATATATAAAAAAAGCCCCCTTGAGGGGGCTTTCTCAAGTCGTTAACTTATTTTGCGTAAACAGGAAATTTAGCACAAACAGCCGCAACTTTTTCTTTAACCGTAGCGATTACTGCTTCGTCGCCTTTCGCATCCAAAATGTCTGCGATCCAGCCAGCAAGTTCACGTACTTCAGCTTCACCGAAACCACGCGTTGTTACAGCTGGAGTACCAATACGGATACCAGAAGTCACGAACGGAGAACGTGGGTCATTTGGTACAGCATTTTTGTTCACAGTAATGTGAGCAGCACCTAACCAAGCATCCGCTTCCTTACCAGTCACGTCTTGTTTGATCAGTGACAATAAGAACAAGTGGTTTTCAGTACCACCAGAAACGATATCGTAACCACGTGCGATTAATACTTCAGCCATTGCTTTAGCATTTACCACAACTTGTTTTTGATATTCTTTGTATTCAGGTGTCATTGCTTCTTTAAAGCAGATTGCTTTAGCCGCAACAGCGTGAACCAATGGGCCGCCTTGGTTACCTGGGAATACTGCAGATTGAAGTTTTTTCTCAATCTCTTCGTTTGCTTTAGCCAGGATTAAACCTGAACGTGGGCCACGAAGTGTTTTATGCGTAGTCGTTGTTGTAACGTCAGCGATTTGTACTGGGCTTGGGTAAACACCCGCAGCAACCAAACCAGCAACGTGAGCCATATCTACAAATAGGTAAGCGCCAACTTTGTCCGCGATGTCACGGAAACGTTGCCAATCTACGATTTGGCTATATGCAGAGAAACCAGCAACGATCATGCGTGGCTTGTGTTCTACAGCTAAACGTTCAACTTCTTCGTAATCGATCTCGCCAGTTTCAACATTTAAGCCGTACTGAATCGCGTTATACGTTTTACCAGAGAAGCTAACTTTTGCACCGTGAGTCAAGTGACCACCGTGAGCCAAGCTCATACCCAAAACTGTATCGCCCGGGTTAAGAAGCGCCAGGTAAACAGCAGAGTTTGCTTGTGAACCAGCATGTGGCTGAACGTTAGCATAATCAGCACCAAAGAGTTCTTTAGCACGGTCAATCGCCAATTGTTCGATGATGTCTACATATTCGCAACCGCCATAATAGCGTTTACCAGGGTAGCCTTCCGCATATTTGTTAGTGAGTTTTGAGCCTTGAGCTTCCATAACTGCTGGAGAGCAATAGTTTTCAGAAGCGATTAGCTCGATGTGCGCTTCTTGGCGCTCACCTTCAGCATCAATTGCTTTAGCTAATTCCGGGTCAAATTCAGAAATCGAGATATTGGCAAACATTAGCGAGGTCCTATAAATTAGGGCTTTTAAGCCGTGCTAAGATTGGCGCGTATTGTAGCATGAAGTTTATAAATATCGAGAATGAACTTTGTTCAGTTTTAAATAAAAATAGCTCATGTTTGGTTAAAAACATGAGCTATTTAAGTCAAATCAAGTTATTGAATTGGCATTAGAGATTTTACATCTGCAATTATTTTAGGAATATTCGCAGTATATGCAGTTGTATGATCCCAAGCTAAGTTATATTCCAAAACTATATTAGAAGTCCCGAGTTTCGTCGCATCAGTAACAAGGTCAGCTGTCGCATTTGCTGGAACAGTCGTATCCGAACCACCTTGATATATCTTCACTGGCGTCGTAACTTTCAAAGATAAGGGCTGAGAAGTCGCATTCAAAAATGTTGAAATTGCAGGTATTTGCATAAAATCACTTTGTGTTAAATAACCTGACAATGAGTTAGTTGTCGTTGCGGCAGCTCCCATTTTATTACCAAAATCTAGCCCTAATGGTTCTGAGCAGATTGTTTCAGCTTGAGGGGCTATTGTTGCTGCATTTGTTTCAAAGACTTGAGCATATGTCGGTGGTGAAGTTTGACCCTGCAAACCCGCAGTAATCAGGGCAACATAGGTATTTAAAGAAGCCAAGGTGGAGACTTGATCTTTGGCTGGTAAGTTCGCTACAAGCTGTTGCCCTGTGATAAAAATGGTTTTTAAATTAGACGCGGGGGCAACTACAACAGTTCCTTTATAGTCAAGATTTGCACGCGAAGCATATTGAGCTGCCCCTAATGCTGCGTGTCCGCCTTGTGAGTGTCCTACTGCCATCCATTGATTAGATACTTTTACCCCCAAATAATTACGCGCAGCGACAACTGCATCAGTAATTGAATAAGCCTCGCTTTTTAAATTGAGGAAAGGATGAAACTCATTACCACTTGGCTCGCCCAAGCCTTCATAATCAGGTGCCACCACCACATAACCTGCACTTAAAAGTTGAGTAATCATTCCTTCAATCTCTACTTTCAGTTTACTTCGACTCGGTGCACATTGATCTGCCACGCCAGTGGTACCATGCGCCCAAACCACAATTGGCCAACCTTTTGCAGGTGGCGCTGTTTTTGGTGTAATGACCAATGAGGTCGCTTGAACTTCCTGACCATTAACCCCCAACATTTTATAAGTCATCACCACGCTTTGACCCGCCACGCTGGTCATATTTGTTTCGGTATAAGGCGTAGGAGTAGAAACTACAGGGTTCTGAATATTATTAACCGGAATTCCATTATTTAGACCATTAAAGACTGAATTACCATCTCCACTTCCACAAGCTGTTAAAAAAATGACCGAACTACCCATTAACACCGTTAATAATGTTTTTTTCATTTTTGTATTTCCTTATATATTTTTATTTTGATGATTTTTAAGTAATCATGAATACAAACTATTACCTTTATTTAATATTTGAACAATGTGATTTAACATCAAATTTAAAATACAAAAATTGGCCGGATTAAACTTAATACAAATTATTGATTTTTATAAATTTTAATTTTATACTTTTACAAATATCAAACACTATTAATTTAACAAAATATGTCTGCCTTTATTTGCCTTATTCTTGGTTTTCTATTGGGTTACGCTATACGAAGTTTAAAAAAAGAAAAAACCATTAACAAAGTTGTACGTCGCTATTCTGCACCGATGACCTATCAACAAAAGCTCCACCTAAAAACTCATCATCAAAATGATAGTGACCGCATTCGTGAATTGAATGAATTAAGCCGAAATCAAAGCGTATTTTTACGATTGCTTAAACAAACGTTTATAAATCATGAAATCGCCATTAAACAAAAACGTTTTATCATTTTAGATCGCGACTATATGCCATGTGCGATATTTGAATACCGTGATGGCACTCAAGCCATTAAATTGATGGATCATGAAGATGGGCTGCCTTTATATCTATATAAAGGTCTCATTTCGAGTGATGAATTAAAACAAGACTATTTAAACATCATCTCTGGGCAGAAATAATAAAGAATAGTTAAAAGTCACTGTTTTGAATTTGTGTCAGCGCATTTGAAAGTGTTAAATTTATTCAAACTTCCGCTATAGTTATGGATCAGGTCATGCAAGCAATTATTCTCGATACAGAAACCCATACCTTAAATGGACAGCCGATTGAGATTGCGTATGCACCTGTTCAAATTAATGATGGAAAACTTACCCTCGACAAGACACAAATTTTTGACCAACTATATAGTGTAGATGAACCCATTTCTTATGCGGCAATGGCGGTACACCATATTTTAGAGTCTGAATTAGTCGATCAGCCGCACTATACGACCTTCACCCTGCCAAGCGACACCACTTATATTATTGGTCACAATATTGATTACGATATTCGCGCACTTGAAAAATGTGGCGTAGATTCCAAAAATATTAAAGCCATTTGTACCCTTGCCCTTGCCCGTTTAGTCTGGCCCGATGCTGAAGCCCATAATATTTCTGCGCTCATTTATATGATTACCAAAGGCAGTGCAAAAGCCCGCGACATGATTAAAAAAGCACATCGTGCCGATATGGATATTATTTTAACGGCGAATATTTTGATGCATGAAATCCATCATCTAAAAATTAAAACTATTGAAGAACTTTATGAAGCGTCTGAAGATGCGCGTATTCCACGTAGCATTAATTTTGGTAAACACCGTGGTACTGCCATCACTGATTTACCTGCAGATTATATGCAGTGGCTGCTTCGTCAAGAAGACCTAGACCCTTACCTGCGTAAGGCGATCGAAAATGCAAAGATCGTTACCTTATAATCTTTTGATTTGTAATATTTTTACATATTATTGTCATTATTACTGAATACAATCTGCCTTAATTTATTTTGGAGAGTAAATTAAGGCATGTCTCAATATCACAAAACTGACTTAGGCATTGAAAGTTTAAAACAGCGTTCAATGGATTTGAATGCTCGCCAACGTAGACTGTTACTCCTCATTGGAACAGAAGATTTTAATCTCCTTAATGAACAATTCAAAAAACGTATTGCACCGGTAGAATTACTTGAACAATTACTCGATATGGGCTTAATTGCTTGTTCTAGCGATGAGCAAATTCAAACAACGGTTTCTTCACCTGTCGTTAATAGTGAAATTGAAACCAGTCTCTCAACTCAAACCACAACAGCACTTGCTGAGAAGTTGGCTGAACCTATTACCACAACTTCTTTATCTCCCTCTATTGCAGCAATAGCAGATTCTGAAGTAGAAAAAGAAGTCATAGAAGTATTTGTCGAAGCTTTAAATTTTGAGCAAGTAAAACAATTAATGGCACATCTTCTACAACAAAACTGCGGCTTAATGGCAAAACAACTGACTACTCGGATTCTAGAAACCCAAGATTTACGCAGTTTAAAATTGTGTCAGATGCAATGGATTACAGAATTACAAGAAAGTCGTATTCCCGCCCACGAGTTGAATCAATGTTTAAAACAAATCAATTTTTCTCTACAAAAGCTAAATGCCTCATAAAATTTAAGAGGATTTTTCTGTTTTATGATTCATTTCAGGTCTTAGCTAGACCATTGCATTGAATTTTTCTTTCGATAAAACAACGAGATTAACATCATCATAATCAAATTGTATAAAGTAAAATCTTAAAAATTCCATCTAAATACTACCTTTGCTCAATGGCGAATATTCTCTAAAAACTTCATATAGTAAGTATTTCAGGGGAATTCATTATGACGTCTCGACATTATTTAGAATTTCATCCAGCGGATAATCCGATGTACTTAAAAAAAGTAGGCAATTGGGTGCTGACATTTTTAAGTGCTACAGATGAATTGACCAACATCCAACTTGCCATTACCAGTGTATTGCCGCGTCAAGTGAGTGAAAACCTGCAACCTGTTCGAGTCATCATTCACAAAACAGACGTTGAGAATCGCTGGTTGATCCAGCAGATTGAATGTTATGACAGCGCGCAGGGTAAAGATGAACAATTTAACTGTAATGACGAAATTGGAAATAAAGTCATTCACAGCATTATTCAAGAATTTGATAAATATGATGTCGAAATAAATTTATTATAAATTGAGCCTTTAGCTCACTTCGGTGAACTTTTTTATTTAATTTTTTTGATGATCAATAACCCTTAAACCAATAGAAACCACTCATTTAAACTTAGGCGCCTTAAAAAACTCACCCTGTAGGTGAGTTTTTTTATCTATGATACTTTTATTTGAATAAGCTACATATTTAACCATATTTGCATTACTCGATAATGCGATAGATGCTGTCCGAATTACGGCTCTCAAAAAGCAGTTCAATACTGGGTCGTATCATTTCACCCTCTATAATAATATGTTCAATTCTTTGAAATATTGACAGTTTATTCAACTCAGCATTTTCAGGAAGATCCCGAAGTAATGCCTGCACTTCATGTATCTTACTAAACTGGTCTTTTACTTTCACCTCAATCATTTGAGCCATGGTGGGTTCTCTTCTTAGTTGATTTAATGAACCTTTTTATAGCATATGTTCTGTCATAGACATTGCTTGGAGATGTTAGATTTTTTGGCAATGTAATTTTTTATAATCAGATACATGACATCTATTTTAAATCGTGCAGACCAAAAGCTAGAAATAACTCACAACAGTATCATTTCCTCCCTACACGCCTAAGCTTGTTAAAATTTAAATCATAAAAAATCTTTTTGATTTAAAAATAAGAAAGCCCGCATTTCTGCGGGCTTTTATGTTGGAAGGCTAGTGCTGATTTCTTGTTCAACCCTAAGGTTGTAAACTCAACGAGCTGTCATTGATCCGTCCAACTACTTTGTAGCGTCATCTACGACCTACTGTAGTTTTACTATAAGCGTATACAATTTTTCTGGCAAGACCGGTTAACATTCTAAAATAATTGTATAAAAAAAATACAGTTGATAATTTTCAATTTTAGTAGATCATTGCATGCATCATGCCTATAGATCATTCTTCGGTTGAATCGAGTAAAATGGCACAGCATTTTTGACGAGTCTGACACAATGTTAGTTCAATTGATTTTAAGCGACTTATATCGATATTGTGGCAACACAAAATTCAGTTCATTTATTAAAAACTACTTTTTTAATCGTGGCTTTAATTTCAGTTTTTGGCTTCGTTTAGCTGGCTCAAAATCGATTATTGCAAAATTAGCTTATCCAATTTTTTATTATAAAAAGAAAAAATACAGTATCGATATTCATTGCACCACAAAAATTGGTTATGGACTCTATATCGGTCACGGTGGGCCATTAGTGGTCAATCCAACTACGATTATTGGCAATAACGTTAATCTTTCACAATACATGACTATTGGTGCAAATGGTGGAAGTCAAGCAGCCATCATTGGTGACAATGTTTATATTGGACCCAATGTCTGTGTAATCGACAATGTGCATATTGGAAACAATGCCACCATTGGCGCAGGCAGTGTAGTGACAAAAGATATTCCAGAAAATGCAACAGCAGTCGGCAACTATGCCAAAGTTATTAACTACAATAATGCCGGCAAGTCAGTAAACAGACGCTGGCCTGTAAATTGAGCACAATAAAAAAGAGGGCTTTCGCCCTCTTTTTTAAAATTTGGTGCGCTCAGCGGGACTCGAACCCACGCCACAGGCTTCGGAGACCTGTACTCTATCCAGTTGAGCTATGAGCGCGCGTGCACATCATAACAAAAAAAACCATAAGGTAAAGCAACTATATAGAACTCTTCATTTTTAGTGCTTAGACTTTATACAATGTTCCATAATTGCAACATAGAATTCCTGCTTATTTACTTGGTTTCTTAGCAAAGATCACTCACAATACTCATACTATTCACCATGTGAGAACTTCATGACTGATGCATTGACCTTGAGAGACGTATCTAAAACTTACCGAAATGGTTTTCAAGCACTGAAAGGTATTAACCTAACTGTACCTGAAGGTGAGTTTTATGCACTCCTCGGACCCAATGGCGCAGGTAAATCAACCACCATCAGTATCATTAGCTCACTCACCAAAAAAACTTCCGGTACGGTTGAGATTTTCGGGCACAATTTAGATACCCATCCATCTGAAGCCAAACAATGCTTAGGTGTCGTACCGCAAGAATTTAACTTTGGCCAATTTGAAAAAACCTTTGATATTTTAGTCACTCAAGCCGGTTATTACGGCATTCCCAAAAAAATTGCTGAAAAACGTGCTGAAGAATATTTAGAAAAACTTGGTCTTTGGGATAAACGTGCCGTTCAAGCCCGTATGCTCTCCGGTGGGATGAAGCGTCGCTTGATGATTGCTCGTGCCATGATGCATCAACCTAAACTGCTCATTCTGGATGAACCGACTGCTGGCGTAGACATTGAACTACGTCGTTCGATGTGGGACTTTCTTACTGAAATGAATGAAAAAGGCACGTCTATTATTTTGACCACACATTATTTAGAAGAAGCTGAAATACTGTGTCGTCGCATAGCAATTATTGACCGCGGTGTGATTAAAGAAGACACCAGCATGAAATCTTTCTTGAATCAGCTCAGTGAAGAATCGTTTATTTTTGATTTGGTCGAACCGATTCAACCGATTAATCTTGAAATTATTGGTGTACGTTTTAACTTAATTGATCCTGTCACTTTAGAAGTCACTATGGACAAAGCACATACCGTGAATGAATTGTTCCAGCTTATGGAAGCGCAAGGCATTCAAGTGCGCAGTATGCGTAATAAATCCAATCGCTTAGAAGAACTGTTTGTGAAAATGGTTGAAAAAAATCTTGATGGAGCTGCGCAATGAACTTTAATCAACTCAGTGTTGCGCTGTATACCCTAGTTCATAAAGAAGTGCGTCGCTTTATGCGCATTTGGCCACAAACCCTGTTACCACCTGCCATCACCATGAGTTTGTACTTCGTGATCTTTGGTAATCTGGTGGGTTCACGAATTGGCACAATGGGCGGCTTTAGCTATATGCAGTTTATTGTACCTGGCCTGATTATGATGGCGGTGATTACCAATAGCTATGCCAACGTATCTTCCAGTTTCTTTAGTGCTAAATTTCAAAAAAGCATTGAAGAACTGATCATGAGTCCTGTGCCACTGCATATGATTCTTTGGGGCTATGTGATTGGTGGCGTCTGTCGAGGTGTTTTGGTTGGTATTATTGTGACTGCCATGAGCCTGTTCTTTACTGACTTATATATTACCAACTGGTTTGTGACTATATATACCGTTTTAATTACCTCATTATTATTTTCACTCGGTGGTCTGATTAATGCGGTTTATGCAAAATCTTTTGACGATATTTCAATTATTCCAACCTTTGTACTGACTCCACTCACCTATTTAGGTGGTGTATTCTATGCCATTAGTGCTTTAAGTCCATTTTGGCAAAATCTCTCTTTAATTAACCCGATCGTATATATGGTCAATGCCTTCCGTTTCGGTATTTTAGGTCATAGTGATGTCAATGTTTCAGTTTCATTGAGCGTCATCACCTTATGTTGCGTAGCGCTTTACGGCATAGCTTACTATTTACTTTCTCGTGGTTCAGGAATGCGTGAATAATGAGTGTAGAACATTCTCTATTAGGTAAAGACACCAATTATCCAACAGAATATCAACCCGATATTCTGTTTCCAATTTCACGTGCGCAAGCGCGGGAAAAATATGCCCATGTTGCAGGCATTCAACACGGTAAAGACTGGTGGCATGTTTTTGAAATTTCCTGGTTAAATGCAACTGGCATTCCACAGGTGGCAATTGGTCGTATTACCTTGCTGGCATCTTCACCGAACCTGATCGAATCAAAATCTCTCAAGCTCTACTTTAATAGTATGAACTTTACCAAATTCGATTCAAAAGAAGCGTTTATTGCGACGGTTGAAAAAGACTTATCCGCAGCCGCAGGTGCACCGATTAGCCTGACTTTATTTCAGGCCGATGATCTGGATATTTCCAAACCTGAAGGGATCTGTATCGATGATTTAAGCCCTGAACGCTTAGAGAACCATCCAGATGCGACTTTATTAAAATTAGATCCAGAAAATACTGAACAAGTTGAAGTACAACTGTATTCACATTTACTGCGCAGTAACTGTCCAGTCACAGGACAGCCGGATTGGGGCACGGTTTTTATTCGATATCAGGGTAAAAAACCTTGTTATCGCAGTATTTTAGCTTATATTATTTCTTACCGTCAGCATAATGGGTTCCATGAACAATGCGTGGAACAGATGTTTGCCGACATCTGGCAAAACCTTGGTCCAGAAAAGCTGATGGTATATGCAACTTATACACGTCGTGGTGGATTAGACATCAACCCTTGCCGTGTATCGGATGCGACATGGATGCCTCGCCCCATTCGTTTGGCGCGACAATAAAATGAAGAACATTGAGGTTTTTTAACATGCCATTTTTTGGTTTTATTCCTTCTGCAGAATTATTAACCAGTATTCAAACCGCTCAGGAAAAGAAAAATTCCAGCGAACCGCTTTACCCTTTACGCGACAAAATAGCATTGCTGATTAATGAAGAAATCATTGATGCCATTTTGACCGAACTTGTACATCATTTTCCAGCCAGTGATAAACGTGATACGGCTGAAAAACTTGCGGGTTATATCAAATCAACCGTTGCGGTTTTATTGAAACAGTTGATGAGTAAATCTTCAAATGATGTGGTCAAACAATCGATTGAGTTTTCTGAAAAAAGCTTGTTTAAAGATGCGCAAGGCAACTTGCGTGTAGGCGAACTTTTGGATGCAAGTTTGGTGACCAATCTTAAGCATAGTTATGCGGAAATTAAAGCTGGTAATAACGTCAATAAAGCGGCGCTCACTGAATTGTATAAGCAATTTGCTGAAGCGACTGTGCGTCATTTTATGAGTGACTTTAATAAGACCCTGGATTTAGGCATGATCAAGCGTAAAGCTGCGGATCTGGGTTCTGCTGCAGTGACTAAAGCAGTCCATATGGCCGTGGATAAAATCATTCCGAATTTAAATAAAGCTGAGCTTCTGGCACTTGCGGAATATCACGATACCTTATTTCATGTTTAAATTTCATGCTTGAGCATTTTTAAAATATCAAAACCTAGTAATTGCTAGGTTTTTTTATGGCAAGATTTCGCTCTCAACTAATAAGTACAATGAATCAATACCGCCTTTATGCGAATTTATCTTGATCAGGTATTACAAGATTGGCTGTGTATGACCTTGATTTAGAAACAGAACCATCATGCTTTTCCCTACTCCTTCCATTTTTATGTAAATAATTTCTATATAAAGTGATGCGGAAAATTAAATCCTGCCAAACCTTATTATTGATACTCTTTTGTCCGGTCCTGAATTTTTATCCATTTCATCGTTATAGCAGTACTAATAAAGAAAAAGGTTCAATAGATGAACTTGTAGGATTTGCGTTTTGCAGGGCGATTTTCGATTTTTTAAATAATAGATAGAGTTTCATAGATCCTCTCTAGATTTTGCCTTTATATGGGCTTTTTTGCAGATCTGGCACAAAAGACCATAAGGAAATATTATTTTGCATCACTGCTAAATATCGGATGATTTTCTCGCAACAAGTCCCTGTTCAGCAGTGCAATCTATTGTGATGCATTTTCAACCAAACACCGCTTGAAAAAGCACAATTGCTGCTAAATTTCTTACCCTAAACCTAGATAGACCGTATCATTGCAAACGATGTAAAAGACCAGGCTTGATCAACTAAAACAGGCGGATGATCTTTTATTTTTGTCCTTCAACTGGCAATAGCGAAGCATAGCCAAGAAAACCGGTCTCAAATACGCGGATTTACGCGCAGGCCTACGATCTTTGTCTTTTTTTGTATACGTACTTGTTGATGCAGCGCTGGTCAATGTTATCTTAAGCCCCAATAGAAATTCTGTTACCTTTCATGCGATAGATTTTCAGTCATTCAGTCTGAAATGGCAGCTTTTAGAGTTGTGATGTCAATTGATACACACTGATTATGTTTTTGGAACTTTGAGTAATATGTTAAATATCAACTTTTATAACAAAATTAAACGTCTTCCTTTACTTCTCGGTGCACTTTCCATCACCACTTTCTGCCAAGCCAATGATTTTTACAATCACCCTGCATATAACAGCTTCAAGCAAAAAACCATGCAGACTTATGGCTTAAGTGCCGAGCAAGTCGACTGGGCCATGAATGGCTCAAAAAACCTGCCCAATATTATCAATATCATGAACCGCCCGGGTGAAAGTAAACCCTGGTACCAATATAAAACCAATTTTATGGCTGAAAGCACCATTCAGCGTGGGGTACGTTTTAAAATCCAATATGCCGATACCTTAAACCGCGCAGAACAGCAGTTTGGTGTACCACAAGCGGTCATTTTAGGTGTTTTAGGGGTAGAAACCGGTTTTGGTGCCAATAAAGGCAATTTTGTCACTCGTGATGCATTGGCAACTTTAGGTTTTGGTTATGAACGTCGTGCACAATATTTTCAGGATGAACTCTCTGCACTGATTGCATGGACCTATAAAGATGGTGTTCCAACTAGTTCAGTGACAGGTTCTTATGCAGGTGCAATCGGCTACCCTCAGTTTATGCCAAGCAACATTCCCAAACTAGGCGTTGACTATGATGCTGACGGGCATATTGACCTTAGAAACTCAGCAGTCGATGCGATTGGTTCTATTGCCAATTATTTGGCTCAACATGGCTGGCAACGCAATCGACCAATTGGCTTTTCTGCACGCTATATCGGAAATAATCCAGAATCGATTATCGCCAAAGATTTGGAACAACCAACACCTTATGGAGTCTTAAAGAATCAAGGTGTTACACCAACAAATCCGATTGTGAAAATAGATGATCTGGATATGGTGAATATTATTCAGCTTCAAGACAGCTATGCGCCAATTTATTATATAACTTACCCAAACTTTCAAGTAATTACGACCTATAACAAGAGCCGGATGTATGCCACTGCGGTATGGCAATTAGGCACTGAAATCGCCAGTCGTTAAGACTGGTTTTTACAAAAAATAACCAAAGTCAAGATTTTTTTATGCAAAATGGCGCACAAAACAGGCATTATAAATATATAGTTACAATATTGATTATTTTTTAATCGAAAAACGTTCTATTTCTGTCCTTTTTGTAATATTTTCAATTAAAACGTAGACAGATTATGCATGGCATGAATATTATCCATCTCGTCAAATGTAGTTGCAAAAGAGAATTAACAGACTGGATTGCTTATATTTCAAGCTTTTAAATGAAATTAAGTCAATGGTCTTTAGGAGTTTAATAATGCATTCATCGATAAAGTATATTTTAGCCTTAACCACCACTTTTGCCCTGAGTCAGTCTCAAGCGGAATTGGTACAGTCATCATTCAATACAGATCATGACAACTCTCGCTTAGCCACGCGTGTACTCAATAAAGACGCTCAAAATTTTAATTCACACTTCTCAAACTTAAATAGTCTTTCAATCACTGAGCGTTCTGGCGATAAAATCCGTCGTCAAACCATTGCAGCAAAAATTGAAATTCCTGAAGACGAGCCTTCAGTGATTGAAAAGCTAAACACTGTTGCATCAAACACAGTTCGTAAATTTAGCCAAACCGGCGCAGCATCTTGGTACGGTCGCCAGTTTCATGGTCGTAAAACAGCAAGCGGTGAAACATTCGATATGAATGGACTCACTGCAGCTCACCGTAGCCTGCCATTGAACTGTTATATTCGCGTAACAAATAAAACCAATGGTAAGAGTGTCGTAGTGAAAGTGAATGATCGTGGTCCATTCCATGGCAACCGCGTTCTAGACTTGTCTTATGGCGCTGCAAAACAGTTAGGTATTACTAACGCAGGTACTGCGAAAGTAAATATTGAACGTGTTGATGGTCCAAATTCATAAGATGATGCTAGCCTCCTAATACATTTGACTTAAAAGCCACTTCACAGTGGCTTTTTTAATGTCTATCGAAAAGCAGGCTTAATTTACCTATATGCCCTGTTCCCGTTACAGAAGCCACTCTCACAATAAAATACCAACAACGTATAACGTCTTTTAGATCATCTGAGAGCTTGGTTAAAAATCACGATGATTGAATTTTGACCCGCTCCTGGTTCTGGTTCTGGTTTATATTTTCTTTAAATAAAAATAAGCCAATGGATCCTAAATCCAACTGGAGTGGATGATGAAAACAATAACCGAATGGTTAGATGAATATAGTGAGAGTCATCAAGACAAAACCAACAAAGTCATACATTGGGTTTGTGTGCCAGCAATTCTTTTTTCAATCATTGGAATTCTTGCTCATTTCAGTGCGCTATTCACCGCCCTGATATTGGTCTTAACTTTTGTCTTTTATGCGCGCCTCGATCTGGTACTTGCTGCTGCAATGGCTGCTCTACTCGTTGTGATGGCGTGGCTTATTTTTATCTTACCTGTAGGTGTCGGATTCTATATCGCAATTTTTGTTTTGGCTTGGATTGGGCAATTTTACGGGCACAAAGTTGAAGGTAAAAAGCCTTCTTTCTTTAAAGACCTCCAATTCCTCCTCATTAACCCAGTATGGTGTATGGATGCCTATCTAGGTAAATTGATACCCAAATGGAAAAAATGCCAAAAATCGCAAATGATAGCGATTTAGACACCATCATCATTTTAGCCTTTCGAAGAACCTTTATTGATAGGTTCTTCCTTTATACTTCAACCAACCGTCGGTATGGTTTTTTTGTGGGTCATGATGAGTCCAGTGAATTACACCCCCTTGATCACTATATTCATATTCACCATAAAATTGGACAATTTCACCCTTTTCCAAGTCATCTAGGCGCGGACTTAAGTCAATATTGTGAGCGACCAATACTGTTTGCCCATTACCCAATTCCAGAATAAATTTTTGATGACGTGAACCGTTATTATCATCATGCAAAATAGCTTTCACTCGCCCGCTGAATTGGACTTGAATATCACTTTTTTGTTCTTGAAATGCCTGTTGAATTTTATCATCATCATTTTGAGTGGATAAATTTGCTGATTTCGATAAAATTTCAGTTTGTGGCTCTAAATCCGTGAGCGATTGATTTGAAGGATTCTGCTGTTCCTGTAAATCCATTCCAAAATATGCGGCAATTAATAACGTAATAATTGCCCCTATGCCAAGATTTGTTTTATTGATCATTCTTTTTTCTGCATTAAAATTCAACTTAAGATTATAGCCAAAAACTACCACACCACAAAAACAGCGAAGACAATGCATCATTGTTATCTCTTCGAAAAGCAAAACCCCATCTCTGATTTTCAATCCTTAATTTCATCCAAAATAAATCAAAAAATTCATGGATTTACTGATTAGTTTCTGCTAAAACAAAAAATAAATCTTGATAAAAATAATCAATATGTCAAAGGATAATAAAATGACATTCAGCACCAACAACCTCAGCAAAGTTTATTAGATCATTTTGCTGATTGGCTTAACCATGATTTTACTTTCCATCGATGCCACTGAAGGAAAAACTGTCTTTGGAATTATTTATGTAATTCTGATTGCACTGGCAATTCGATCCTTTAGCTATAAAATCAATGTAACAGGTCGGAAAATTACTACCCGCACCTTAATTACGGAAAACTCCATTTCCATCCTGCCTGAATCACGGATTTATATTCGTAAAAATATTACGTCATTATTCTTGCTGTATCGCCATTATGACTATGGAATCAAAATTATTAACCCAAAAGAAAAGTTAAACATCAATGCCAATGTGAATGATGCAGATGCGTTTTTTGAACTCATTGCTCAGCTTGAACAAAAAATCATTTTTCCTGTGAGTTGGGAACGTTTTTCAACGCAAAAAAAACTAAAATTAGATCAGAACTTAACTGTGCACCCTCAAGGTATTATTTATAAAAATAAGAATTATCTTTATGAATCACTATCAAGTATCGAGCTAGAACAAGGTTATTTTAGATTAAAGGCTGAAGGGAAAATGTGGGAGACTACAGTTTTAGCATTACCCGTTTCACAAATCCCCAACCTGACTACTTTTATGTCCTTAGTTCACCATAATATAGAACCTCAAGCGGAAGTTTCCTAAAATACTACCTGCTGTGTATAAAATTCATTTTTCAATCTAGGCAGAATAGTTAAAGTGATGAACGATTATAGATATATGCAACCGACCCTAAGGCCATGCCTAAACCAATCAACATTGCAAACCAAATCCCACTTGTTTCCGCATGCTCTACAGCACAAATTGAAGGGTCGTTCAGCAAATATTTAATTTTCATCACTGGATTATGCTGTAATTGATTAATGATCGACTCACTGACATTGCCATGACAGGTATAGGTTTGCCCTGTGGTGGTTTGAAATGTCGGTGATACCTCATACCCCGTGGTGACCCCTCGCTTAGTACGTTGGGTATATCCGGTGAGTGGCTGGCTCATTACCTCAATGCCTCGCTCAGCCAACTTTGCATGATCACTTCGCTCACTACACCCCTCTAAGACCAGAAAAATACCCAAAATACATATAATTCCTGCAAAGAACTTTTCTTTCATTATTTCTACCTTTTTATATTCAATTAATTTTTTATATAATGCTTATTCAATAAAAGCATTTTAACAGCTTATTTTTATTGGATAAATTTACTCAATTTATATGAAAAAATATAGAGAGCGCGCATAAAAAAAGCCCCAAATGGGGCTTTTTTTTCACAAAATAGTTCTACCTAGAGGCAAAAATTATTTTGCAGCAGCTTGAGCAGCAGCAACTTCTTCAGCGAAGCTCATTTCTGCTTTCTTCTCAATACCTTCACCTACTTCAAAGCGAACGAATTGAGCAACTGTAGTACCAGTTGATTTAAGAACATCAGCAACTTTCTTGTCGTTGTCGATTACGTACATTTGACGCTCAAGAACAACTTCGTTCAAGTATTTTTCAACTGAACCAGTCACCATTTTTTCAACGATGTTTGCAGGTTTACCAGATTCTAATGCTTTCGCTTCAGCAATTTCTTTTTCTTTAGCGATAAGATCAGCAGATACGCCTTCAGCATTTACAGCAACTGGGTTGAACGCAGCAACGTGCATTGCAATACCTTTACCAGTCGCAGCATCACCTGTGTAAGACACAACAACACCGATTTTTAAACCGTGTTTGTAAACTGCAAGGTTTTCGCCTTCAACAATTTTCGCACGACGAACTTGAATGTTTTCACCGATTTTTTGAACAAGAGCAATACGCGCTTCTTCAACAGTTTGGCCATCTTCAAGTTTTAATTCAGCGATTTGAGCAGCATCAGTTACGCCAGCAGCAAGTGCAGCAGCAGCAACTTTAGCAGAGAAACCAGCAAAGTTTTCGTCTTTAGCAACGAAGTCAGTTTGGCAGTTTACTTCTAAAAGAATCGCTTTGTTGCCTTCTTGAGCAATCGTGATCGCGCCATCAGCAGCAATGTTACCCGCTTTTTTAGCTGCTTTTGCTTGACCAGATTTACGAAGGTTATCAATCGCTAACTCAACATCACCATTCGATTCTGTTAATGCTTTTTTGCATTCCATCATTGCAAGACCAGTACGGTCACGTAATTCTTTTACCATGCTCGCAGTAACTGCAGTCATGTTGTTCTCCTAAATACGGTAGAAAAATGAATCTGTTCAACAAAAACGGCCCAAAGTGTTCTCTGGGCCGTTCTGCTTTCTTGACGCTTAATTTGCCACCATTACATGTCGCAAAAATGACAACCTTGCGTCAAAACGCATTAAGCCTCTGGAGCTTCTTTAACGTCTTCAGCTTTCGCTTGAGCGTTTGCTTGTGATTGAGCGTACTCTTTACCAGCAAGAATCGCATCAGCCATAGCAGAAGCATAAAGTGTAACAGCACGGATTGCATCGTCATTACCCGGGATAACGTAGTCTACGTTGTCTGGGTTAGAGTTTGTATCAACGATACCGATTACAGGAATACCAAGGTTTTTAGCTTCTTTAATCGCGATTGATTCGTGGTCAACGTCAATTACGAATAATGCGTCAGGTAAACCACCCATGTTTTTAACGCCGCCTAAAGCACGTTCAAGTTTTTCCATCTCGCGACTACGCTCTAAAGCTTCACGTTTAGTAAGCTTAAGGAAAGTACCGTCTTGAGATTGAGTTTGAAGGTCTTTTAAACGGTTGATTGATTGACGAAGAGTTTTCCAGTTCGTCAACATACCACCTAACCAACGGTGATCAACATATGGTTGACCAGCGCGTTGCGCTTGTTCACGGATGATGTTAGATGCAGCACGTTTAGTACCAACGAACAATACTTTGTTCTTTTTGCTAGCAAGATTGTTAACAAAGTTCAAAGCATCATTTAACGCAGGAACAGTGTGTTCAAGGTTGATGATGTGAATTTTGTTACGCGCACCAAAGATGTATTCACGCATCTTTGGATTCCAGAAACGAGTTTGGTGACCAAAGTGCGCGCCAGCTTGAAGAAGGTCGCGCATGCTTACGTTGTAATCTGCCATTTTCTATACCTTAAAGTTTGGGTTAGGCCTCCATATACCCGCATTCTCCACCTCGAAAGGCACCCAGAGAAATGTGTCGATATATGTGCGGATTTTGTTGCCCCATCCAACAAAGCCCGTGAAATATATTCACGAAAAAGCATTTGATAAAATGGGCGGCTATTTATACCATAGTCACATACAAATTTCCAAAAGTTTTTAGAGATCATGAACAGTACTTACCAAGCTCCACGTCGACTCATTAAAACCCCTGACGAAATTGAAAAAATGCGTGTAGCGGGGCGACTGGCGGCAGAAGTTTTGGATATGATCAAACCGCATGTTGTTCCGGGTGTGACGACCCTTGAGCTTGATACGATTTGTCATGACTATATTGTCAATAAACAAGATGCCATTCCAGCATGTTTAGGTTACGGTGCAGCGCCTGGTCGCCCTGCATTCCAGCATGTGATTTGTACATCTGTGAACCATGTGGTGTGCCACGGCATTCCATCTGACGCTAAAGTGTTAAAGAAAGGTGATATTTTAAATATCGATATCACTGTCATCAAAGACGGCTACCATGGCGATACCAATATGATGTACATCGTCGGTGGTGAAACCTCAATTTTGGCTGACCGCCTATGTAAAGTGGCTCAAGAAGCGATGTATCGTGGCATGGAAACGGTTAAACCCGGTTCAACCATTGGTGACATTGGTCATGCCATTCAAAAGTATGTTGAATCTGAACGCTTTAGCGTAGTACGTGAATATTGTGGTCATGGTATTGGTACAACTTTCCATGATGAACCGCAAGTCTTGCATTATGGTCAGCCAGATACAGGCATGGTGCTTGAAGAAGGCATGACATTCACCATTGAACCTATGGTGAACGCTGGTGTTTGGCAAACTAAATTATTAGGTGACAAATGGACTGTAGTGACTAAAGATCATAAGTTATCTGCACAATATGAACACACTCTTTTAGTCACCAAAACTGGTGTTGAAGTACTGACTGCACGTCCTGAAGAAGACTTGTCTCGTTTCATGTAATTATTTTTCATGTAATTCTTCTATTTAAATTGCAGCTTAAAAATGGCTACTTCAATGTAGCCATTTTTATGTTTAAACTTTTTTATTTCATCCAGTCGCGTTATTTAGGTTAAAGCTCTTTCCAAACATTCAATTTATTGAGTTATTTTCTATTCCTGTAAAAACATAAAATCGTATCCATTAAAGCCAAAACTATTGAAACAATTATTCATAAAAATATTTTTTTTACATATCGTATATTTCTTGCACCCCTTTCTCCTGTTTTTTAGGCTAAGATAGTGTGCTTTTTTATTTTTTAATCCCTATAAGAAGGAATACTGCCGTGGACGTACGTCTCTCTGATCGTGTCAATGCCATCAAACCGTCCCCTACACTTGCTGTTACCAATAAAGCTGCTGAACTTAAAGCTGCTGGTAAAAACGTAATTGGTTTGGGTGCAGGTGAACCAGATTTTGATACCCCACAACACATCAAAGATGCAGCAATTACTGCGATTAACAACGGTTTTACCAAATATACCGCTGTTGACGGTACTCCAGGTCTTAAAAAAGCGATTATCGCAAAATTCAAACGCGACAATAATCTTGACTATGCAGCAAACCAGATCCTGGTTTCTTGCGGTGGTAAACAATCATTCTTTAACTTGGCACTTGCTTTGTTAAACAAAGGTGATGAAGTGATCATCCCTGCGCCATACTGGGTCAGCTATCCAGACATGGTGATTATCGCTGAAGGTGTTCCAGTTGTTGTGAAATGTGGTGAAGAACAACGTTTCAAAATCACGCCTGCGCAATTAGAAGCAGCAATCACTGACAAAACGCGTTTAGTGGTGCTTAACAGCCCTTCTAACCCTACCGGCATGATCTACACTAAAGCTGAATTAGAAGCTTTGGCTGAAGTACTTCGTAAATACCCAGAAGTATTGGTTGCTTCAGATGACATGTACGAACCAATCCGTTGGGATGACGAGTTCTACAACATCGCAACTGTTGCTCCAGATCTTTATGACCGCGTAATCGTACTTAACGGTGTGTCTAAAGCATATGCAATGACTGGCTGGCGTATTGGCTATGCAGCAGGTCCTGCTAAATTGATTGGTGCAATGAAAAAAATCCAGTCTCAATCAACTTCAAACCCGACTTCGATTTCTCAAGTTGCTGCTGAAGCTGCATTGAATGGTCCTCAAGACGTGCTTGAGCCAATGATTGAAGCATTCAAACGTCGTCATGACCTGGTTGTTAAAGGCTTAAATGACATCAAAGGTATTACTTGCTTACCTGCTGATGGTGCATTCTATGCATATGCAAACATCCGCCCATTGATTCGTGCAAAAGGCTTAAAATCTTGCACAGAATTCTCTGCATGGTTATTGGAAGAAACAGGTGTTGCTGTTGTTCCTGGTGATGCATTCGGTCTAGGCGGTTATATGCGTATTTCTTATGCAACTGCTGATGAAGTGCTTGTAGATGCGTTAGCGCGTATCAAGAAAGCTGCTGATTCAATCGAAGGCGTTGACGCTGCGATTGCTTCAATTGCTGCTGAAAAATAATCTATAACTTAGCAATAAGTTATATGAGAAAAACCCGCGTTTATCGCGGGTTTTTTTAATAATAAAGTTTTATTCAATATAAAAAGTGACTTAGTGATTGCCTTTAACGCTATGTTTGCCTGCATAAATAACTAAAAAAATCCCCAGCAAGACAATCACGGTAGATAAAATAATCCGTAGTCCAATTGTTTCGCCAATAAAAAGTGAACCACCCAAAATAGCTAAACACGGTACACTCAATTGCACAGTACTTGCATCTATACGATCTATACGCTTAACAATGGAATACCACAATACATAGGCGCCCCCAGAGGTTACGCCACCTGACAACACAGCGAGAGCAACACCTTGAGGAGTGATTATTGCATCTTGATGCAATACAAAATACGCAATCATCACCAAAGGGATCGCCAGAAGAAAATTACCTACACTACCCGATAACGGATTTTGCATGTGCTTACCCAAAATACTGTAAGCAGCCCAAGCCAAACCTGAAATCATCATAATGATCGAATAACTCAAACTCGGCGCACTCGCACCCGGTAACAGCAGAATAATGATTCCGGTTAACGCCATCATCAAACCCAAACCACGTTTTAAATTCAGTTTCTCACCATGAAAAACCGCATAAAACACCATGGTCAATTGCACTGTTCCAAACAGTAAAAGTGCGCCCACACCCGCATCAATTTTAAGATAAGCATATGAAAATGCCACAATATAAATCGCCAAAGCCAATGCGCTATTTAAATGCCATTGTATGAACTGACGCCTCTGACTGAGCAACCACAGTATCAATAAAACCCCAGCACCACTACAAACACGAATCACACTAAAGCTTAACGGGTCAATTTCATGTCCCGCTAAAGCCAAACGACACAACACTGAATTTGCAGCAAAGGCAATCATTGCCAAAGTTATTTTTAAGAACATTGTTGAGCATCCATATTCAACGACGGGCTTTCATTCATTCTCATAGATATACAAATTTAGACATAAGCTCCAATCTTTATCTCTAATGCCTTATATCAAATAAACTTGTAACCTCTGTTCAAGCTCATCACAAACTCCAAATTAATACTTTTAGAGATCACTTTTACCTGATTGTTAATGTCATCCCAATAACTCAAGAAATATAAGCAATTGTTTTTAATTAAAAAATTTATAAAAATAAAATTGATAAAAATTTTTATATGCGCACCACCGTCTAATTTTAATATTATATTAACCTTATGTTTTAAAGCAGATACTTACCAAAAACCTATAATAAATAGCATGACTGAAGCATATAACATTATCTGAGTTGACTTGATGAATATGCAGCAGCCAACTAACGTATTCAGCAGTACCTTTTTAAAACTTAATCATCATTCAGGAATGATCGCAATGAACCCCAAAGAAATGACAGGGCTGCAACTGTTACAAGCCATGTGTACAGGGAAAATCCCACCTGCAAGTATTAGTGAAACCATACCAATGCAGCCTTATGAAGTTTCAGCAGGAACGATTCATTTCAAAGTAAAAGCAGATCATCGCCACTTAAATCCTTTAGGGAGCGTACACGGTGGTTTTGCCGCAACAGTACTGGATTCCGTCACCGGTTGTGCGGTACACAGTATGCTGGAAGCAGGCGTAGGCTATGGCACCATCGACTTGAATATAAAAATGTGCCGTCCCATTCCCAAAGACAAAGAACTACATGCCGTGGGCACCATTATTAATATCAGCAAGAACTTGGGGATTTCTGAAGGTAAAATTATTGATGAAGATGGCAAACTTTATGCCCATGCTACTGCGACGTGTATGATTATTCGTTAATACAAAAAATGCCGTATTTGGAGCACGTCCTGATTCAACTAAAGCTTAAGTTAAGTTACTTAAGCTTTAGCAATCACTCATCATTAAACAGCCGATTTAAGTGATTTCGTTAGCTCTGGAAAAGGCACTTCTGGACGTGACGTCGCTTTATAAATACATAAATATTTGAACACGCTATCGAGAGATACAGCAAGTTTCTTCTGTTCCGATATTGACCAAACTTTCGAGTTATTACGTCCGGATAAAGCGCTGCCATTCAATTGATATAAATACAGATCATGATCACGTTGCAAAGGTTGCTTACGACCATTTGAATAGCTTTCTAGTAATAATTGACAAGGTGAATCAATCAACCATTTATCACTAAACCAAAGCTGCAACAAATCACCCAAATATAAGGCTTGAGTTCCTACAGGCCAGACCTGGACATAAGCATCTTCAACGGCAGTTTGATAGCGTTGTGGATCTTGAATGATAGAAAGGTAATTGTCTTGATAAAAAGATAAATTTGAAAAGATTTCGGCAATCGTCAGCGTATGCATTCGCTTTCTCCTGTTTAGCCATTTTAGTGCTGGCAAGTTGGTTTAAATCCACACTGTTTGAACTTTCATTCAAACGCTCTGTTATGCATTTAATCTAACAAGCCGATTTTGGCTGTGCAAGTTTTTTTAACATTTTTGATTTATTTGTCTAAATAAAAAGCATACAGCACAAAAATTAAGGAATCATGACACTTTTAGCTTGACCCTCTACAAAATCTCCTTATAATCGCATGCAGATTCTCCAATAGCTCAGTCGGTAGAGCGACGGACTGTTAATCCGCAGGTCCCTGGTTCGAGCCCAGGTTGGAGAGCCAAATACGAAAAAGCCCGCAGCATTAAAGCGGGCTTTTTTTTGCCTAAATAATCCATAACTATTCAAATCATCATAAAAACAATGATCTTAATTGGCTCTTTATTAAAATCAAATCTGCAAATATCTATCCGCTATCAAGTTAGTCCACTCATAGTCATAAATTGATTGAGATATAAAAATTCGTAGTGAAATAATGGGTAAACAATAAAAAAAGCGCATCGAAATGCGCTTTTCTCCATTCATCCCATCTTAATATGGATGAATGTAAAGATTATTTTATTACTCCGGTAAAGGAATATATTGTGAATTATTATTCTGTGCTTTACGTTCAGTCACCACCACATTCAGGATTAATGGTTTCTCATCTCGAATCACTTCAATTTTGATTGTGCTATTCGGAGCTTGCAACGCAACATAATTAATCAAGTGCGATGCAGAAGTAATGGTTTCACCATTTACCTGAATAATTTTATCGCCTTTCTTGATTCCAGCCTTGGCTGCAGGACCTTGAGGAAGCACGTCTGCAACTACGACACCTGTTTGTTTAGGCTCAAGAATATTTTCCTGTTGCACTGGCATGAGGCTAATACCCAACCAGCCACGAACCACGCGACCATCTTTTAAAATTGAATTCAGGATTTGCTGACAGACCTTCGCCGGAATAGCGAAACCAATACCCAATGAACCACCGGATTGCGAGAAAATAGCCGTGTTCACCCCAATCAAATTACCCGCCACATCAATCAGCGCACCACCCGAGTTACCCGGATTAATGGCAGCATCGGTTTGAATGAAGTCTTCATAAGTGTTGATCCCCAAATCCGAACGATTGGTGGCAGAAATAATCCCTTGAGTGACGGTCTGCCCCACACCAAATGGATTACCAATGGCAAGAACAACATCCCCCACTTCATTAGCACTGAGTTTAAAAGGCAAAACCGGCAGCTTGTCGAGTTCAATCTTAATCACGGCAAGATCAGAATCGGGATCAGTACCAATAATTTTTGCTACCGCACGACGCCCATCATTTAATCCCACGACAATTTGATCAGCCTGTGCAATCACATGATTATTGGTCAAGATATAACCATCTGAACGAACAATAACACCAGAACCTAGGCTATTTTCATTTTGCTCCTGACCGAATTGATCTGGCACTTGATCACCAAAAAATTCACGAAATGCAGGATCATTTAACAAAGGATGTTCAGCTTGCTTCACTTTCTGGGTGGTAAAAATATTTACTACCGCAGGCGCAGCAACTTTAACCGCAGCATTATAGGATTCAATACCGCCTGTTCTCGTGGTACTGACTAAAGGCTCCACTTTCTCTACCGGCATTTTTACACCATCAGATGCAACAGGTGCTTTAGGCTGCTGATATTGTTGCCATGCAAGAAAACCCAGCGTGACCAAAATGAGTAAAACCCAAGGTAACCATGTAAAGGTGCGACGCACGTTAATTTCCTCTAACAATATTTTAATTCGTTGATGACTAAGTAATTTATGCGCCATTGTAAAATGAAATACAGCAGGAAACATAAAAATAGTGCAAGAGTTTTGTCATGCTTTAGTTACAATTCAAAATATGTTTTGATGATGTTAAATATTTAGGCTGTTGAAAAATTTATGGCAAAGCTCAATGAGATTATTCAGTGGTGTAACCAAACCCTGAAATCACACGAATTTAAAGACTATGCACCCAATGGTTTGCAAATTGAAGGCAAATCCGATGTAAATAAAATATTGTGTGCTGTCACCGCATCTCAAGATGCAATTGATGCAGCGATTGAACAAGGTGCGGATTTGCTGCTGGTCCATCACGGCTACTTCTGGAAAGGCGAACCCTACCCAATTACCGGCATGCGCGGTAAACGCATAAAAAGCCTGATTCAACATGATATTTCATTGGTGGGTTATCATTTACCTTTAGATAGTCACCCTACTTTAGGTAATAATGCGGCGATTGCAGATATTTTAGCATTAGAAAATATTGAAGCTTTAGACCCAAGCGAACGTAATCCGATTGGTAATATTGGTTATTTAAAACAGCCTGTGTCTGCTGCAGAATTTAAACTGTATGTATCGCAGCGTTTAGATTTTAATGCCATTCATCTTGCTGCTGATAAAACATCAATCCAAAAAATCGGTTTCTGTACCGGTGGTGCACAAGATTTTATTGGCAAAGCAGCTGAGCAAAATTGTGATGCCTACATTTCTGGTGAAGTCAGTGAGCGCACCTATTATGAAGCCAAAGAACTGAACGTGCATTATTACGCTTGCGGGCATCATGCAACCGAGCGTTATGGCGTACAACGCCTTGCAAAAGCTATTTCAGAACAGTTCGATATTGAGTATAGTTACTTCGAATTAAACAATCCGATTTAATTTAAATTTGACGGTTTGACATTTTCTTTATACGTATAAATTCAGGCTTTATTCTGTATTGTTATTTATAAGCAATGCGCAATTTAGGCAAAGAATCCATTACAATAAGGCCACTTAATGTCAAAACCCAGCAAAACGCAAGGAATTGAAAACATGACAACGATTACTTTACCGGCACTTCCATACGGTTACGAAGATCTTGCTCCACACATCAGCAAAGAAACTTTAGAATACCATCACGACAAACACCACAACACTTACGTTGTAAACTTGAATAACCTGATCAAAGGTACTGACCTTGAAGGTAAAACTTTAGAAGAAATCATCAAAGCATCTGCTGGTGATGCTGCTAAAGCTGGCGTATTCAACAACGCTGCTCAAGTTTGGAACCATACCTTCTACTGGAACTGTATGGCTAAAAACGGTGGTGGTAAAGCGACTGGTACTTTAGCTGCTAAAATTGATGAAGCTTTCGGTTCTTATGAAAAATTTGCTGAAGAATTCGCTGCTGCTGCAACCACTCAATTCGGTTCAGGTTGGGCTTGGTTGGTTGCTGACCAAGTAAATGGCAACTTGTCTATTCTTAAAACTTCAAATGCTGACACTCCACTTGCTCACGGTAAAGTTGCAGTGTTGACGATTGACGTTTGGGAACATGCTTATTACATCGACTACCGTAATGCACGTCCTGCTTACATCAAAACTTTCCTAGAAAGCTTGGTAAACTGGGATTATGCAAATGCTAAATATGCTGGCCAAGAAGCTGGCGTTGAAAAATAAGATTTAAAATAAATTTTATTTTCTGCATAAAAAAACCACCCTTTATGGGTGGTTTTTTTATTTTTAGGGCATATCTGCATAATTATAAGGCAAATGATTCATTTGTTTATATTTACGTGTTGACGACTTAGCTTTTCATCCCTAAAATGCGCATCAGATTCTCCAATAGCTCAGTCGGTAGAGCGACGGACTGTTAATCCGCAGGTCCCTGGTTCGAGCCCAGGTTGGAGAGCCATCTATTCTTCCATAGCTCAGTCGGTAGAGCGACGGACTGTTAATCCGCAGGTCCCTGGTTCGAGCCCAGGTGGAAGAGCCAGATTCTAAAAAGCCCACTCATGATGAAGTGGGCTTTTTTTATCCACCAAATTTCTTTTCACATCTCGTACAACCCGTACTTTTGATCTGTTTTCTGGGATAACCTCTCTTGATTAAAATTGTTGATCATTCCCCTATCTATTGTTCGCTTATTAAAATTTAGTTATGTTAATTCTAATAAAAATATTTTAATAAGCCGCCATGAATGCAACCTGGTTAAAATCTCTCATTTTCTGGATTATTTTGATTGTTGTCATGTTCGCAGTGTTTCAATGCAGTCAAAATTCTGAAAATAAAAAGCAGGCTTCTGCGCTCATGTATGAACGCTTATTTCATTGCACCCGTAATTTACCCCAAAAGAACCCAGAGGTTTTAAAACACATTCAACAACAACTCAAACCTGAGCTTACCCAAGCCGAGCTGATGCAATTGATCAATGAATGCCGTAAAGCACACCCCTTACAAAGCAAAGAAAATTATATAGACCTCATAAAATCACTTAAATAATCAGCAATAAGTTTATTTTTAAAACATTCAATTCATTTTCATGTTTTTTTTAAGCATAAGCCCTTGACCCCTTCAGCTTAGATACATAGAATGCGTACCAGATTCTCCAATAGCTCAGTCGGTAGAGCGACGGACTGTTAATCCGCAGGTCCCTGGTTCGAGCCCAGGTTGGAGAGCCAAATTCTAAAAACCCACTCTACTTAAGTGGGTTTTTTCTTATCTGTAGATTCGTATCGTGTTTAATTCCAGTTCATCTACCTTTCTTGTGATTGGTATTATTACCAGTCTTGCATTGATCATCCTGTGTGCTCAGCAATATTTCAAAACCAAAAAAAAGTTTTATCCCAAACGCGTCATTACGCCTTATGAATGCAGAATGTACGTGCGTTTAAAAGAAGCCTTCCCTCAATACCATGTCTTGGCACAAGTTGCTTTTAGTGCATTAATTACCAGTCATAATCTTAAAATTCGCAACAAGTTTAATCGCAAGGTCACCGACTTCGTTTTACTTAATGAATCGCTACAAGTTTTAGTGATTATTGAGTTAGATGACTCGACGCATTTATACAAAGTTGAAGAAGATAAATTTCGTGACCACATGCTGCATGAAGCCGGTTATCGTGTACTACGCTACACTGAAATTCCAAATGTTAAACAGCTGCATAAAGACATTCTTTAGAAATTCACCGATAAAAGTCTATTTCTAAATAGCCAAGCCGCTAAAGCTAGCGTAATCGGCGCTAAAACAATCAGTGGAATACAATCCAGTTTAATCTGAGACAAGCCAGCATCATTCAAATACAGCTCACGATGCTTGTGATCGATGGGATAATTTGCACAACGCCTATTATTCGAATTTTATGCGTACTTTTTATTCTAAGTGATTTCAATACCACGATATTTTAATTAAGCATAAAAAAGCATCTGGCTAAATACAATTTAGTAGATGCTTGTTATAAAATTCAACGTTCAGACCAGCACAGCATTAAAGCAATGTAATCAAGATTCCAGCAAAGATGATCAGCCCCACCCAACGGTTATGACGGAATGCCCAAAAGCAAAGTTGTGGATTTCTGTCCCTGGTTTTTGTCCATTGATAAATAAAGTCAGCTATAACGACTAATAATGCGATCAAACCAAAGGGAACAAGCAAGTCTTCGATGAACAGTGCAGCTCCAATCAGCAACACACTGATAGCTTGTAATAGCGAGATGATTTCAATATCGTATTTTCCAAATAAAATCGCTGTGGATTTCACCCCAATCTTTAAGTCATATTCACGATCTGTAATCGCATATTGCGTGTCATAAGCCACCGTCCATGCCAGATTGCCAAAATACAGCAGCCAGCAGGTTAAATCAGGCGTCTGCCCTACTGAGGTATAGGCCATTGGAATAGACCAGGAAAATGCAGCCCCTAAAAATACTTGCGGCAAGTTTGTATAGCGCTTCATGAAGGGATAAATAAAGGCTAAAAACAACGCACCGAATGACCAATAAAAGGTTTCAATCGGCAAGAACAACAACAGGCAGGCACTGGCAGCAACAAGAATTAAGAATACCCAAATGGCTTCTATCGGCTTAATCACCCCTGTCGCTAAAGGTCTATCTTTGGTTCTGGCAACAGCGCCATCCACTTTACGGTCTGCAAAGTCATTTATGGCACAACCCGCTGCACGCATAAAGACCACACCCAAGATCATCAACAACAGTATTTTTAAGTCGGGTACGCCTTTGGCTGCAATCCACAATGCCCACATAGTCGGCCAAAACACCAACTCTGTGCCAATCGGCTTATCAAAACGACATAAATAGTAATACGCTGCTAAACGCTCACGCCATGTAGTTTGTTGCGCAGTGTCCATGACTGTCCTTAACCAAGTTTCTGTTAAATATTTTTTTGTGAAGTATTTTGCTGAATAAACTGTTCAAAAGCAGGCAAAAAAGTCTCTTGAACAATAAATTTACAACCATGCCAAGTATAGCAACTTTGCCGCGTCCAACCATCTTCAAGCAGAATCACACGGCGCTCGCAATGGGGATTGGTACGTTGAAACAAGAACCAGCCAATTGGCTTTTTGCCAATATGCTGGAAGATACGTGCACGAGATTGCAAACTTAAAATTGGAAAGATACTTTTCGCTTTCACCCAAGGCTGATCTTCACAGCCATATAAATAACTTTCACGCACCCATGAGGTATGCTGATGCGGCATGTTCATCCACTGGCTGTCTGCAAAGCTTAAACGCAAAAAATGCTCTTGGATGGGCTGTACTTTAAACTCTCCATCCGCTAAATCTGTCAGTTGCTGCGTGAGTGAACCCGATGCATACAACCATTCACGTAATTCAGCAGGAATCTGTTTATCCTGTCGTTTACATGCTCGCTTGTTTTGCATAAGTCCCCTGCTCATTTAGGTTGATTGATTTTAATCTCATATATACATCATGTTAGCAATAGCCATATTAACTCAGCCATGACTCTTCCCCATCATACCCAATCAAATGCAATTAACAATTATCTGTTTTGGCAATCACTTCAAATTTGCCCTGCGGTGTCTTGATTAAAATCATCCCTTCGGCACTCAAATAAAAACTTTTAGGATAATCAAAGTCTAGAGCGAGTTCTGGATTTTTCACCCCCACAAATTCAGCTTGTTTATAGCCTTCCACCGTGCGTCCCACTTCTACATAGGTCACGGCAGAAAAGTTCATTTTAAAACCTTGCTCATGATCTTTAGGATCAATCCACGGATAAAAACTGGTGTGTTTTTTACGTTGTGCCATAGTATTTACAATAATGAGTTTCAAAAACAATGATACAAAAAAACCCGCTACATGAGCGGGTTTTTAAAGCTTAAATTCTTAAAAGAATTAAAGGCTGTAATACATATCAAATTCAACTGGGTGAGTAGTCGTGTTCAGACGACGTACTTCTTCAGTTTTAAGTTCGATATAGGCATCAAGCATTTCTTTAGTGAACACGCCACCTTTTAACAAGTAGTCATGATCAGCAGCAAGTGCTTCAAGAGCCATATCTAAGCTGTGAGCCACTGTAGGGATTTTCGCTTCTTCTTCAGGAGGAAGATCATACAAGTTCTTGTCAGCAGCTTCACCTGGGTGGATCTTGTTTTGAATACCATCAAGACCAGCCATCAACAATGCCGCAAAACCTAAGTACGGATTCATCATTGGATCTGGGAAACGTGCTTCAATACGCTTGCCTTTAGGGCTAGAAACGTAAGGAATACGGATAGAAGCAGAACGGTTACGTGCTGAGTAAGCAAGCATAATCGGCGCTTCATAATGCGGAACCAAACGCTTGTACGAGTTTGTAGAAGGGTTTGTGATTGCATTCAATGAACGAGCATGTTTAATCACACCACCAATGAAGTAAAGCGCCATTTCTGACAAGCCTGCATATTCATCACCAGCAAACAAGTTCTTGCCATCTTTAGAGATCGACATATGAACGTGCATACCAGAACCGTTATCGCCAACCATTGGTTTAGGCATAAAGGTTGCAGTTTTAGCATATTGATGCGCAACGTTCCAAACAGCATATTTGAACTGTTGAACTTCGTCCGCTTTACGAACCATCGTGTTGAAGCTCACACCAATTTCCAACTGGCAAGATGCAACTTCGTGGTGATGTACTTCTACACGACCAGGGCCCATGATGTCTTCGATTTTTGCACACATTTCTGCACGCATGTCATGTGAAGAATCCACAGGAGGAACTGGGAAGTAACCGCCTTTAACACGTGGACGGTGACCAGAGTTACCACCTTCGTAGTCTTTGTTTGTTGACCATGCAGCTTCTTCAGCGATCAATGTATGGCGCGCGCCAGACATATCGATTTCCCATTTCACTTCGTCAAATACGAAGAATTCTGGTTCCGGACCAAAGAATGCAGTATCACCGATACCTGTAGATTTCAAATATTCTTCTGCACGGCGAGCAATTGAACGTGGGTCACGGTCGTAACCTTGACCAGTTGAAGGCTCGATCACGTCACAAGTTACAACAACTGTTGCTTCAGCAAAGAACGGGTCAAGGAAGCATGTTGCAGCATCTGGACGTAAAATCATGTCAGATGCTTCGATGCCTTTCCAACCGCCAATTGAAGAACCATCAAACATTTTACCGTCTTCAAATGTATCTTCGTCAATCGTATCTGCTGGGTAAGTTACGTGTTGCTCTTTACCCTTAGTATCAGTAAAGCGAAAATCGACCCATTTTGCGCCACTTTCTTGGATGAGTTGAAGGACCTTGTTCGCCATGCTCATTGTGCTCCGATGATTTTTTGTTGCACCTGTTAAGTGCGTGTTAGTAGTTGGCAGTTATAAAGCAAATCCCGTACCAACTTTAAAAAACAAAGATAAAATATTGAATTCTTTATCAGAATAGAAGATTTAGATACTTTAGTTTGACGCTATTATACTGTGTGCAAATGTAAATGCACCATATTCAAACACTCTTAATTACTTTTGCTTAAAAAGCCACTTTCAGTGTATCAAAATGGTGCGAGTTTATTTTTAAAAGTTGTAAATGAGCCTTGTTTTCATCTATTGGGTTCACTTTCCTTTTCATCAGATTAAAATATATACTTAAAAATCAACTTATATCCATGTCGATGATTTAATTACTTAATATTTCAACTATTTAATTTTACCCCATTGTATAAATTTAAATTTAGAATGAGATTATCTTATTATTTTTTCAAGATTTTATATTCAAGACAGTTTGACTCGTAGATTTTTTCAGCATTTTAATAAAGAAAGACTGTGCGCCATTTTGGGGATTAAGGTTGGATCACATTTCCTTCTATGCATGCTCCTTTATTAAGTTCAGCTTCAACTAATCAAATTTTCACACCCATAAAACTTACTTATAGTTAGCCTATTACTTAAATTCAATTTCATCACCTCATTCATTGCTTTTAAATCGAAATAAAGCCTCCATATTCTTTAAAGATGGTTTCAATGGTTGAAATAAACAGCGATGAATTTCATTCAAGACAAAATGTAAATAAATCAGCTTATTCTTATCCTGTGATTCCTCTAAAATCATTATCATAGAAATAGTTCAGCCGAAAATGCTTATTTTTTGCTATGATTATTCGCACTCCATTTTTTATCCGTTTCAATAAACTTTATTGATATAAGGTTGTGCATTGAAACTGGAAACAATGTGAGTATTCCTGGACTATTCGAGCACATATAAGTGCGTAAATTTCAATAGGTTAGCTCATGCTTTTAATGATCGACAACTATGACTCCTTTACCTATAACATCGTTCAATATTTTGGCGAGTTAAATCAAGACGTAAAAGTAGTCCGTAATGATGCCGTGACATTGGAAGATATCGAGCGATGGCAACCCAAGTATCTGGTGATTGGTCCTGGCCCGTGTTCGCCAAGTGAAGCCGGAATTTCAATTCCAGCGATTCAGCACTTTGCCGGCAAAATTCCATTGCTTGGCGTGTGTTTAGGACATCAAGCCATTGGACAAGCTTTTGGTGGCGATATTATTCGCGCAAAAAATGTCATGCACGGTCGTTTGTCCGACATGTACCACAGCAACAAAGGCATTTTCAGCAACCTGCCTTCTCCGTTTTCGGCAACGCGCTATCATTCACTGGTGATTGATCAGGCGACTGTGCCGGATTGTTTGGAAGTGACCTGTTGGACCAATGAAGCCGATGGCAGTATGGAAGAAATCATGGGTGTCAAACATAAGACATTAGCCGTCGAAGGCGTGCAGTTCCACCCTGAATCTATTTTGAGCCAGCATGGTCATCAAATCTTCCAAAACTTTCTCGAAATTTATGCATAAAGAGCGTAACGAAAATAATGAACATTCAACAAGCTTTAAATAATATTACCAAACAGATTCACCTGACCCAGCCTCAAATGGAAGCTGTGATGCGCAGCATCATGTCGGGTGAGGCAACCGATGCACAAATTGGTGCGCTGATGATGGGCTTACGCTTAAAAGGCGAAAGCATTGACGAAATTACCGCAGCTGCTCGCGTGATGCGTGAATTTTCGATTAAAATTGATGTTAGCGATATTCAATATTTAGTTGATATCGTCGGTACTGGCGGTGACGGTCAAAACCTGTTTAATGTGTCTACTGCCTCTGCCTTTGTGATTGCAGCTGCGGGTGCAACCATTGCCAAACACGGTAACCGTGGTGTTTCAACCAAATCAGGTTCATCGGACTTGCTTGAGCAAGCAGGCATTAATCTTGATTTAAACATGCAACAAACTGAACGCTGTATTCGTGAAATGGGCGTCGGTTTCTTGTTTGCTCCGAATCATCACAAAGCCATGAAATATGCAGCGGGTCCACGTAAAGAATTGGGCTTCCGCAGTATTTTCAACCTGCTTGGTCCACTCACCAACCCTGCTGGCGTAAAGCGTTTTGTGATTGGTGTATTCAGCAATGAATTGTGTCGCCCGATTGCCGAAGTCATGAAACAACTCGGTGCTGAGCATGTCATGGTAGTTCATTCCAAAGATGGTTTGGATGAAATCAGTCTGGCTTCTTCAACCTATGTCGCTGAGCTCAAAGATGGTGAAATCACCGAATGGATGATTAACCCTGAAGATGTCGACATTGAATCACAGACTTTAACCGGTTTAATTGTTGAAGATTCAGCTGAAAGTTTGGCTTTAATTAAAGATGCTTTAGGCAAGAAAAAATCGGCAAAAGGTGAAAAAGCGGCCAACATGATTGCACTCAATGCAGGTGCAGGCATTTATGTCTCCGGCTTAACCACAAGCTATAAACAAGGTGTGGCACTGGCACATGACATTATTTATGGCGGACAAGCTTTAGAAAAAATGAGTGTTTTGTCTGAATTCACCAAAACACTCAAAGAATACGAAGCTTAAGGCTAGATAGGAAATATTGTCATGCTAGATATCGCAAATACCATTTTAGGTAAAATTGTTGACCGTAAACAGGTCGAATTTGCTGTACGTTTAAAACAACATAGTTATAAAGATGTTGAAGAACTGGCGCAGGCAGCAACACCGGTGCGTGGTTTCGCGCAAAGCCTGTTAAGCAAACGTCCAGGTGTAATTGCTGAAATTAAAAAAGCCTCTCCGTCTAAAGGCGTGATTCGGGAAAACTTTAATCCTGCTGAAATTGCCCAGCAATATGAGCAAGCGGGCGCAGCCTGTTTATCAGTATTAACTGATGTGGATTTTTTCCAAGGTGCAGATGAAAATATTTCGATTGCTCGTCAGCACTGTGCCCTTCCAGCACTACGTAAGGATTTCCTGATTGATCCTTATGGTGTCATTGAAGCACGTGCCTTGCATGCAGACTGTATTCTTCTAATTGTGGCCTGTCTGTCTGACCAGCAACTGGAAGAAATGTCGAAAACCGCCTTTGAACACAATCTAGATGTTCTGGTTGAAGTGCATGATGAAGCTGAGCTTGAACGTGCACTGAGACTTTCAGAGCGTTGTCTCTTAGGCGTGAATAACCGTAATTTAAAAACCTTTGATGTCGATTTAAATACATCACTTCGTTTGAAAAAACTACTTGAGCCTTCACGTTTACTGGTGACTGAAAGTGGTATTGCTACCCCGAATGATGTCCACATGATGCAACAGCATGACATTCATGCCTTCCTTGTGGGTGAAAGTTTTATGAAACAGCCTCGTCCAGATCATGCATTCACCGCATTATTTGGTCAGCCTGAAACTGTTTGATGAATAATTAAGATTATGAGTAAACATGATTCTTCGCTTTCGAAAGATCAGTACAACTTGCTGAAATCTTTTAAAAAGCAAATGACCAATCCGCATTCAACTGCCATTGCCAAACAACCTGAGCCTAAAGCTCAGGCCCAGCAAGAACAGGAAGATGATTTCGATTTGTTCCAAAAGTCGATGCAAGGTGTCAAAAAAATGGACACCAGTAATATTGCAAAGATTGAAAAAGACAAAAAGAAAAAAATGGATGCACAAACTTTAGCGAAACGTGCTTCAGCCACTGGCCCAATGCAAATAGACAATGCAGAGCTTTCTGACACCCAAGCCATGCTGAATCCGGTAGCCAGTCAAGCTACATTAAGCTATCGCATTGCCACTTTACAGCACAAAGTTTTTGAAGATTTAAAAGCCGGTAACCTGCGCTGGTTTGAAGCAGTTGACCTGCATGGCTGTACGGTTGAAGATGCGCGAGCTGCGGTGTTACAGATTATTCAAATGGCCACAGATGAAAATCAGAATGTCATTAAAATTGTGCACGGCAAAGGTCCGGAAGCCATTTTAAAAACTTATGTCAATGGCTGGCTTCGTCAGCACCGTGATGTTTTGGCGTTTGTCAGTGCACCTGAAAAACAAGGGGGCACGGGTGCAGTTTTAGTCTTGCTAAAACGAAGCGAAAAAAACCCTAAATTTAAACAGTAATCGGAATTTTTCCCCAAAACACGGCATTGTAGCGGTTTTCTGCTACAATGCCGTCCTTGTTCGATATCAGTGTAAGTGAACACGTCTTATGTCTATGCAGCAATCCTACGCCAACATTTTAACTGCCGTTGGTGAAGATCTTAATCGTCCTGGTCTTAAAGATACGCCAATGCGTGCTGCTAAAGCTTTTTCGTATTTAACGTCTGGATATAGCAAAACTTTAGAAGAAGTGACCAATAATGCGGTCTTCCCTTCTGACAACCGTGAAATGGTTTTAGTCAAGAATATTGAATTCTATTCTTTATGCGAACACCATTTATTGCCTTTCTACGGTCGTGTGCATATTGCTTATTTACCTGAAGGCAATGTTTTAGGTTTATCTAAATTTGCCCGCATTACTGAAATGTTTGCGCGTCGTTTACAGATTCAGGAAAACCTGACTCAACAGATTGCTGAAGCTGTGGCTGAAGTGACTAAAGCACGCGGTGTTGCGGTGATGATTGATTCTGCACATATGTGTATGATGATGCGCGGTGTGGGGAAACAGGAATCCACCACCCGTACGGTTTCTTTTGTCGGTGATTTCAAAACCAATAAAGATGAACGTCGTGAATTCTTGACAGCTTTACCTGAAAGTCTTTAAGATCTTTCAGCTTTTAAAAAGCCCCGATTGTTCGGGGCTTTTTTATATAGGCTTTAACTTTTTGCATTTATGCAACTTTTAACTTTAAGGATCAATCATGTCATCTATTTGGTTAGCAGGTCACGGTTTAACTCAGAGTGAAGTAACGATTGATTATCCCCGTCCCGATCGTCTGGTTGCAGGCAATCCTAAACGTATGACCCAAAGTTTATATGAGCATCCCAATATGAACTGTGGTATCTGGACCTGTGAAGTGGGTGCATGGAATATTCAATTTGCGGCCAACAAACAGGAATTCTTTCAAGTGATTGAAGGTCTGGTACGCTTGCATGATGCCAACACGCAGAATTTTGTCGAAATTAAAGCGGGTGAAGCTGGCATTATCCCGCCCGGCTTTACTGGAAAATTTGAAGTGGTTGAAGCCGTTAGAAAATATTTTGTCGTAGTGGAAGCCTAAAACCTGTGGATACAGGTTTTTCCTTTTATGTTTTTATAAAAATTTTAAAATAGTAGCGAACTTATAGGTTCAGTATATGTCATTACTGGAACCCTTCTCTCCTCGCTCGCTATCTATCGTAGATTAATTGCGAAAAAATTGATCAGTTTTTCTTAGACTATTTACAATAGAATGATTTTGTCTGTGCTGATATGGCATGCATTTTTTTACAAATGGGATGAAGCCAAAGCCCATCCCGAATACGTAGTGCAAAAACAAAAAATCCAAGACTGGATGAAGCAGTCCAATATTTAATGTTTTTGTTAGAGTTGTACAGACTCTGGGGTGTTAGCAACAGCAACCTGCAACTCGTTTTGAGCCAGATAGACACGATTTCGACCGCTATTTTTGGCTGCATACAGTGCTGTATCTGCCGTATCCAGGAATTTTTGATAATCTGGATGACCATCGTAAAGTGCACATCCGATACTGACTGTAAAATTAAAACTACTTCCCATGGTGGTGCGAATAGTGGTTTCCTGAATGCACCTACGAATATTTTCTGCAATTTCTTGCGCTCTGCCTAAATCACTATCCACCAACAGCAATAAAAACTCTTCCCCACCCACACGGAAGGCATAATCACTGCCCTGAACTGATTCCAGCAACACTTCACCAATAAACTGTAAAGCCAAGTCACCAGCTGCATGTCCAAATTTATCATTAATTCTTTTAAAGAAGTCTGCATCAATCGCGAGCAATGACAATGGAGTATTGTTTTTACGGGAAAAATTAATTTCACGCGAAACAATGGTATTTAAATAACGGCGATTGAGCAGTTGAGTGAGGGAATCGCTGCCCGAGTCGATATAGTCAGCCACCTGAAAAAGCTGATCGACCAGATGCTGAATCTCTCTATTATTTTCACGAATATCCTGAATCAACTGAATGGCTTTATCTTTTTCGATCGCATTTAAAACCTGCTGACTCAGCAGATCAATCTGGTAAATACGATCAATAATGACCGAAACCTGCTCAGAACCAGTAAATGCATAAGCGGCTTTATGGATAAACCATAAGCCAAATTCAGATTTTGACAGCAACGGATGAGTAAATTTAAGCTCATCTGAGAACACCTTAAACATCAGCTCATTTTCCCAGTTTAATAATGAGCTGCGTTGCTTGTCTTTTTGTGAAGCTACATCTTGCATGGCAGAAAATAAACGATAGGTATGTTTTATATCATTATTCTTTTCCAGGTTGAATTCATAAGACCGACACATGATTTCAGTTGAAAAGCCCATGATTTGGACAATGTAACTGCAAACAGTGAACATATCCTGTTGTGGATTTTGAGCCACCAGTTCAAATACTTTGCGTTCAATCTCACATATGCCGCGCATGATTAACCACGATGGAATGCCCACACGTGCATGCACGTGACCCACCTTGTGCTGTTTTTGCACAGCTTCGCTATAGCGTTTATTGATGCCGACACTAAAGCTCTCAAGCAGCCAAGCATTCAGTGTGTTGAGCAAGCGTTGTTGAATCAAATCATCTGAAAAAAATTCCGCAGACTCTTTCTCGACCAGCATTTTTTTATAAAATTCTTCAACCAAAATCAGCGAGTGATCTTGTATAAATTGAAAGGCATGCAGTAAATCATCGGATGAATAATTTTGACATATATGTTCCCATTGCTCAGCCAGCATGGCCATACATTCATTATTCATACAATTGATTCCAAGCGCTTTTTAAAAGGGAGATAATTACCTTATTAATATAACAAATAATGATAAAAATTACTTTGTGAACGCATAATTTTTTTATATAAATAATGAGGAAAAACCTGCATTTATTAGAAATTTTACTCTAAAAAAATCGCACATATCCCGCACTGGTTTTCATCCAGTCTTTGCTGTCTTGTTGTTGATATTGCCAATTGAAACGAATAGCATTCTGAGGATTCAATACATATTGCAGTTGAGTATTTAACCGCAATTGCCATTGCTGAGAGTCTTGCCAATACGGCAACTCTACTTGAATTAAAGAATTAATTTTATCTGACCAAATGTTCTGACAGCCTAAGGTAGGTCCCATTCCGAAACGCCAGCCATGATCCAATGCCTTGCCGGCTTGAATATGATTTTGAATTTGCGCATAACATAAATGTTCACGCGCTTGATCGGCATAGCTATAGCCCATTTGCACTTTTAAATTGGCTACGCCATGTTGCTTATATTCACTAAATTGCCCACCCTGCTCTAATGCTTCTTGCTGCCATCCCAAATTAAAACCCCAACTCAGTGGTGTTTTAAACGGCGTAATCGGGTTATAGGAATTCACCGAAAGAAAGTCGAAATGATTCAGCTTTAACTCATCTTCACGATATTGAATTGAACCCTCCCAAAACAATAACTGGGTACCCGTTCGGAAGCCCCCTTGCGGATCAATCAGGTCGTGATAAGCCTGACGGTGTCCCAACTCGATAAATTTCTCACCCTGCACTTCGCCCATATTGACCGAAAAATAACGCGCATCATGCGCTTGCGTTGGGTCAACTTTCGGTCGTACAGGTTCTTGGCGCTGTTTTTCCAAATCAATTTGACTGCGCAAACTCAATAATTGACGTAAGCGTGGCTGTGCAAAACTCGGTTCAACTTTATGTCCAATAAACTGAAGATATAAGTCGTCATAGGCCATTTCTAAAATTTTGGCGCGATCTCGTCCCTGATACTGTTCTAAAATCGTCGGCATGTCTTTTATTTCAACAAAAGCGAGCTGATGTGCCACCTTGGCTAAAGTTTTACCATGCTGTCTTACTTGTGATAATAACTGGGTTTCCAAGGCAGGACGATAGACTGTATCTTTGACCAAGCCTTGCTGCTCAATGGCTTTAATTGTTTCAACAGGAATTGATGCCACTTTAAATTGTTGTTTTAAATTAAGCGTTGGACGAACCAGATCAATCAAACCCAATAAACGATAAGCACAGTTATCACTGACGAAATAATAGGGAAAAGTCACATGTTTCATTTCCCAAATATGTTCGACTAAAAATCGGGTTTCGTCGGGACTTAAGTTGAGTTCATATTCCCACAAATCACGGCTCTCCAAGTCACCATATTCTTTCACCTTACGGTAATACGGCATTAAGGAATATTCACCGGGGTATTGCCCTGTTAAGCCATTCCAGGCAAAAGACCAACCTTCACCACTCGTCACTGTTGCTGCATAATTAACCGCATACGAAACTAAATTGAGTTGCTTTTGATCTTTCGGATCTAAGCGCAATAAGGTATGCCCAAACATCGAACTTGGATTACCCATAAAGTCGGTCGCGTAAATCAGCGTCGCTTTATAGGGTTTAATTTGTCCAATCCAATCATCCAGTTCTGGACAAGTCACTGTAGGTAATTGCTGTTCTTGAATATGCAATTGCTGCATCAACCAATGACTACGTGCAGGAAAGCGACAACGAACCGACTGATTCGGTTCTGCAGATTGGAATAGCGCTTGGATATTGGCGTGTAACTCTTGCTTTAAATCTTTCTTCCCATCATTTGATAAGAAATAGCCTGAATAATTGACTTCACTTTGAGCTTTTTCATTGGCATACATTAACCTTTGCCAAGTGATGTCTTGGTCCAGTTTTTGCTGTTCCGCATCTTCTATATAAGGTTGAGCAGTTTGGGAACTAGTTGCTGAATAGGCAACAGGTGAGGACATTAAAACAAAAACTAACGCAATCGGTTTCATTCAAATCTTTTATTTATCATTTATTCAATCAGAAAAACCCTGTCAAAATGACAGGGTTTTGTGCTCAACCATTATACGTATGCTTTAAGCACTTCATCTTTAGCCATAACTGCTTGTAAAGATGCAAGAACTTGTAAAGAGTCTTGATTTTCTGCTGAATAAATTTCAGAGAAGTTTTGTTTAGATACCGCAAAGAAACGGGCTTTATCTTGAGATTTAATGTTTAGAAGTTCAGCAAGGACATTTAAGCTTTCACCCTGACCTACCGCCATGTCACGCGCTAAGGATTCAGCATTTTCATTGGTAAACGTCACAGCCTGTGCAGTCACTGTACCTGTACCACTACAACCTAGCGTACCAAAAGTAATACCGAATAACTGGTTCGCAAAAAGACCATTGGTGGTTGCAGCAAGAATTTTAGGCACCTTACCCGATTGACCTGCCCAGACTTGAGAACCGATACCACAACCGGCATCTCTATCCGCAAATGCTGCTGTAGAACCGAGTGCTACAACTGCAGCTAAAGCTAATTTTTTCAACATGGTTATTCTCCAGAATTTATTATCCGAGTGTTTGTAATTATTCCCAATTGTGTAAGTTTTATTACACCTCTGTAAGATAACGGCATCTTTCTGATAACGCAAAACAATTTACACTAAAGATATCGACCACCAACCAAGCAATTGAAATTATTTATTTTTTAGCTTCCAAATACCTTGTTCACTACGATTTCCCAGTATATTCAACACCAAAACCAGGCTCAAAAGCAGTAATAAATACCAAGAACCCAACTTGCCCCACCCCACCATATGCCAGGCATTAACCTGACTCGGATAGAGCCAAATTTTATAAAAAGTACTGATATTTTCCGCAATCCAAATGATGAACGCTAGAATCATGAGTACGGGTAACATGGGGAGTTGTATCTGATGTTGCTGTAGCTGAAAGCGAATTTTGGTTTTCCAGAAAATAATGACGCTCCATGCAAAGAGCAAATAGCGAATATCTGGAACAAAAAATTTGCTCATAAAATTAATATAAGAAAGTACTGCCAAAGCCATCATGTTAAGAAAATTGGGGAGCTTCTCAAACGACACCTGATACAGCCTTAATGAGCGAGCAAAAAAACTGCCTACTGCTGAATACATAAATCCAGCGAATAATGGCACGGTCAAAATTTTGAAGATTGCAGGCTGTGGATACTGCCATGAAGCGATTTGCGGATGAGTCAGAAAAATTTCCATGACTATCGCCATAATATGAAACAAGGCAATGACTTTAGCTTCTGGCCATGATTCCAGTTTTAAATACAGCAAGCAAACTTGAATAATTAAGGCATAAAACAATAAGTAGTCATAACGAAAAAAACCGTAAAACTCCTGGCTTCCCATGGATGCGGTAAATACAAAAGCAATCAGGAGTAAAATTCCAAATAAGGCAGCCGAAGCTGCCTTAAATGAGAACTCAAAACATGATTTAAAAAGACTGATCAAGGTTGAATCCTAAAAAATGAGTTTACTCACACGCACTTAAAGATATTTGGCGCTATATTCATGCACGGTATCAATAAATACTTTAGGATTCGCAGGATCGACCCATTGGGTAATACCATGACCCAAGTTGGCGATATAACCGGTTTTTTCACCACCCGCATAAGCATCGTCAAGCATGGCTTTGGTTGCTTTTTCAATAGATGCTGGTGTGCCATATAAAGTGGCTGGATCCAAATTACCTTGCAACGCGGCACGACCATTGACTGTTTGACGTGCCACATTCAATGGTGTGGTCCAATCCAGACCTAAGGCATCTGCACCCGTTGCCAGCATCGGTTCGATCCACTGACCGCCACCTTTGGTAAATAAAATCACCGGCACTTGACGACCTTCATTTTCACGTTTTAAACCTGCAACAATTTTCTGCATGTAGTTCAATGAAAATTCGATATATTCACGGTGTCCAAGTGCTCCACCCCAACTGTCAAAAATCTGTATCGCTTGTGCACCGGCATCAATTTGCGCATTTAAATAATCAATCACGGCGATAGCCAATCGATCAAGCAAGGCATGTAATACTTCGGGTTGGGCATACATCATATTTTTGGTGTAACGGAAATCCTTACTTGATCCGCCTTCAACCATATAGGTTGCAAGCGTCCAGGGACTGCCCGAAAAACCAATCAAGGGAACTTGCCCACCCAAGGCTGAACGAATGGTGGTTACAGCATTCATCACATAATCTAAATCAGATTTGGCATTGAAGTTGGGTAAATTCGCTACATCTTGTTCAGTACGAATGGTTTTATGGAACTTCGGACCTTCACCCGCTTCAAAATACAGCCCCAGCCCCAAAGCATCCGGCACGGTTAAAATATCTGAAAACAGAATGGCTGCATCCAGGTCATAACGACGCAAAGGTTGCAAAGTGACTTCACATGCAAAATCATTATTTTTGCACAAGGAAAGGAAATCACCCGCTTTGGCACGTGTTTCGCGATATTCAGGCAAATAACGCCCGGCTTGACGCATCATCCAAACTGGTGTGGTATCTACTGGCTCACGCAATAAGGCACGTAGAAAACGATCGTTTTTTAGAGTCGTCATTTACTTTCCCATCTCATTTTTAATCTTCGAACCATCATAACAAAAAGCCCGAAAATTTAGTAACTTCTCTCGCATCTAAAAAGCAATCACGGGAAATGTAAAATAATTTTTACACAAAACAAATACTGCATCTCCTCATTTTTTCTGCAATACTTGTGTAGTTTTATCAAATTGTTAATGAATAATTTTTAAGGTTGAATTACATGTTCGTTCGCACATTGCTCGCTATGAGTTTAAGTTGCATTTTGGCGGGTACAGCGTTTGCCGCATCTACTGCTGAACAGCCTTTAAATCCCCAAAAGATTGCTGATACTGCAGTTCAAGATCCGATTGATCCACTTGCAACAGAGCCAGCATCAAGCGCTCAAAGCACTGAAACCCATATTACACAACAAGAACAGCGAGACTTGAATAAGGCGTCGAAAACCTTAGAAGATCTTAAAGAAACTGAAGATGATACTGCTGCAATCGGTGTTGCACCAACAACAAAAACACCAACAACCACAACCAGTTCTAGTGCTGCTACAGCCAAAGCATCATGGACCTTGGATGGCCTGAATAATGCCGAATGGTATGAAAATATTGGGAAAGGTCAGTTTCCTGTTTATGCTCGTGCCCATGTCATGTTAAATAATGCTCATGCTTCACCAGGCGCGATTGATGGTTCAAGTGGTAAAAATACCCTGAAAGCGATTGCGTCATTCCAGCAAATCAATGGCATTAAACCGACAGGTATTTTAACCCAAGAAACTTGGGAGGCTTTAATTGCTAAACAAGGTTCTAAACCTGCATTTATTGAATACACCATTACCGATGCTGACCTGAAAGGTCCTTATGCTGCATCTATTCCACACGATTATGCCTTGCAAGCCAAAATGAAAGGCTTGTATTACACTCGTGTGACCGAAATGCTGGGTGAAAAGTTCCATATGGATGAAGACTTTTTGAAAAAGTTAAATCCTAAAGTAACTTTCAAAAAAGCCGGTGAGAAAATCATTGTTGCCAATATCCGTAACGAAGTACCGGAAGATATTCATCTGATCGTTGCGCATAAAGGTGCAAAACAGCTGTACTTATTTAACAGCCGTAACCAAATGATTGGATCATTCCCTGCAACCATTGGTAGCTCGGACACGCCTTCTCCAACCGGGACTTACAAAGTGACTGGCGTAGCACCAAATCCTTGGTATAGCTATTCACCAAGTAACTTTCTGCAAGGGAACAACACTAAACCACTTTCTTTACCACCTGGTCCAAATGCTCCGGTCGGCAACATCTGGATTGGTTTAAGTAAAAAATCATTTGGTATTCACGGTACACCCAACCCATCTGCCATTTCTAAAACTGCCTCACATGGTTGTATCCGTTTAACCAACTGGGATGCCAACGACTTGGGTAAAAAAGTGAAATCTGGCGTAACCGTCAAATTCCTAGAATAATCAAAATATTGATGATTAAAGAGCCTGCATTTATGTGGGCTTTTTTTTACAAAAAATAAAATGCCATTTATTTTAAAATTACTCATAATGTGATCTATTTTACATTTTATGAATATTGACAATAAAAAATCACCGTCGCATAAATAGAATGATATGTTGCTTTTATACTATTTTCATCACTTTTATAGCACGGTATTATCATTCTAATTCCAAATAATAAGGAGCATCAAAGATGAATGCTTTTTTACATCATGCTGAAAATCGAGGTCATGTTCAAGCCGGCTGGTTAGACACCAAACATAGCTTTTCTTTTGGTAGCTGGTATAACCCTAAATATATGGGCGTCAGTGTACTTCGCGTCATCAATGATGACACCATCGCTGCACATAATGGTTTTGGTACACATCCCCATGAAAATATGGAAATCTTAACCTGTGTACTGGATGGCACTATTTCGCATAAAGATAGCATGGGTAATGAACGGCATATTAGTGCAGGTGAATGGCAACTCATGAGCGCAGGTACAGGGGTTCAACATAGTGAAATGAACAATGGTGATATCCCTGTTCATATGTTGCAAATTTGGATTCACCCTGATGTGCAAGATGCAGAACCCACTTATCAACAAATTCAGTGTAATCCGCATGACCAACCGAATCAGTGGCATTTAATTGCTGGACCAAATGACAATGCGCCTATGCATATCCGCCAACAAGCTGAAGTAAAAACTGCGGTCTTGGAAAAAGACCACCTGCTTCCTGTTGAAGCCACCCAGCAAGTCAATTATGTACATGTCATTTCAGGGGAAATTCAGATTGAAGATCAAATTGTGAAAGCTGGCGATGCGCTACTTTTTACAGAAAATAATGAAATTAAAGCCTTGGAAGACAGTCAATTTATCTGGTTTGATTTACCGAAGGTTAAAAAGTAATACTGTGTATTGACAAATCTCGACTTGAGATGATTATTGCAAAATAGTCATCTCAACGTAGCTTCAGAAAGTGAATATCAAAAAATAAAATCAACAGTTTATTCGCTCTAATTATCATTATATTTTTTTGCATCTATATATAAAAAATACAAATTAAACCAATAAGCAGCATATCTTTACTTAAAAAAACCGCCTTTTAGAGGAATATCCTCTTATCTATTTTTAAATCACGAGATCTAAGCTTGCTTTAATTAATAAAGGCCGGTCGGTCATTGCTTTGCAAATGCTTAAATCAGGTCAAAAGACTTTAAATTTATTTTTAATAATCAGAAGAGAAAATCCATATGAATCAGATTTTAGATGCTCAAACAAGCCAACAACAGGCTTTGCTTTTTTTATTGGATTTTTTAAAACAACGAGACTATCGTTTTACGGTAATAACTCCGCTTTCTCATCAACGGATTCTGAACCGAAACAACAACACAAAAAACAAAGCTATTACTCTCCGCGATATATTCGGCTGGAATTTAGCCTTTGCAGAAAAGGATCTCGAACCTGAACTTTTTGCAATTTTAAAAGAAAATCAACTTATTCATTTCCAAGATGGTCAGTGGTTCAGTCATGTACGCGTAGCCTCCCTAGATGATGAATTGTTTATTCATTCCAGTTTCCCCACCATTCAACATGACGCGGTTTTTTTTGGACCCGATACTTATCGCTTTGTTTATCATTTAAAACAATATCTGGCAGGTAAATCTCAGTTATTCAAGCGGGGTTTAGAATTGTGCTGCGGCACTTCAGCTGCCGCGATTAGCATTGCCAAACATTATCCAAACTTTAATGAAATGATGGTGGCTGATCTTAATCCGAAAGCCTTGTTGTATAGTCAAATCAATGCAAGTTTTACAGGTTTAGACAATATCTTTCCAGTCTACAGCAATTTATTTGCAAATATTGAAGGAAAGTTTGACCTTATTTTTGCCAATCCACCTTATTTGATAGATCAAGATCAACGGCAATATCGTCACGGTGGTAATGAGCTGGATGGCAATGAATTGTCATTCACTATTGTAAAAGAAGGTATGCAACGTCTTAATCCTCAGGGATGTTTATTTTTATATACGGGTGTAGCTATTCGTCCAGACGGTAATCCTTTTTTAGAACAACTTGAAAAGTTGATAGAGTCTAAATCATACGTAAATTGGTCTTACGAAGAAATTGACCCCGATGTTTTTGGCGAAGAATTGGATCAGCCTGCTTATCAGCATATTGAACGGATTGCTTTGGTTTTGGTGAAGTTGGAAATGATGCGTTAATAATTATTGGGATGAAGACTCAGTAAACATTGAACTTAATTTTAACTTCTATACCCAATTTAGGCAGAACTGTTTATTGAAAATAAAAACATAAAGCTCATAAGGAAGCCGAAGCTTCCCATGAACTAATGATATTTTTATCTATATCATGATAGTTTAATTCTGATTAAAACCATGTTTAATCAAAAATTCTTGCGAATGCTTAACCAGTATTGATGATCATCACGATTGTCTAACTGATCTGGCGTATTGCCAATTGGGAATGCAACTTCGGCATTTGCTTGGACATTCCATACATTAAACCAGTTCAAACCTAAACCGGCACTGCTCAGTTGTACAGTATTGGAACCAGTTAATCCTGTCCATTTTTCCGCATTCAGCGTCACTTCTGCAGTATCGATAAACACTTTTACGCCAATTTGATGCTGGGCATTGGTAAACAGCTTTTGTCTTAATTCTGCTGTCGCATAATATCCCGTTGACCCGGCAAACTGGCTCGATTCATAACCACGTACATTGAATGGACCGCCACCCAGATATTGTTCAGCACTGTCCAGATTGTAAGGACTATATTGACCATAAATACCCAAATAGCCTTGAGTCCCTTTTGTACCAAGATTCTGCAAACGTGACAGGTTCAGGCTTGCAGTATAATATTCACCAGCCGTCTGGGCAGTTTGTGCATCTAAAGCAGCAGCATCAGCATTTTTAAAGTTCACCCGACCATAAGTGAACGACGTTCCATACTGGGTTAGTCCGCCTCCAAACAGTTGATCGTATTGTGAACCGTCTAGGCGTAGAGTGACATTATCCAGATCACGATGCTTTTGGTATTGATTCAGTTTAATATCATCTTCAAGCTGTTTATGGTCATACTGGAGGGTGAGTAAAACTTCAGCCGTATTGGTCAACAATGCAGGCTGGCTGATAAACACGCTGGTTTGAGCCGCATTACCTTCTGCCCCAATGGTTTTAAGTTCTTTACCCAGCTCATAATCAAGATATGAATAACCAACCCCTGCCCGAGTTCCCATCCCTGTAAAAGTAAAGGCATAGCCGACTCGACCATAATTCATACGCTCACCTGCAGTCATCAAATCCAGACTCAGTTCATCACCTAATCCGGCAAGGTTGTATGCAGAAACGCCTGCAGTACCACGGACATGACTGGTATATTTGTTGCCAAAGTTATCTGCACCTAAATAACCACTCAACATCGGCGCATTTTGCAGTTCGATATTCAGCTGGCTACTTCCTACTGCTTCACCCGGGGTAAGAACATTTCGTGTAGTTACACCATCTAAGCGATTAAGCAACTTAAGCTGTTGTTGCATTTCATTGCTGTTGATATGCTCCCCTTGTTTAAGAGGTGCAACCGTTTGTTCAACCAACCAGTTTTGAGTACGGCTTTGATTGTTGATCACGGTTTTATCGTAATAGGCTTCAAGGATATTAATGCGTACCACACCTTGATTTAAGTTCTGTTGAGGTAGATAGGCACGACTATATTCATAACCATGTTGTTGGTAGTATTGAGTGATTTTTTGTATCACCGCCCAAAGCTGATTAAGATTCAGCTCCTTACCTTCTGCATCAGCGACCAGTCGATGCAGTTGTTCAGAACTAAAACGGCTATTTCCCGAAATTTCGATTTTTTGTACAGGAATTTGTACCTGGGTTCCACTTGGTTCCGTAACAGCAGATGAACTTTCAACATCAACCGCAGGCTGAGGGGCAAGAGGCTGACCCTGTTGCTGCTGTTGTAACAGTTGCCCTGCATTCGGTGCAGGAGCGGCCTGACTGCTTGTTGACCATAACGTTAAACATGTACCCATTGATAATGCTAATAAATTCAGTTGTAGTTTCATCAATTAGTACTCCCCTGTTAATGCCTGAATGCCAGAGGTATTGACCCCACCTTGGCGTACATCTAAATCTACTGTATTTAATGCATTATTGGTTTCGGGTAAGTAGCGTGGAAGTCTCAATTGGATTGCCTGTAAATAATTAGCTGGTGTTAACATATTGATATCTGCTGTGGTCAATGCTGTTGTATCAACAAGATTATAGTTTTGCGCATCTGCACCACCTAAGCTTAGGCCTGTAATCGACACAGTTTTCGCTTGCCCTGTTGTTGCAGTGTCAAACTGTCCGGTTGCTGTTGCTACGCTTAAATCATCCCCTGCATACATGCCATTAAATTGAGCATCGTTGCTATTTAAGCTGGCAGCTGTCAAGCCGTTATAAGCACGGTTATCGGCCGTAATTCCGGTGATGTTGTTGATATTAGCTTTACTGATGTCTGCCGTGGTTTGTGCCGTGCTGTTAACCAATTCATAGTTATGTGCATCTGCACCATTTAAGCTTAAACTTGTAGCTGTTACGGTTTTACCATTGGCCACGTTTTTATCGCTAAAGTTCGCTGTACCGCTGACAGTTAAATCATCACTCCCCAAACGGTTATCGCCATAAGTAACAACGGCTGATGTGCCTGCATCATAGACCTTGTTCTGTGCTGTAATCGTGGCAGTTAAAGTCGCAGGCGTGATATTTGCTATATTGGTTGCTGTAGTCGAAGCTAATAGATAGTTCCCTGCATCCGCACCGCCCAAACTCAAGCCTGAAATATTGACGGTTTTGTCAGTGCCTGCATTTTTATCGCTAAAACTTCCTGTGGAGCTGGCAACAGTTAAGTTATCTCCAGCAATCATACCTGCAAAGTCTGCTGAACCAATATTTAAAGTTGCATCTGTTGTGCCATCATAGGTCTTGTTATTTGCAGTAATGCCAGTAATTGCATTAATTACTGCTTTATTGATTATTAAATTTATAGTATTACCAATTAAATCATAACCTTGCTGTCCAGAATAATAGCTTAAATTATAAGTACCAACATTTTTTGAATTGCTTAATGAACTATAAATCTTACTTGAATCAAGTCCAGTAAATATAGAAGTATTCAAACCTTGCACTTGACCATTATAAGTCGAAATCTGGTCTGCAGGATTAATTGTTGTCTGGGTTAAAAAACTTCTTAACAACGGCGCTGTTTGTCCATCATAAATACGCCAGATTTTGCCAGTACCCCCTATTCCGTCTATATCCCAACCTGCATTTGTAAATGTACTCAAATTTTGCATTTGTGCTGTGGTTAAACCTGTACCACCAACATTTGTATTTGAAGTGCCAACGGTCTCAATATTATAAAAACTATTAATTACTTGGCTTGAGCCCTGCCCCACTAAGCCACCACGGGATCCACCTCCAGTGACTAGACCTGTAGCATAAGAATTTATAATCTTACTCATGCTAGTACGCGCCCAGCCCACTAAACCACCATTAAATGCTCCACTATTATTTGAACCGTTAACCCTCGAATTACTATAGGAATTTTCAATAGTACCTTGCCCATCATTTACACCTACTAGACCGCCAATGTCTCCACTTTTTGCTGTAACGTTACCTGAACTAAATGTATTTCTTATAAGTCCTGTGTTACTTCCAATTACTCCACCAACACCACTTCCGCTTGTATTGGCAGTTCCAGTCACATTTCCAATGGCATAACTATTAACTATAGAACTCTTATTGTAGCCAGCTAATGCGCCTACATATAGTTGCCCTTCGATTTTAGCTTCCAACAACCCAATATTTTTCACATCACCATTATTACTCCCAATAAGTCCAACATAGTCAGTTAATGGTCTATTAATTTTTAAGTTGTTAATACTATGTTCTAATCCATCAAATACACCTGTAAAAGCAGTTAAACCATTACCTAGTGGATTAAACCCAGCCCCACTATTCCAATTGACTGTATCCGAAGCATCAATATTATTTCCAAGTAAATATTTTCCACTCAGGTTTTTATTCATGTCCTGTAATTGGTTTACATTTAAAATAACGGTATATAAAGCAGGTTTGTTCGTTGAGGTTATTACACCTGTTGGTAGATCATTTTTATTATAAACTTGCTGATTACCTGCTATATTTTTTAGATATGGTGTTGTCTGATTATCACCATTCCCCCACACTGCACCAAAATCAAAACCTGTTAAATTGGATTGATTAAACATTTGTGCAGTAGTTAGACCTGTAACACCAGCAGATGTCCCACTACCCATCCCATTATTTAAACCAGTAGTTTCCGTATTCCAAAAACTATTACTAATTGTGCCGGCATTGTAAGCCACTAAGCCACCATTTGCTCCAGTAGTTCCCAATGTCGTAACTTTACCAGTCGCATACGCATTGCTCAGATTCCCTGAACCCATATGACCAATTAATCCAGCTGTATGCAAATTTCCACTTGCCAAATTAGTAACATTTCCTGTGGCATAAACATTCCTAATTTGCGCATTAGATGTTTCTCCAATTAAACCTCCTGTATCATTATTTCGTTTATTTTCAACATTTGCTGCAGAATATGCGTTTTCAACAATTCCTGAATTGACTTGTCCAATTAAACCACCAACTGCATAATTTTCTCCGGTTACTGAACCTGTCGTAAATGTATTGTTAATATTTGAATTATTACTTGTACCAATTAGTCCACCGACAGAGGAATATCCATTTATATTTAAACTCTGTAGCCCCACATTGTTAATATTTGCACCGTTGGTATATCCAAACAAACCTACATAACTAGTTGTGGGTCTGTTGATGGTAAGATTATTAATTTGATGATTTAAACCCTCAAACACACCTGTAAAATAATTATATTTATAAGTACCTGTAGAACTATCATAATAATATGAACTATTTCCAATCGGATTAAACCCTGCTCCACTGTTCCAACTCGCTGTAGCAGATGCATCTATATCTGTACCCAAAACATAATTTCCAGCTAAATTACCATTAATTCCCTGTAAATCTGTTTTTGTCACTGAACCTGCCACACCTAAACTGGTAATGACTTTATATTCTTTAACCGCTTCTGTACCTTTCTGGGTACTGAAGTTATCTCCTGCTTTTAAATTAACTTTCGCACCATTGTTTAAATAATAATTGGCATTGGTGTTACTTGTCGTTTGGCCATATTTCAGATTTAACTTACCCGTTGCTCCAGTAGCAGTAATGTCAGCATTGATATTAATATCGTTATCTGCTTTTAAAGTCAGTGCCTGATTTGTGGACCAATTAATTGCAGAGTTTACATGAATATCACCCTTAGCTGCACCTGTATCATTTGCCCCCCAGAGATTGGTTGCACTATTAGCAGTTGTTACAGTGACATCACCACTATTCAATGCAGTCTGTATAGCTGTAGCTTTGGCAGTATCAATAGTGATATCAACGGGGTCAATCAGCCATAGACCGGACTTTGCTGTATCAGATGCAGTTGAAACCTGTGTATTTGCATCAATTTCCACATGGGCTGCCGAGGTTTCAATAAAACCGCCATCTACACCATTTTTACCTTCGGCTTTTAACGTCCCGCTAACATGAGTTTCGCCAGTCTGCATATCACCCAGTAAAATAATTTCGCCTTTGGCATTCTGGCTGACACGATTGGCTTCAAGTAATCCTGTGTGATTCACCACAGCTTTACTGAGTTGATCTTTAGCTTTGGCAGTTAAGTAAATCGCACCATTTTCGGCGATAATTGCGCCACCATTGTCGACTAAACCTTTCAGTACCCCTTCATTCACTTGATACTGTGTCAGTGAACCATTCTGTAAAGCTAAAGTTACTTGGCTTGCAGAAGTTAAATGCGTCGTTCCGTTAGGTGTGACGATGCTTCCTGTATTTTTTACATTTGGTGCGATCAGCGCGACAGTTCCACCTTTTAAAGTTTGGATTGAACCTTGATTTTCAATTGTTGCCGTGCTGTTTGGATCACCTTTTAAAGTGAATTTACCATTTTCAATATCTGCATCAGTTAAATTAAGGGTAGACGCAACTAAACCACCGACATTCACCTGTGCAGTTTTGGAAAAAACCACACCATTGGGATTAAGTAAGAACACCTGACCATTGGCATTTAAACGTCCCATTATTTGCGATGCGTTACTATCCAGCACATGATTAATCGCTGTTGAGGACTGGTTCGGTTGGTTGAAATTAACCGTGGCATTCTGACCAATATTAAAGGTATTCCAGTTGGTGCTCAGGTTTTGACTGTTTTGATTGATATTTAAGGTATTGCCTGCTTGTAAAATCTGAGCAGAACCTGAATTAATTTGTGCGCCTGTCGGGAGTTCATTATTTACAATTGCTGCATGAATGGAGAGTGGCAATAAAGAAAAACTAAACAACAAGACTGAACCAAACAGCTTCCCTAAACCACTCTTCGAGGAATCATTTTCAGCTGAAGTAACAGAAGTTTGCGAGCTACTGTTATGATTTTTTGCCAGTTCGGAAACTGCCTGCCAACACCCCAGTTGCGTGTTCCAAATCACCCTATAAATTTTATTCATGACAACCCCAAGAAAAACATACGAAAAAATGATGAAATATTAATCATTAAATCAATTTGTTTTAGAGATTCATATCACTAAAAATGGTGATTTTAAGAACTTTATCCAACTATTTAACATGAAAAATTATTAATAAGATGGGTTATCTATATAGAGGTATTACAGAAATGATCAAATTTTAGCTGAGGAAATAAATTTTATTTTTACCCTTAATTAATCTCATGCTTATTATTTTATTTATTAAAAAATCAATATAAAAAAGCCCTTGTTTTCACAGGGGCTTTTGAATTTGGCGGAAGCGGTGAGATTCGAACTCACGGAGGACTCACACCCTCGTCGGTTTTCAAGACCGGTGCATTAAACCGCTCTGCCACGCTTCCATGTGCGCCATAATACGGATCTTTTTAAATACTGACAAGTAAAAATTACAACTAAACCATTCAAATGAATATTGTTTCACCAAATCAACTTAAAAAATCATAATTTGGCTGCTAATTCAGCACCTTCACGGATAGCACGCTTGGCATCCAGCTCTGCTGCTAGTTTTGCACCCCCAATAATATGGTAGTTTGCCAAGGTAAATTCATCTTCCTTTGGCATAATGTCTTTGACTGACTCCTGTCCTGCACACACGACTACAGTATCAACCCGTAAAAGTTGATCGTGACCATTGGTTTCAATCCATAAACCCTCATTGGTAATGGATTTATATCGCACACCACGTAGCATTTTTACGGCATGCTTTTTCAATTGGGCACGATGTACCCAACCAGTGGTCTTGCCCAATCCAATCCCCAACGGCGTGGTTTTACGTTGTAACAAATAGATCTCACGCACAGGTTGATCCACCTCGGCAGCTTGCAAACCACCTTCAGAGATATAATTCGGATTTGGGTCAATACCCCACTCCCTTTGCCAGTCTGCCAAGGGTTGCGGTTGAGGCTGATGTTCAGGTCTCAACAAAAATTCAGAAACATCAAATCCAATACCACCTGCACCAATGACAGCAACTTTATGACCTACAGATGCCCCACGCAATACTTCTGCATAAGACAAAACTTGTGGTGCATCACTGCCTTCAATTTTTAAACTGCGAGGTACAACCCCTGTTGCAACAATGACTTCATCAAAACCTTCACGTTCCAGTTGTTCACGATTCACTTTGGTATTTAATCGAAGCTCTACGCCTGTTTTTTCAATCTGGACTTTAAAATAACGGATGGTTTCGTGAAATTCCTCTTTACCTGGAACGACTTTAGCTAAATTGAATTGCCCACCGACCTCAGTTGCTGCTTCAAATAAAGTGACCTTATGACCACGACTGGCAGCCACGGTTGCAGCCGACATCCCTGCCACACCACCACCCACCACAGCAATTTTTTTAGGCGCCTTAGTTTTCAAGTAAACCAGTTCAGTTTCATAAGCAGCCCGCGGATTGACCAAACAAGTCGCACGTTTGTTTTTAAAAGTATGATCTAAACAGGCTTGATTACAGGCAATACAGGTATTAATTTCATCGACACGATTAGTCGCAGTTTTACTGACCCAAAAGGCATCGGCCAAAAGTGGTCGTGCCATTTGTACCATATCTGCTTTTCCAGCCGCTAAAATAGCTTCGGCGGTTTCCGGCATATTAATACGGTTAGAGGCAATCACAGGAATTGCCACATGTTTTTTCACTTCTGCGGTGTAGTCTGCAAATGCAGCTCGCGGTACCGAAGTGACAATGGTCGGAATACGCGCTTCATGCCAGCCTATACCGGTATTGAGCAAGGTAACTCCTGCTTCTTCCAATGCTTTTGCAACGGTAATGACTTCACCCATGGTATTGCCGTCATACACCAGATCCAGCATGGACAAACGGAAACAGATAATAAAATTTTCACCCACTTTTTCACGAATGGCTTTAACAATGTCTATTGCAAAACGCATGCGGTTTTCAATGTCACCACCCCAACGGTCATTACGGTGATTGACATGACGGCTTAAAAACTGATTCAGCAAATAACCTTCAGAGCCCATGATTTCTACGCCATCATAGCCAGCTTTTTTAGCAATACTGGCAGTATGTGCATAATCCTCGATGGTCTCTAAAATCTGCTTTTCACTCATTTGACGTGGTTTAAAAGGTGAAATAGGCGATTTGATTGGACTTGCAGAAACCACAAACGGTTGGTAGCCATAACGACCAGAATGCAAAATTTGCATCAAAATTTTTGCACCATGTTTATGCACAGCATGGGTCACTAAACGATGCGGCGCGACATCAGCCAAATTGCTCATGGTACCGCCAGCCGGCAGTAACCAGCCCTGACGGTTCGGCGAAATTCCCCCAGTGATAATCAGACCCACGCCACCTTTTGCACGTTCCCCAAAATATGCCGCAAGTTTTGGATAGTTATAAAAACGATCTTCCAGACCTGTATGCATCGAACCCATCACGACACGGTTTTTAATGGTCGTAAAGCCTAAATGTAGCGGTTTTAAAATATTTGCATAGCTTGTTGTCATGATGAATCCTTAATTTATTGGCTTTGCAACTTGTTGCATCCTACTTTACCTATTTTTAGCATTTTGTTTATGACATCTTTTCAACATTGTCTGACGAAACAGTCAATTCAGCAAAAAAAAAGTGCCGTTTAAAAACTGCACCTTTTAAAAAATTATTTTGATCTTAGCCATCAATGCCAATGTTTTAATTTAGAGGTATGACCAATGCCGACATTAAAACTATTGGTCGGATCCAGCTTTTGATAATGATGTTTTAAAGCCGGTTTGGCCACATATAAATGTCCAACATTATGCTCTGCCGGATATTCCGCGCCACGCTCATCTAATAAATGCCACATTTGATGTTCCATTGCGATTGGGTCTACCCCTTTTTTCACAATATAATCCTGATGGAACACATGACATAAGAAATGACCGTAATATAGTTTATGAATAATCAAATCATCCATTTGCTTGGGCAAATTTTCTACCCATTCACGGTCATTACGGCGTAAAGCAATGTCTAGCGCGACAATATCTTCCACTTCTGAGCGATGCGTGTCGCGATAACGGATGGCTGCACCCGCTACCGCAAAACGGTGCAGAAAGGCTTTACGGCCTTCATCTTCATCACAGAGAAAATAATTTCCAGTGGTGTTAGATGAAAAATATTGCTGTAAAAATTGCTCAACTTGTTCCACATCCTGATTTTCGATACGCAACACCAGATGATGTTCATACAAATCACGAAATTCATTCATTCGTTTTGGCAAATGCGAAGGTAAAAATTTGGTCACAAGTTGCAGAATTTTATCTGACAATCCTTTCATGCCTACTTTTTCCAAGTAGCCATCCACTTTATCTTTCATGGCAAAAGCAGCCGGCACTCTGGCAGTCCCGAATTTCTCGATAAACATGAAGGTATCTTTACCGTATTCCTCGCCAATATCGTAAGCCACCCGGTGAATATATTCGCCCGCAATCGGCAAACGAGGCAAATCCGTTAACAAGAAACGACGAATTGCGGTTAAATCCTGCTGGGTATTGGTGCCGACATAAAACACCTGACTCGGAATTTTTTCAAAGGTGTCTAAACGTACCGCAAAGACACAGACTTTTCCTGCCGAACCGGATGCTTCATATAAGCGTGATGGATCGGCATTAAATCGTGCCGGGGTATTTTCATCAACCTGCGTCACATCATGTGCATAACGATGGTCCGAGGCACAGCAATGTTGATCATTTTCAATATCAGCCAATTGGTATTGCTGATTTTCCAAGTTGGATAAAATTTCTTCAGGTGTTGAACCTAAATTGATTCCCAAATGATTGACCAGTTCGAGCTGTCCTGAATCATTCACTCGTGCATAGAGTGCCAGTTCCGTATAAGCAGGACCACGACGAACCAAGGCACCACCCGAGTTATTGCAGACTCCACCTAAAACTGATGCGCCAATACAGGATGAGCCAATCACGGAATGCGGTTCACGATTAAACGGTGCCAGCTGCTTTTCTAATTTATCTAATGTTGCTCCAGGCAGACAAACCACTTGTTTGGCATCATTAATCACTTGAATGCCGACTAAACGCCGGGTGTTGATCAGAATCACGGGACGATCATAATCATCGCCAAAAGGTGTTGAACCTCCAGTGAGTCCAGTATTGGCTGCCTGCATAATCACAATACAGTCTGCATCCATCGCAGCCTGCAAGACTTGCCACTGTTCCAGCAATGATCCCGGTACCACCACGGCTAGAACGTTACCTGATCCATAACGACGACCTTGTCGGTATAATCGTGTGTCATTGTCATCTATTAATACATGTTGCTTGCCGACAATATTGATGAGCTTTTGAATGGTTTGCGGTGCAGCTGATTGCGTGAACATATTTCCAATCCTTTTCTAAAGTCCTTTTGAGCTACTCACCGCTCTTTTTAATACGCTTTAAAAATAACGTCATAACTAATATTTGATACGCGAAAACGTCATCCGTTGCTATTTGAGGCAGACTGAAATATGAGCCTGAATGTTTCTGCGAGAGATTCATTCGTTTTGTTATTTGACGAGTTCAACGGATGACAAATGCCTTTGGTTACTTTGGGCGAAACCAAAGTAACAGCTGAGCTCCAAGTATTTTCTTTTTCACGATAAGACTCCGCCTAAACTCGTCTTGTTTGGATTTCTTATGGATATGATGAACAGATACCTGGAAAAAAATTAAAAAAAGCTAAGCCATTTTTCTGGAGTTTATGAATTTATAGATTCTCAAAATCTCACCTAACCCCTCTTTAATAAAAAGGGGGAATTGCTTTTCAAAAAAGCGTTGGGGTAGATCATCACTCAGCCAACTCTCTATCCAGCTTCACCAAACAATCTGAAGTAATATCTGCAATTGTTTTTGCACCTGTTAGCGTCATGGCTACACGCATTTCTTTATCAATCAGATCAAGCAGATTTGAAACACCGGCACCACCTGCTGCACCTAGCGCATAAACAAATGCACGTCCCAACATGCAGGTATCCGCGCCCATCGCCAGCATACGCACCACATCTAAACCGTTACGGATACCGGAATCGGCCAGGATTTTAATATCACCTTTAACTGCATCCGCAATCGGAGGTAAAGCACGGGCACTGGATAAAACCCCATCCAGCTGACGACCACCGTGATTCGATACCACGATACCATCGGCACCAAAACGTACTGCATCTTTGGCATCTTCAGGATCTAAAATGCCTTTGATGACCATCGGTCCATCCCAGAACTCACGAATCCACTCCAAGTCTTTCCACGAAATAGACGGATCAAAATTATTGCCCAACCAGCCAATATAATCTTCAAGCCCCGTCGGTTTACCCAAGTATTTTGAAATATTACCCAGGTCATGTGGACGACCCTGCAAACCGACATCCCAAGCCCATTGCGGATGTAAGCACGATTGCATATAACGACGCATTGCAGCATTTGGACCACTCATGCCTGAATGGGCATCACGGTAACGCGCACCGGGTACTGGCATATCCACGGTAAAAACCAGGGTTGAACAACCTGCAGCTTTGGCACGCTCCAAGGCATTTTTCATAAAGCCACGGTCACGTAACACATACAGCTGGAACCACATTGGACGCTGGATGGCAGGTGCTACTTCTTCAATCGGACAGACTGAAACAGTCGATAAGGTAAAAGGAATGCCTTTTTGATCTGCTGCTACTGCGGCTTGGACTTCACCACGGCGTGCATACATCCCGGTCAATCCTACTGGCGATAAAGCCACAGGCATCGACAAGGTTTCATTGAATAATTTGGTTTCTAAGCTTAGTTTCGACATGTCGTTTAAAACACGCTGACGTAAAGCAATTTTTGATAAATCTTCTATATTACGTTTTAAGGTATATTCCGCATATGCTCCACCATCAATGTAGTGAAACAAGAATGGCGGTAAACGACGTTTCGCAGCTTCGCGATAGTCATTTGCAGAAGAAATAATCATAACTTAGATCCTATTTAATCGACTCGCACGCTGACGACGAGCTTCTTCTTCATCAATCAAACGTACTTGTTGAACTACAAATTCAATATGCCCACAGACTGCCTTTCGTGCAGCTTCTGGGTCTTGACCTACAATTGCATTCATCACTTGTAAGTGCTGATCATGCAACTGTTCAAAATGGCGTGGTGCGGTATAGACTTTGCGTCGACCGAGCATCACGTTGTATTGCAATAAATCGAACAGACCACGCATCATCTGAATCAACACCAAATTGTGTGAAGCTTCTGCAATTGCCAGATGAAACTTGGCATCCGCAATAGCGGCTTGAGCATCATCACCAAGCGACTGAAAATGATTGATCTGTTCATAACATTGACGAATATTTTCTAAATCTGCTGGCGTAGCACGTTGTGCCGCATACCAGGCCGTTCCACCTTCGAGCACCATGCGCGCTTCTTGCACATCAAAACGATACTCAGGGTCTTGATGCATCAAGTTTGACAGGGGTTCTACAATTTGGTGCTGTGACCACGTTGCGGGAAGCTGCTGTAGATAGGTCCCCGCACCGGCTTTACTCAACAAAATGCCGATACTGCTCAATTGTTGAATCGCTTCGCGCAAAGAACTTCGCGACACACCCAATTGCTCACAGAGTTTACGTTCTGCAGGCAAACGTTCTCCGACTTGCATATTGCTTTGTTCGATCAATAAGCGTAAGCGTTGTACAACTTGGTCGGAGACTTTCATTTATTTTCCTTGTCCGTAGTTACGGAATCATCCACGGGAATACATAAGCTTGTAATGTCACGATAATACCAATCATGACTGTAAAGCTAATACTATGTTTTACCGTAAATCGGAATAAATCTGATTCTTTGCCTACAAGCCCTACCGCCGCACATGCAATCGCGATGGATTGGGGCGAAATCATTTTACCTGTGACCCCACCACTGGTATTGGCTGCCACCAGTAAAACTTCCGGCACCCCAATTTGCTGAGCCGTCGTTGCTTGCAAAGCTGAGAACAATGCATTTGCAGAAGTGTCTGAACCTGTGAGAAATACCCCGACCCAACCCAAAAATGGCGAGAAGAAAGTAAAGGCCTGACCGGTATGTGCCAGTGCTAATGCCAAAGTCGCAGATAAACCTGAATAATTGGCAATAAATGCAAAAGCCAACACCATACCAATCGAATAAATCGGGGTTTTCAATTCATTGACTGTTTCAGCAAAAGTCACCACTGCTTCTTTCGGCTTCATTTTTAAATAAATGATAGTGATAACTGCAGCAATCATGATTGCCGTCCCTGTCGCAGAGAGCCAATCAAATTTATAGATCGCATCGTAATCTTTTGCTTCAGGCACCACAGGCGGTAATTTTTGAATCAATTGGTGCAAATAAGGCACTTTAATCGAAATCACCAAATCATTGAGCGCACCGTCTTTAGCAAATAAATCTTTAAACGGTTTGATACTCCATACCGTGACCATCGCCGTTAAGACTGCAAATGGAGACCATGCTTTGGCAATTTGACCCAAGGAATATTTCGGTTGATTGCTGAGGTCTATATTTACATTAGTGTTTAAATTGGCCTGATCTTCATTTTCAAAACGGAAAATGTGTTTTGGCTGCCAAAATTTCAGCAATACAGTCAAACTCACCAATGATGCAATCGCAGCGGTAATATCAGGTAACTCAGGACCGACAAAATTCGATGTTAAATATTGAGCCAGCGCAAAAGAACCACCACCGACTAAAATCGCAGGCCAGGTTTCTTTGACACCGCGCCAACCATCCATAATCGCCATGATCCAGATCAACACGATTGGTACCATAATGGGCAGTTGACGACCGACCATTTGGCTAATTTCCAGGGTATCTACGCCTGAAACCTGACCTGCAACAATGATTGGAATCCCCATTGCACCAAATGCTACAGGCGCAGTATTTACAATCAAACACAGCCCTGCTGCATATAAAGGTTTAAAGCCAAGCCCCACCAATAATGCCGCAGTAATTGCGACGGGTGCACCAAAGCCTGCTGCACCTTCCAAAAAAGTACCGAATGCAAAACCGACCAACAGCATTTGTAAGCGCTGGTCTTCTGTAATCGATAAAATTGAAGAACGGATGATGTCAAACTGGCCCGTTTTTACTGAAACCTTGTAGAGGAAAACTGCACCAATGATGATCCAGGCAATCGGCCATAGACCATAAAAGAAGCCGTAAACCATTGATGAAAGCGCCATCGACAATGGCATATCATATAAAAATAATGAAACCAAGAATGCGAGAGCGACGGTAATGGTTCCCGCCACACTGCCCTTCATCCGAAACACCGCCAGTGCAAGGAAGAAAAATACAATGGGAATCAGTGCAATCGCGCTTGAGATCCAGATATTGCCCATAGGATCATAAATTTGTTGCCATTGTTGAAGCATTTTCATCTCCTTGAAATGCTTAAGCGACTTAATATCGAGCTTTGATCATCCCTACAAACAATTTTGGTATGACCAATTTAATTAAATCCAGACCAATAGAGATCTTTCATAGCTAATTATGCTAATTAATGTCAAAATAAAGATCAATAGTTAATTTAATAAACAATATTGGTATGACCAATTTAATGATTTTTTGATTAATTTATTCTCATTTTTAAGGTATTTTTATTTTTTTCAATTTACAAATTTAATTTAAATTCATAGATTTAATAAAATTGATTTATTCACCTATAACTTTGGTCTTATGCTCGCGATAAATTCAGCCATATTCAGTTTTTCAAGCTGATTTATCTTTATTTATTTTTTTAAATGAATTGAATAAAATTTTAGCTATTTTTTGAATCTTGCTTTTTTTTTGCAAAAACTTGCGCTTTGAAAGGTGTTACAATATCTTCATTCAAAATTCTCCTTGGCCACCAATATACGTGGTGCCTATTTCAAAATAGTTAGGACTAACAATGACTGATAATGCAACAATCTTGCAGAATGTACCCGTAGGCAAAAAAGTAGGTATTGCCTTCTCTGGTGGTCTAGACACTTCAGCTGCCCTTTTGTGGATGAAACAAAAAGGCGCAGAACCTTATGCTTATACAGCAAATTTAGGTCAACCTGATGAAGACGACTACGATGCAATTCCTAAGAAAGCTGAAGCGTATGGCGCTGTAAAAGCGCGTTTGGTTGACTGCCGCTTACAGCTTGCACTTGAAGGTATTGCTGCAATTCAATGTGGCGCATTCCATATCAGCACTGGTGGTGTTCCTTATTTCAATACGACTCCATTGGGTCGTGCAGTAACAGGCACCATGCTTGTTACCGCAATGAAAGAAGACGACGTAAACATCTGGGGTGACGGTTCAACTTATAAGGGTAACGACATTGAACGTTTCTACCGTTATGGTTTGCTGACCAACCCGAACCTTAAAATCTATAAACCTTGGTTAGACCAAACGTTTATTGACGAGTTAGGTGGTCGTGCCGAAATGTCGCAATTCTTAATCGACAACGGCTTTGACTATAAAATGTCAAAAGAGAAAGCATACTCAACTGACTCAAACATGTTGGGTGCGACTCACGAAGCCAAAGATCTTGAGTATCTTGATGCCGGCATCAAAATCGTAGACCCAATCATGGGCGTTGCATTCTGGAAAGAAGAAGTTGAGGTTAAACCTGAACTTGTATCTGTGACTTTTGAAGAAGGTACTCCAGTTGCATTGAACGGCCAACGTTTTGACAATCCGGTTGAATTGATTCTTGAAGCGAACCGTATCGGTGGTCGTCATGGTCTAGGGATGTCGGATCAAATCGAAAACCGTATCATCGAAGCTAAATCTCGTGGGATCTATGAAGCACCAGGTATGGCGCTTCTTCATATCACTTACGAACGTCTTGTAACGGGTATTCATAACGAAGACACCATTGAACAATACCGTATCAACGGTTTACGTTTAGGTCGTTTATTGTACCAAGGTCGCTGGTTCGATTCTCAAGCGTTAATGCTTCGTGAAACTGCTCAACGTTGGGTTGCTAAAGCAATCACAGGTACTGTGACTTTAGAACTTCGTCGTGGTAATGACTTCACCATCATGAACACTGAATCTGAAAACCTCACTTATGAAGCTGAACGTTTGACGATGGAGAAAGGTGATTCTATGTTTACGCCTATGGACCGTATTGGTCAGTTAACCATGCGTAACCTGGACATTACAGATACACGTGCGAAACTTGGCATCTATACCAACGCAGGTCTTCTTGCTGTGGGTACAAGTTCTGCAGTGCCGCAATTAAAAGACAAAAACAAATAAGTTTGTTTGATGTCAAAAAACCGCCTAAATGGCGGTTTTTTTATGACTGAATTTTGGGTCTTTAAGCAATATTTGACGCACGAATAGATTGATAATAAATCTGGTTTCGCCCCAGTTGTTTAGCCCGATATAAAGCTTGATCGGCAATCTTGAGTACTTCTTCTTTGCTTAGTTCATTTTCCCCACGATAAACTGCAATCCCCAAACTAATCGTGATATAGCTCGACACCGCTGATTTGGCATGTGGAATTTCCAGACGCTCTACTGCCTTAAAAATATTCGATGCAACCGCATATGCACCATGTGCATCGGTCTCAGGCAATAACACCACAAATTCTTCGCCACCATAACGCGCAACAAAATCCATATGCCGAATGGCGCCTTTAATGGATTTAGCAATCGAAAAAATAACATCATCACCTTTTTGATGACCGTAAAAATCATTATAGTTTTTAAAAAAATCTACATCTATAAACAAAATGGATAAAGAGGTGTGCTCTAGACGAGTTTGCTGATAAAAAACTTCCATCATTTCATCGAAAGTACGACGATTTGAAATTTTCGTCAGTTGATCGTTCTGACTCAGATGCAGCAATTCTGAATTATGAATGCGGTGAATTTTTTCACTGATTCTGGCCCGCATCGAATACAAATAAATCATCCGTTCACGTGCAAAAATCATATGACTAATGACATAACCCAGCACACAGCTTCCAGTAAGAATACGTCCCAGCACCATGGCATCAAAAGCAACATGTAGCCCTAAAAATAATACAATGGTGAACATTGCTGCTGACATGCCTGTCATCAACATGTGAAATGGTTTTACCCCAGTAAGAATATAGCCAAGAATATAAATAATACATAAAATAGCCATGGCTTGATGCTGTAGTGCAACCGTTTCCACCGTCACGGTCAACCATGACATGGAAACAATGGCCCAAAATTTGACCACCATCGCGGCGTGAGCAAAATATGGACGCAGTTTCGGGAAATAAGCAAAGAAGAATAAAGCCAGCAAACATAAACCACCGTTCACCAGTGCCAACATGGTTTGCACGAAATCATGGACGAAATATTGCTGGTCGATAATCCAGTAGTCACTTGGGATCATGACTACCATAAAAACAAAATAGCTTAAAACACCTCCCCAGAGGTATTTTTCAATATGTTTACGCGCGCGTTCTAAATTTTTAGACCAAAATTCCTGTTCTAATTTTTTTGGAAAAACTTGCCCTACACGGCGACTTTGCTGCGTAATCAGTTCTTCTACTTTTTCTTTATCGTACTGTAATTTAGCCAGATTATACTTGTATTCCATTCGCAAGCATTATGTAGTTATTTTTTAGTTACTTAAAAGTAACACAATTTTATTATTAATATTTAAATATATATCGCCATTTGTCTTTAATTCTCGTTACCATTTTCACACTTTATAGATTATCATTTGTTTTATTTCTTTGATTGAAATGGCCTTGAATACAATCACTCTTCTCCAGCCAGATGATTGGCATGCTCACCTTCGTGATGGTCTTGCTTTAAAACGTACGGTTCCCGATTTAGCCAACCAGTTTGCACACGCAATCTGTATGCCAAACACTGTTCCTCCTGTGAAAACAGTTGAAGAAGCGATTGCTTATCGTGAACGTATTTTGGCACATGTACCTGAAGGTGTTTCATTTGATCCACGTATGGTGCTTTACTTTACAGACTTCACCAAACCTGAGGAAGTTAAAAAAATAAAAGAATCTGAACATGTAAATGCCATCAAGCTATACCCTGCTGGTGCAACCACAAATTCAGACAATGGTGTCAGCGATATTCGTAAAGTTTATGCTGTGATCGAACAACTTGAAGAGCATCAAGTCCCTTTACTGCTTCATGGTGAAGTCACCCATAACCATGTCGATATTTTTGATCGTGAAAAACGCTTCCTGGATGAAGTCCTTTCTCCGCTATTAAAACAGTTCCCTAAGCTTAAACTGGTGCTAGAACATATCACCACCAGTGAAGCTGCGCATTTTGTACTCGAACAAGACCGCAATGTTGCTGCAACCATTACTCCGCAGCATTTATTGTTTAACCGTAATGATATGCTTGTGGGTGGTATAAAACCGCATTTCTATTGTTTGCCGATTTTAAAACGTCAAACCCATCAGCAAACTTTACTTGAAGTGGCGACCAGCTCGAATCCTAAGTTTTTCCTGGGTACAGACAGCGCGCCGCATTCAAAAAATGCCAAAGAAAATGCATGTGGCTGTGCGGGTTGTTATAGTGCGCCTACCGCAATTGAATTATATGCTCAAGCTTTTGACCAAGTCGGTAAAATTGACCGTCTGGAAGGTTTTGCCAGCCACTTCGGTGCTGACTTCTATGGTCTGCCGCGTAATACCAACACCATTACTTTGGTTAAAGAAGAGCAAGTTATTCCGACAAGTTTAGACTACTTGGATGGTGAAAAAATTATCCCCCTATATGCGGGTAATACCATCCAATGGAGAAAAGTGTGACAGATGAAACCCAACCAATAATTGGTCAGCGTTTCCGTGGATTTCTACCTGTTGTTGTCGATGTCGAGACAGCAGGTTTTAACTCGCAGACCGATGCCTTATTGGAAATTGCAGCAATCCCGATCATCTATAATGAAGAAGGTCTATTTGTGCCAGGCGAAGCCCATCACGCACATATTAATCCTTTTGAAGGGGCTAATTTAGACCGTCGCTCACTCGATTTTATTGGGGTTGATCCATTTAATCCGATGCGTATGGCCATGGCTGAAGATGAAAAAAGCGCCTTAAAACGTATTTTTAAATCTGTAAATGAAGTTCGTCGCCAGCAGAATTGCACCCATGCAGTTTTAGTCGGTCATAATGCGCATTTTGATTTGGGTTTTGTACAAGCAGCCATTGCGCGTACCGGAACTAAAAATCAAAATCCATTCCACAGTTTTTCGGTGTTCGATACCGTGACTTTAAGTGCAGTCATGTTTGGTCAAACCGTACTGGCAAAATCGTGTATTCACGCTGGAATTGAGTTCGATGGCAAGGAAGCACACTCTGCTTTATACGATACTCAAAAGACTGCGGAACTGTTTTGCTATATTTTGAACAAACTCGCACCTCACCTACTTGACACTCTGGTGGCGGATCAATAGGATACCGCCATCTTCTAAACGTCCCTATCGTCTAGAGGCCTAGGACATCGCCCTTTCACGGCGGTAACCGGGGTTCGAATCCCCGTAGGGACGCCATCTATTCTTTCTCCTCGCTTAAATCCAATTTCTTAAAAGCATTCTATTCTTTAGATTTCGCTATATTGCTCAATACTCTATCGATGCTATTGATTATTTTAATTTCTATTAAAATATTTGATTAAAATAGCTTTCATTCTATTTTAACTCTTGAAGTCACATTCCAATTGCTAAAGACTTGACTGGCATATTCAAGCGGATAGTCAACAATATGAAAAAACTGGCATAACGTGTAAATAATGATGAAACATTAGTTCTGAAATCGGTCGTCAATTTATGACTGATCTTACTTTTAAGTTCTAATCTTAAAAGTTTAACTCCTGAGCAGGTCGGTGCTCTTTTTTTATGTCAGTTTGCATGCTAACGTTACCGCCTCCCCATCAATACTGCCTCGATTATGTTGAAAAAAGTTTTTATTGTTTTAATGATTCTACTCCCTTCAGCTGTATATATTTATCTTGCCAGCAAAGATGCAGAGCATGCCCAAGAATCCTCTTCTACAGCACCTAAACAAGTACCAACACAAGAACAATCACAAAAATATCAGACACCAGATCATTAGAGGATGCCTTAAGTTATTCTTTTCATTCATCTAGTTTTCTTGTTAAATTTAGTAATGAGTCAGAAAAAACGATTTATGTGAATGTTCACTCAATCAACAATTAAAATAATTCTTTCAACTCTTTTTCTAAATTATGCAATCTCCTATACCACCTTCGCAGCATTCAGCTGCTAAGGGGCAAACCAGCTCGTTAAAAAGAGCCATGACCAAACGTTATCTCATTATGCTCTCCCTGGGTGGTGCAATCGGTACTGGTTTATTTCTGAATGAAGTGCAGTTTTAAACTGCACTTTTTTTATGTCGATTTGTCATTTTTTATGCAATCAATTCAATATTTTAAAAATAATGCAATTACAGGTTTGACAGCCCCATTAAAAATCCATAATATACGCATCACCTCCTAACGACCCTATCGTCTAGAGGCCTAGGACATCGCCCTTTCACGGCGGTAACCGGGGTTCGAATCCCCGTAGGGTCGCCATATATATCGTGCTATACGATCATTCAAGCTTCAACACTTCTCATTATTACATTGCAGATTTGTAGTTTTTCACTACAATAGCTCGCTTCATTTCTTTTTTTATTTTTCTCTTATGCAGTCATCTCATACTCCGAATGATGCTTCGCATCAGGGCAATTCTGCGCCTTTAAAACGCGCTATGAGTACTCGACACCTGGTTATGATTTCGCTTGGTGGCGCAATCGGAACAGGTTTGTTTTTAGGTTCGGGTGAAGTCATTGCACAAACGGGGCCTGTAGGTGCCATCATCTCCTATGTATTAGGCGGTTTAATTGCCTATGCTGTAATGCTTTGCTTGGGCGAACTTGCGGTGCATATGCCCGAATCGGGTTCTTTTGGTACGTATGCACGCAGATACATTGGTCCGGGCACGGGCTATATGGTTACCTGGCTATATTGGCTCACCTGGACTGCCACCCTGGGAACCGAATTTACTGCCGCAGCCTTGCTGATGCAGGAATGGTTTCCGCAAATTTCGGTCTGGATCTGGACTATTGTTTTTGCAGCGATTGTTTTTGGACTCAATATGAGTTCAACCAAACTCTTTGCTGAATCTGAATTTTGGCTATCATTGGTCAAAGTCGTGACCGTGATTAGCTTCATTATTCTAGGCTTATTGGCGATTTTCGGGATTCTCTCTTTCCAAGGTCACACCTCTGCGCCTTTATTCAGCAACCTGACCGCTCAAGGCTGGTTCCCTCAAGGCTTGTTTCCTATTTTCGCAACCATGCTGATTGTGAACTTTGCCTTCTCGGGGACTGAACTGATTGGTGTTGCTGCCGGTGAAACCAAAGACCCAGCCAAAAATGTTCCTAAAGCCATCAATGCCGCGATCTGGCGATTATTAATCTTCTTTGTCGGTACCATTGTGGTGATTAGTGCGCTGTTGCCACATCAGATGGCAGGCTTAGGTGCTGAAGGTGTAAGTAGCAGTCCATTCGTGACGGTATTTACCTATATTGGTATTCCGCATGCAGAAGATATTATTCGCTTTGTGATTATCACTGCGCTTTTATCAGCAGCCAACTCCGGTTTATATGCCGCTTCACGTATGATGTGGTCTTTATCTGACAAAAAACAATTGCCTGCTGTATTCTCCAAAGTGAACCATCGCGGTATTCCATTTATTGCAATTATGGTCACCATGCTGGGTGCCTTACCGGGTTTACTGTCAGAACAGTTTGCACCTGAAACCATCTTCAAGAACTTGCTAGGTGTGGCTGCATTTACCATGGTTGTGGTTTGGATGAGCATTTGCTTGAGCCAGTTCAATTTCCGCCGTCAGTGGTATAAAGCAGGTCATACTGCAAAAGAATTGGGCTTTGCCGCACCCCTGTTTCCAATTGTGCCGATCTTAGGTTTTGTATTCTGTTTTATTACCTGTATCAGTATGGCAACTGACCCTGAAATGCTACCGGGCTTTATCGGCTGTTTAATCTTTATTGCAGCGTGTTATCTCAGTTACTATGTTTTCTATCGAAAGCAAAACTAACACATAAAAAGAGTGGTCAAGTACCACTCTTTTTTTTAAGCTAAATAAAGACAATGACATCCATAAAAATCTGATCCGGCATGAAAATCATTTTTATTCACGGCATGAATCAACAGAATTATGATCAAGCTTCATTAAAACAACATTGGTTAACTGCATTTCAGTCCGGTTTAAATAATTCACATCTCGATATTGACCTAAAATCTCTGGAGATCCGGTTTCCCTTTTATGGAGATTTACTGAGCAAACATCATTTATATAACAGTCTGGATCTAGATACCTTTTTACCAAAATCAATCGCACATCTGCATCTTCCCTTTCACTTGGGACAGAGCAGCTGTATGGTCCAAGAACATCAACCTTGCATCCACGCATTGCCTACTTTTAATCCAAAACATTCTGAATCGTTTACTCAGCGCTTATCTGTTATTTCGGCACTCACCAAAGACCATGCATTCAGGGAATTATCCCTGTTCCTCAATCATTATCCCAAACTGCATGAAACACTGATTCATAAATTTCTAATCGAAACTTACTTATACCTCTCCAATCCAGATTTTATGCATGAAGTTCATCACAGAATCATGTCTTACCTTCACCCGGAACCAGATCACATTATCGTGGCGCATTCATTAGGGTCTGTGATTACTTACAACCTGCTGCATCAATTCACAAATTTTAGAATCCAGCGCTTTATTACATTAGGCTCCCCCCTGGCTTTTAAAGTTATCCAGGAAAAACTCATCCCCCCTATTTCCAGGCCACCCCAGCTCCAAGGCGATTGGTACAACTTCTATTCACCTGAAGACTTTTTAACAGCTTTCCCTTTATCGGAACCCCCTTTTGATTTTGATCCCCCCATTATTAACCAAATGATTACGACGCTCATTCATAATCCCCACAGCATTACCGGCTATTTACAACATCCCGCTGTCATCAAAAGCATCGTGGATGCCTTAGCGTGCAAAAAATAGAGTATTTCAAAGTATATTTCACATATTTGTTTTATTTTTATTCACTTGATTGGGTTTTTAAAGATTATCATTGAAAAAGGTTTGACAGGGTGTCATATCCACCCTATTATACGCCCACCTCTGAAACGTCCCCATCGTCTAGAGGCCTAGGACATCGCCCTTTCACGGCGGTAACCGGGGTTCGAATCCCCGTGGGGACGCCAATTCATATAGATGACCCTATCGTCTAGAGGCCTAGGACATCGCCCTTTCACGGCGGTAACCGGGGTTCGAATCCCCGTAGGGTCGCCATATTCGAGATTGAGAAATCTCAACAAAAAAGCCTGATCATCATGAATCAGGCTTTTTTTTTTTAATACCATTAAATCTAAAATAGCTTTCTATCTTTTAATTTGAAAAATAATAATCTCTCAAAATATCTACATATAAAAAGCAGACCCACCTTTCAAGCTATATTAGAGAAAGGGCAATGATCTGCTATAAAATTTCCATCTTATGGGTCGAAAGCTAGATCATCCAAACTAAGCACTGCGACGTGAATTAATCTGCCCTTTAATCATTGCGGTGATATTGCCTTTGGCATATTTAAAGAAAACTTTCAGCGGGGACAGTTTCGGGTTGGGACGTTTACCTTGGGCAATATCTTTAAACTGCGCGGCATACCAGATAATTTCCATAATCGCCATTTTATCGACCATCGGGATACCGGTTTTAATTTTATCCACTGCGTAACGAACATCATGCCCAGCAATCAGTCGATCGGTTAAATCCGTTTCCACTGCCAATGGACGGGCGATCCCAATAAAATCACAGGCGCCACTGTCGAGTGCCGCATTCATGCCCTCTACCGTACGAAAGCCCCCTGTCACCATTAAATGGCATTTCACCTGTTGACGAATCTGCTCAGCAAAATCAAGGAAATAGGCTTCACGGGCAATGGTACTGACTTTTCGTTTATCTGCTTTAGCGCCCGCCATTGCAGGGGCTTCGTAAGTTCCACCTGAAATTTCAATTAAATCAATTCCAGCTTCATCAATTGCTTTAAAGACTGCAACCACTTCATCTTCGGTAATGCCACCACGCTGGAAATCAGCTGAATTGAGTTTGACTGAAATGATAAATTGATCTGAAGTGACCGCACGTACTGCTTTATAAATTTCTAACAGGAAACGCATGCGATTTTCAATCGAGCCACCCCATTGATCCTGACGCTTATTGGTCAAGGGCGATAAAAACTGGCTGATGAGATAACCATGTGCACCATGCAACTGCACGCCTTCAAAACCAGCTTTTTCACAGATTTGGGCAGAAGTGGCAAAACGCTGAATTATGTCGAGAATTTCATCTTCACGTAATTCACGTGGTGTGCCAAAGGTTGTCGCAAGCATTGCACTAAAAGGGACCGCCGATGGTGCAACGGTTTCCTTGTTTAAGCCTTTAGGACACTGACGACCCGGATGAGACAATTGAATCAGCTGTACCATGCCATATTGTTTACCAATCTCTGCCCATTGTTTCAACTGAGCCAAATCACGCTCTGATTCAATCACCACCACGCCCGGTTCATTTTTGGCGCGGAAATCTACCATCACATTACCGCTAATGGCACAGCCCAAGCCACCTTTGGCCCAGGCTTCATAGAGATTAAAATGTAACTGGCTCGGCTGACCGGGATCATTTGCCAAGGCTTCACTCATCGCGGCTTTGATAATTCTATTTTTAAAGGGGGTATTTCGAATCGTGGTCGCTTCAGCAAGATGGCTCATATTTCAATCCTGATTTATTTGTATTTATTTAGCTTTAATACCCTAAACTTATTCTGCAATCCGTCAATGACTATTCTGACAATATGACATGTCAGTAAATTTAAACGTACTGACTGGCTTCAATCAGTTGCCGGGTATATTCAGTTTGCGGATGTAAAAACAGCTGTTCAGTGCTTTGAAATTCCATCACCTGCGCACGACGTAACACCAGTACTTTCTGACACAGCGCTTTAACCACTTGCAGGTCATGGCTGATAAACAGATAACTGATCTGATGTTCTTGCTGCAAGCGTCTGAGCAATTTCACGATGGCACGCTGCGTGGTACGGTCCAGCGCCGAGGTCGGTTCATCCAGAATCAGCAGTTTTGGACGCAATACCAAGGCTCGTGCCAGGGCAACGCGCTGCCGCTGTCCACCGGAAAGTTCATGCGGATAACGGCTTCGAAAAGAAACCGGCAATTCCACTTTTTCCAGGGCTTCATCAATCCGCTGTGATATTTCAGTTGCGGAGAGTTTTTTTAAGCCTAATCCTTCGCCAATGGTTTGTTCAACATTCAAGCGTGGATTTAAACTGCTAAACGGGTCTTGAAACACAATCTGAAATTCGGCACGTAAAGGCCGTAACTGCTTTTCATTGCACCGGTTTAAATCTGTGCCAAGCAGAACAATTTCACCATCACTTTTAATCAAGCGGGTAATCGCCAAAGCCAGTGAGCTTTTGCCCGAACCACTTTCACCGACAATGCCAATGGATTCCCCTTGTATTAACTGTAAATCCAAAGGTTCTACTGCCACAAAGTAGTCTTTGACCCGATTTAACAATCCTTGCTTAATCGGAAATTTTACCGCGACCTTGTGTAAATCCAATAGATTGGGAGCTTCTGCAATTTGAATGGCTTCACCAAAATCATGATTCAGTAAATCTCGGGTATAGGCCTGTTTCGGATTTTTAAATATTTCCGCAACCCTGCCCTGTTCTTCCACCATGCCTTTGTTCATCACAATCACCTGATCGGCATAGCGACGTACCAGATTTAAGTCATGACTGATCAGAATCATCGCCATCTTGCGGCTTTGCTGTAATGATTTAAGCAGATGCAAGATTTGCGCCTGTAAAGTTACATCCAAAGCGGTGGTTGGCTCGTCAGCAATCAGAATGTCTGGATCCAAGGCTAATGCCATGGCAATCATCACCCGTTGACGCTGTCCACCGGAAAGCTCATGCGGATAACGGCGCAATTTATCTTCCGGGTCTGTAATGCCGACATCTTGCAGCAATTCGATAATGCGTGCCTGAGTCTTTTGCTTTGACCAGCCTTGCAGCAATAAAGTTTCACCGATGATTTTCTCCACCCGATGCAAGGGATTTAAAGCCGTCATCGGTTCCTGGAAAATCATGGAAATTTTATGGCCACGAATTTTTTGCAGCTGTTCAGATTTAAGTGACAACAGATCTTGCTGCCCGAGCCAAGCCTGACCCTTTATTTTTAAGGTGCTCGGTAAAAGCCCCAACACAGCCAGACTACTAATTGATTTACCCGAACCACTTTCACCGACAATGGCAATAGTTTCACCTGCATGCAGCTTAAAGTTCAGGTCATCCACCAAAACCTGTTGTTGATGCTGAATATTAAGATGTTCTACAGTTAATACCGCTTCTGGATTATTGGCGTCTTGGATCGAATGCATCACGGGTCGCCTCCCCAATATAAATCAATAAAGATAAAACAATGGCTAGAGTAAAGAAGCCAGAGAGTGCCAACCACGGTGAATTCAGGTTAGATTTGCCTTGTAATAATAATTCACCCAAAGACGCAGCATCCGGTGGTAAACCATAACCCAAGAAATCCAATGCAGTCAGGGCGGTGATATTGGCGGTTAACATAAACGGTAACTGCGACAAACTCGAACTCATCGCATTCGGCAAAATATGACGAAACATAATGGTTCGATCTTCCACACCCAAACTGCGTGCGGCCCGAACATAATCCAGATTGCGTGCCTTTAAAAATTCTGCGCGTACTAGACCCACCAAGGTGGTCCAACCGAATAACAGCATAATCAGAAACAGCCAGTACACATTCGGGGTAAACATGCTGACCAGAATCATCACCATGAAGAGCATCGGCAGACCACCCCACACTTCTAGAATCCGCTGACCCAGCAGATCAATCCATCCACCATAATAGCCCTGAATCGCCCCGACAGCGATTCCAAGAATGGCCGAAGCAAAGGTCAAGGCAAAGCCAAACAACAGCGACACACGTAAACCGTAAAGAATACGCGCCAATACATCACGCCCTTGGTCATCAGTCCCTAACCAGTTTTGGGAAGTCGGTGCTGAGGGTACTGGAACCTCCAGTTCCAGATTAGGTGTTTGGTAGGAATATTTAATCAGCGGCCAGACTGCCCAGCCTTTATCATTGATGAGTTGCTGTACTACAGGATCTTTATAATCGGCTTCGGTTTCAAAGACACCGCCAAAAGTGGTTTCCGGATAGGATTTTAAAACCGGCATATAAAGTGAATGATCGTATTTCACTAATAGCGGTTTATCGTTGGCAATCAATTCAGACGCCAGCGACAACACAAAAATGACAGTGAAAACAATTAAACAGGCAAAACCGAGCTTATTTTCCTGAAAGCGTTTCAGGCGTGCATGCATTAAAGGTGACATTATTCAGCACCTCGCGATTCAAAATTAATACGCGGGTCAATCACCTGATACAACACATCACTGATTAAACGCAGAATCAAACCCAGCAAGGTAAACAGGAACAAGGTTCCGAAAATCACGGGATAATCACGCTGTTGAATCGCTTCAAAACCGAGCAGCCCCAAACCATCCAGATTGAAGATGATTTCAATAAACAGGTTGCCGACAAAGAAAATTCCAATCAGGGCTTCAGGTAAGCCCGCAATTACAATCAACATGGCATTACGGAACACATGTCCGTATAACACCCGCGATTCGGTTAAGCCTTTAGAACGCGCCGCCAAGACATACTGCTTGTTTAATTCTTCCATAAAAGAATATTTGGTTAAATAGGTGAGGCTAGCAAAACCGCCAATCACCATCGCAAGTAAAGGCAAAGTCATATGCCAAAAATAATCTTTAATTTTCCCCAATACACTCAGTTCACTAAAGTTTTCTGAAACCAAGCCCTGTAGCGGGAACCACTGAAAATAGGATCCGCCAGCAAAGAACACAATCAGCAACACAGCAAAGACAAAAGAAGGCACCGCATAGCCAACAGCCAGCAACATGGAAGTAGATTTATCAAACAGCATGCCATGTTGGCGGGCTTTTTTAATGCCTAAGGGAATCGAGACCAGATAAATCAGCAAAGTGCTCCATAGTCCTAATGACAAGGACACCGGCATTTTTTCCCACAGCAGCTGGGTCACAGGCTTATCTTTAAAAAAACTGCTGCCAAAATCGAAAGTGACATAGCTTTTCAGCATTATCCAGAAGCGCTCAGTTGCAGGCTGATCAAAACCATATTGCGCTTTGATCTTCTCGACCATTTCTTCGCTCAAGCCTTTTGCACCCTGATAATTGCTTTTAGCCGTCGCGGTTTCACCGCCCGTCGCGCCCAAACCTTGAAAAGCTTCCGCTTGTTGAATGGCTTGCTCGACTGGGCCTCCGGGTGCAATTTGAATGACCACAAAGTTAATCAATAAAATGAAAAACAGTGTCGGAATAATCAGCAGCAGTCTTTTTAGTATATATATGCCCATCGAAACGACGTTCCTTGTGCCTTGCTATTGCTTATTGTTGACCTAAATAATGAGTGACTTTTTTGGCTTGTTCCGCGTCACTCCACCAGTAGTCAATTCCTGTTGAAAGTTTCGGTTTAACCTTGGGCTGATGATACATATTCCAATAGGCAAACCAGTTTTCACCTTTACCATAGGTCGGAATTTGATAATATCCAGCACGCAATAAACGATCCAGCACCTTGGTTCTGACCACCAATTGTTTACGATCAGGTGCACGGATGAGCTGCTGAATCACTTCATCAATCACCGGATTTTTGATGCCGGCATAATTATAATTTCCCGGCTGATCTGCCGAAGCACTGCCCCAGAACTGTGCCTGTTCGTTGCCCGGATTTAAAGACTGTGGCATCACATTGGTGGTCATGTCAAAGTCCTTGCTGCGCATGCGTTCAATGTACTGCGGCACGTCGACATGACGAATGGCCACATCGACACCCAGACGTTTCATATTACGTATAAATGGCATCAGCGTACGTTGCAAACCATCTTGATGAATCAGAAATTCAATCCGAATCGGCTTGCCTTTGGGATCAAGTAGGCGTCCATTCTGAAAGCTATAGCCTGCTTTGATGAGTAACTGGCGTGCAGTCATCAAATTATTGCGGTTAAAACCACTGGCATCGGAAACCGGATATTTCCAATCCTTCAAAACACCCTGACGTTGAATCGGATTTAATTGAGATAAATACGGTTTTAAAATCGTCAGTTCTGCACTGCTTGGAACACCTTTCGCTTCCAGTTCACTATTGGCAAAATAACTCTGTAATCGTCGATATTGTCCATAAAATAGCGCCTTGTTTTGCCATTCAAAATCGTATGCATAAGTGATGGCTTGGCGAAATTTGATGTCTTGAAAAGGTGTACGGCGGGTATTAAAGACAAAACTTTGTGTCGGAATGGGATTTTGATGCTTGAATCTGTATTTCACCACCATCCCTGTTTTTACTGCAGGAAAATGATATTCCGTGACCCATTTACGCGCAGTAAACTCTTCATGCAAGGTATATTGCCCTGACTTAAAACCTTCAAAAGCAATATCCAAACTGCGGTAATACACATACTTCAAACGATCAAAGTTATAACGTCCTTTATTGACCGGTAAATCTTTGCCCCAATAATTCGGGTTACGTTTATAAGTAATACTGCGACCGGCATCAATCCGATCAATCAGATACGGCCCTGAACCTAAAATCGGCTGCATGGTGACACGGGTAAAATCTTTGTTCTGCCAATCACGTTTTGAATAAATCGGCATTTGCGACAGTATCAGCGGCATTTCAGCATTATTGCCAGACTTGAAACTCATTTTTACCGCAGATCTGGATAACACTTCAGTTTTATCCAGATCCGCCAGATACATCTGCAAACCCGGATTAGACTTGGTCTGATAGGCATCAAAACTGAATTTCACATCTTCGGCAGTCACTGCCCTGCCATCACTAAAGCGTGCTTTAGGATTTAAATGGAAAATGACATATTTGGTTTGCTTGGGATCATAAGTCACTTTCTCCGCCAGCAAGGGATACATCACTCCCGGCTCATCCAGTGAATTCGACATCAGCGAGTCAAACAGATATTCCACGCCATCGGTTGAGCTGCCTTTGCCATTCATACTATTCAGGTTATCGAATGTGCCATTACTTGCGGTACTTAGATAACCACCTTTGGGAGCATTGGCATTTGCATAAGGCATGACGGCTAAGCCAGCGTATTTCGGCTGGCTATGGATTGCAATATAAGGCGTGGTCTGCACAGCAGCCCACAACCCTTGCGTCAAAAGACTAACCCCACAGGCAAAACTCAAGCGTTTTGCTAGAGCAAATGACATCTAAAATGACTCCCTGTCTTTGCCTATAATTATAAGTTCGGCACTTTAATCACATCGCCAATACGCAATTGAGTATTGGGTTGAATCGCGTTCATTTCCGCCAGTTTATCCGTATCCAGTCCATAACGGTTGGCCAAGCCAATCAAGGTATCACCGCGTTTGATCTTATACTCTGTGACTGTTTTAGGCACCATGATCTGCTGACCGACACGCAAACCTGCACGTGCATTTAGATCATTTAATGATGCCAGTTCAGCAACCGATACACCTGCCCGATTCGCAATCGCATTTAAAGACTCACCCGGTTTCACTGTATAGGTATCAGTACTTTTAGATGAAGATTTAGTTTTTAGCGGACTTGCAACGACAGGGCGAATACTGTTGGCTCTCGCTTCAATTTCAGGCGGCAAACCAATTTTTAGCTGCTGTCCGATACGTACAGTGCTGTTAGTCCTGATTTGATTGAGATCGGCCAAATACTGAAGCTGCAAGTAATACTGACGTGCAATCGAACTTAAAGTTTCACCCGATTTCACAACATGCACAGTTGGCTTCACACCTTTGACTGCTTTTTCAGTTTTGTCTATAACTATTTCATTTACAGACTGAACCGCAGGTGCAGCTTCACCACTGAGTTTTAAGCGCTGTCCAACACGCAAGCCTGTATTACGGTTAATGCCATTTATATTGGCAATATAATCCATGCCTAAATTATATTTAGCCGAAATAGCCGACAAGCTATCTCCGGATTGCACCGTATAACTTTCAGGAACAGTTGAACCTGCAGGAATTTTAATGGTCTGACCGACTTGCAAACCGCTGCTATTGGATAACTTATTGAGTTGAGCTAATTCCGTTAAAGAAATTTTCGACTGTGCCGCAATACTGGATAAGGTGTCACCCCGTTGAATACGATAGCTTTCAGTTTTATACGCGAGTTCTGAAACTTCTCTCACTGGAGTCGATTTTTCTTCCTGCTTAGTCTCTACTTTGCTTTCAACTTCATTTAATGGAACATTAATTTTTTGCCCCACCCTTAAGCTACTGCCCGCAGTTAAACCCGTGGTTAAATCTGCCAGCTCCTGATTAGATAAGGCATAACGGTCAGCAATCAATTTTAAATATTCGCCACGTTTGACCACATAGGACTTGGTTTTCACTTTAGCAGCTGGCGTCGTGTTATTAGCCTTCGTCTCGGCAGTATTGGAATTGCTTTGAGCCGTTTCTTTTAACGACAATTTTTGCCCCACACGCAAACCACTGCTGACTGATAAATTATTGTAATCTGCAAGTTGTTTAACTGACATGCCAAACTGGCTAGCGACGCCAGTCAAACTGTCATTGGCTTGAACCACATAGCTTTCAGGCTGTGTTTTTACCTTGCCTTGAGTAGATGTTTCTGTGCTTTGCGGTTTCGCATCGTAGAGATAAATACTAGTTCCCACATACAGTGGTGAATTTGGATCAATCTGATTCCACTTCGCCACATCACGCCAGTTCAAACCATTTTTCATCGCAATAACGGCTAAGGTATCTCCAGGAAGAACGGTATAGGTACTGCGTTTTCCTTTAGGTGCAACCACCACAATTTCTGAATCAGTCTTAACGTAGTTTTTACCTTGGTTACGTTTTGCCTCATCAGAATCAATTTTGGTATTTTCCGCTACCCCTTTAGGATAAGCAAAGCCTTTGGTCAACTCCTTGCCTTGTTGCTCTGCAACCGATTGACTGGTTTGAATCGCAGTGAGTTTAATTTTACCGTCAAATGGATCGGTAATTTCTGTGCCTTGCGGTGCAATGGCTTTAAGTTCTGCAACCACTATCTCTTGTTCAGCTTTGCTGGCTACAGGTTGTAGCACTTGCTCAACTGTTTTATTTGCACCTTCAGCTTTTACTGCAGCCAAAATTTGTTCACGTTCAGCCGCAGATAATGGTGGCTCAACGGTTACAGGTTTAACATTAGCCACTGGAGTAACCGCAACAGGAATACGTGGTGCACTTGGAATGTCGCTATTCGATGCAAACAATGCCAATGCTTCTGAACCTTGAGGCGTAGATATACGCCGTGTATTTGAGGATTGGGTTGTGGTCACAGGATTCGCAGCTTTAACTGCTGTAGCTGCAACGGGTTGAGCGGTTTTTGTAGTCGTTGTGGCTAATACTGGGGGTGCTTTTTTTACCGGATTAATCACTTGAGTATTGAGTTCAGGTGGATTAGATCTTTCTGGCGTAAAGGGTTGTGCAGTGCTGGCCCATAAACCACCAGAACTAGAAGATAATTTTTTTAGTCGTGCATCAATAGCAGGACTTAAATCCGCAGGAATAATAATCTTCATTGGGCTTTGACTATCCACCCAATCTCCACGATGTCCCGGATTTAATTGATATAGCTCGGCACGGCTTAAACCTGTAATAGAGGCAACTTCATTTAAATTTACTGTCCCTACAGGCACTTCTCTAAAGTGTGGACGGTTGGCAATAGGAGGTAAAGACACCCCATACGCACCCGGATTTTTAATAATTTGTGCAACCGCCAAGAAACGTGGCACATAGTTCATGGTTTCTTGTGGCAGTTTTAGGGACCAGTAATCGGTAGGCAAACCTGCTGCCTTATTGCGGTTAATCGCTTGCTGGATACGTCCCGGGCCTGCATTATATGCCGCCAAAGCCAGTTCCCATGAACCGAACTGATTGTACAACCCCCCTAAAAACTCATACGCTGCACGCGTCGATTCAACGACATCACGGCGACCATCATATAAACTGGTTTGTTTCAGGCCATAAATACGGCCAGTACTTGGAATGAATTGCCACATGCCTGCTGCTGCTGCACTACTGGTTGCTGCAGGGTCATACGAACTTTCAATAATTGGCAATAAAGCCAGTTCAGTCGGCAAGCCACGACGCTCTGCTTCTTTCACCGTATGATAAAGATAACGTGAAGCACGTGCACTCAAACGGTCTAAATACGGTTGACGTGAAATAAACCAGCCACGCTGTGCTTCAATACGCGAGTCCCAATGGGTTTGATCCATTTTAAAACCCACGGTCATGCGCTTCCAAACATCACCGTGTTTTAAAATGAGCAGACGATCCCCTTCTACCGCACGCATATCTGTTGCAGAGAGTAAATCTTCCAAAGAGTCCAGGCTGTCGGCATCCAGATATGCAGAACCCACCAGTTTCGATTTTGATCCTTGCGTTGCACTTTGGCTCGAGGAACAACCCGTCAGACCTAGCGCAGCTAAAGCTGAACCCAATACTGTAATTTTAAAAAAATTGGGTAATAAAGGCTGCCACAAAATCGCGGTTGGTTTATACATAAAAAAATCCAGACAACTCGTATAAAATTTATTTTTTAGATATGCCATTGTAGTGAAGCATGTCTTAGACACAAGGCAATAATTTAGCGCGATTTCACTATAAATGTTACAAGAAATTAAAAAATAAGCATGTTATACAGTTCAAATGTGCAATTGCGTTATACAATATGCCATTCACACGGTTCAATTTGACTTTCACTCGTTCGGATTTGGTTTATATGACTCAAACAATCACACTCTATGTCGATGGCGCTTGCCGCGGCAATCCAGGTTTAGGCGGTTGGGGTGCATATGTCATTACTGAAACTGAAGAGCATAAGCTGTTTGGCGGTGTGCCGGAAACTACCAATAACCGCATGGAACTCACTGCGGCCATTGAAGGGATTAAATCCTGCCCGACCGATGCCAAACTGATTATCTGGACAGATTCCAATTACGTGAAACAAGGCATTACCGAGTGGATTCATGGCTGGAAAAAGAAAAACTGGAAAGATGTTAAAAATCCAGACCTGTGGAAACTGCTGGATGCAACCTGCCAAGGTCGTGAAATTGAATGGAACTGGATTAGAGGTCATTCTGGACATCCAGGCAATGAAATGGCAGATCAACTTGCCAACCTGGGTGCAGACCAAACCTTAGCCAACATGAAAAATCCATCATCAAAAGCCGAAAACCCATTAGAAGAAGCTGTGGTTTTAGATAAAAAAAAAGTGGAAAAGGATTGGTTGCTAGATGATCCTTTTGGTTTCGATTTAATGGAATCTGATGCACAGGATGACACGGAAGCTTTAGAGAATTTAGCGCAAGAAATGATTCAGTCTGAAGAGATCAATGACGAAGCTGAAGTTCAAGACGAAATTGTAGAAAGTGTTGCGCCTGATCTATTAAATGTAGAGCATCCCCATATTGTGATTACACCACGAACCAAGCAGGTTCATGGTCCGCGCCAACTGATTCTGGATACCGAAACCACTGGTTTCTATTTCCAGGACACTGACCGGATTATCGAAGTTGGTGCGATTGAAATGGTCAACCGTAAACTGACCGGTAGCTCCATTCACATTTATATCAATCCGAAAAAACCGGTCGGTGATTCTGAAAATATTCATGGTATTTCAGATGATTTCTTAAAAGACAAACCGGTGTATGCAGAAATTGCTGATGTCCTTTTTGAGTATTTAAAAGGTGCAGAAATTATTGCGCATAACGCCACCTTCGACATGAACTTCTTAAACATGGAGTTCAAACGTGCGGGCTTTGTGGCTTTATCCGATGTGTGTGAAGTTACCGACACCTTGGCCATGGCGAAAAGCAAACATCCAGGGCAGAAAAACTCCCTTGATGCTTTGGTGCGCCGTTATGAAATCCCGCAACGAGACCGTACTTTCCATGGTGCATTACTCGATGCTGAAATTCTGGCAGATGTCTATTTAGCCATGACCGGTGGTCAAGTTTCCTTCGACATGGATACCTTGACCGAGAGTGAGCAACAAGAGGCACAGACTGCACGTCTAAGTGTACAAATCGAACTTCCCGTCATCTTGCCTTCAGAGCATGAACTTGAAGCACATGAGACATGGGTCAAAGAATTTGAAGAAAAACATGGCACAGCTTGTCTTTTTGCAAAATAAAATCTACATTTCTAGTGGTTTTTTGTATTTAAACATTTAACAGTTAAGTTATAGTTGAATGTAAAGAAGTTTCGCCTTTAACGGGCTGCTCATAAACAGATAAAACACTAGGAAAGGTGCAGATACATGTCTTACCAAACCTCTATTCATTTTGACCCAACTGCATTGCTGATAATAAAAAATGAGGTTGATAACTCAATTAAACTAGTCGAATCAGCGGTTAGCAGCTTAGCAGAAGATCAAACTTTACCTTTTGGTATTGATGATGCACTGAATCAATTTGAGCAATGTGCCCAGGTACTGGCGCTGATTGATATGCCCACCTTGGCTAAAATCGCTCAATATTCTGCTGAGTTAATGCGCAAAATCATGGGGAATCCTGCGCAAATTAACACCCAAGAAGTGATCGCCTTAAGCGAAGGCACCACCATGATGAAGCGCTATATCGAATTCATTTGCTTGCGTGAAGTTAAAATCCCACAATTCTTGCTCGATACACTCAATCGTCTGGAAATTGTATTGGGTAAACCTGTTACTCATGAAGGTCAACATATTGAGTCTTTACTTGACTCTATCACTCCTGATTTCCAGCTTCCTAAAGCCCCCAGCTTAGAGAAATCTAAATATGTGCATCGCTTGTATAAATTGTCTTTAAACAAGCTGATTAAACAGGAAGAAACCGAATTTGATTTACAAGCCATCAAATTGGTTGGTGCATATTTAGCCGGTCTTGCCGAAAATACCCCAAGTAAGCAATATTGGAATTTGGTGCATGTCGCATTTGAGCAGATTGATCACTTGCTTCTAAATGACCCGCGTTTGCGTACCTTGGTCAGCATTGAACGCAATATGGCGCAGTACTTCAACACCCCTGATCGTTTCAAGCCAAGCTTGGCCGATTTAGCCAATATTTTAAGTTTGTGTATTAGCCAAGAAGATCAGACTGCCGAGCATATCCGCAGCCAGCTTAATCTGGGTGAAGACCATCTGACTGATACACAATTACAAGTATTCAGCCGTCATCTTTATGGTCCCGATTTTGATACCATGCATACGATTAGCGAACTTGTGACCACTGAAATGACACAAATTCGTAACGACATCGAATACAACTATCAAAATATGACCCCGGAAAAAACACGAGAGTTACAAGATAAATTAAGCAGTCTTGCTAATATTTTCAAAGTGCTCAATCTGAATGAAGCCTTTAATGACTTATCACGCCAAGCAAGTTTGCTCAACAGTGCTGAAGTGCTGAAAGATGAAGGTTTTGCACAACAATTGATGAATTGCATTCTCTCTGCAATGAATTCAATTGGCGTACTGGAACGTCATCACACCTCCAGCCGTTTACAGCTTCGTGTGCACAACATGAATATCTCTTTAGACCGTTTAGACGAAGCACATGCTGCTTTGCTCAATGAAGCTAAAGCGGTGATTGAGCTTGCTAGCCAAACCCTAATGCAGTATTTACAAGACAGCAATTTGGCAACTGTAGAAAATCTGCCGACCCAATTGCGTGAAATTGGGGGTGCACTCTTGTTCTTAAATGCTGAAGCTGGTCAAACCGCGTTAAAAACAGCAGCAGACTTTATTCAGCAGCAAATTGAAAGTTCAACAGTGATTAATGCTGAACAAATCAATCACACCCTCGATACTTTAGCCAGTGCCGATATGATGATTGACAATTTAAAATACAAACAACCTGTATTGCAGTCGATGTTTAATGTAGCATTGCAAAGTAGCGAAAAACTGAAAACTGTTGCCTAATGTCTGAATTATCACTTGCTTATATCTTTCATCAACATCAACTGTTAGTGGATGAAAATTTTCAACTTCCTCAAGTAGAACGTTTGGCAAGTGATCTTCACTTCAACACGGGGGATCAAGTGATTGCCCGTGATCTTCTCGAACACGAGCCTATTCCTCAAGGCTTACAATTGGTTCCTATCCGTCAGTTATTGACGCTTTGGGATACAAGACAATTCGAACAGGCCAGTCGCGCAATTCAACTTTTAGAATGGCGGCGAAACCATAAATTCTGTAGTCACTGTGGGCATCTAACAGAAGCACATCCAACTGAATATGCCATGATTTGCCCTGCTTGCCATTATCACCAATATCCGCGAGTACAACCTTGCGTGATTACGGTCATTACCCGTGGTGATGATGAAATTTTGCTGGCTAAAAATGCAAAAAACAAAAGCAATATGTATGGACTGATTGCCGGTTTTGTCGAAGTTGGAGAAACCTTAGAAGAAGCAGTACGCCGTGAAACTTTTGAGGAAATCGGATTAAAAGTAAAAAATGTCCAGTATCTTGCCAGCCAACCCTGGCCTTTTCCAAGCAATTTAATGCTCGCTTTCCGCGCTGAATATGCTTCTGGAGAGATAAAACTTCAAGAAGAAGAAATTAGCGATGCGCAATTTTTTAAATTGGATCAACTGCCCGAAATTCCGTTTAAAGGCAGCATTGCTTACGCCATGATTAAACACATTACCGAAGGTCATCCTGTTGCAGATGACACCCGTGAATGGTTATAAACTAGGGTTTTAGGGCTTCATCTAAAGCCGCTAAAATTTGTTTCTTGGTCTGAAAATAGCGACTAAACAAACTCGAAACCGATCCCATAATGGAAACATGCCCTGTCCCCGGGATGGTAATAATTTGGCTATGATTGCCCTTTTCCTGCAAAATACGATGCAAATCAGTTGAATTATTATGACCTACCACTTGATCATTCGATGCCAAAAACAGGTAATGCTTCACCGTGTTTGATTCAATAAAATAATAAGGCATCACCTGTTGAAAAGGTACACTCTGATCAAACGCCTCGGCGCATAGTGGATCATCTTTATAATCAAAATGATAAGGTCCAGACAATCCAATAATCGCTTGAATTTGGGCACGGCAGTGCAAGGTATACGGCTTCGGATGATATAGTGCCGACATGACATTGAATGCACCGGCCGAATGCCCCATCAACACCAGTTTTTCAGTGCGTATATTCAGTTTGGATTGATGCTGGGTCAGATAGTTTAATGCCAGACTCAGATCGTCAATATAACTGGGGAATACATGTTCGGGTGCCAAATGATAATTGATCACTGCAACATCATAACCTTCTTTCGCAAAGGCTTCACCGACAAAGCGATAATCTTTTTTATCTCCATGTAACCACGCCCCGCCATGTACAAATACAATTAAGGGACGTTGTTCACGTGGTGCTTCAGCAGTAAAAATATCTAAGCGTTGTCGTGCTCTTAAGCCATAAGCAATGTTTTCAACGACCGAATAACCTTTTTTAGGGGTTAAACGATTCAGTGCATAACTACCAAAATCGTAAAGGCGAAAATCCTTGTAAAACATTTTCACCAATGCGACATTTTGTTCCAGTTTCTTTTTAACCACTTCAGTTACATTATTGAGCATTCGTAGGTTCAGCTTGGTCAGGATCAATGGCTATAGGTGTTTGTTCAATCGGTTGTGCAGACACCATAGGACTGCTAAAACTTGAAGTCACTGCACGTGATTGCTCAACATTATCAATCAGAGTAATAATTTTAGTCACATTCCCCACTTGCTCAAGCACCTGATTCAGATCCGTGATCTCGGCACTATTTAAACGCCCCATCACATATAAAATGCCATCTTCAGTATGAATGCGGACTTTACTATCGGATACCACGACGGCTTTCATAATCAGTCCACGCGTGTTGGCGGTGACCGTGGTGTCTTGCATAATGGTAGCATAACCAATTTGGTTGCCCACTTTAATATAATTATGTACCGTTTTGACATCGCTCATGGCACGTACATTATCTTCAGCCAATTGCTTTAAATGGGCATCTGGCACTTGACCAGTCAACAAAACATTGCCATGAAAACTTTCAATATTCACACGAGATTGTTTAAATCGTGCATCTAATTTATATAAATTAATTTTAGCGGTACGTTCTATAGAAGAGTCAATAAACACCTGTCCAAGTGAACGGGCACCACTCTCTGTTCCGACTGGGGCTGTTCCTGTGCCACCAGAGATGAAACTTGCACAACCAGATAAACTTGCTACACACAGTAACGTCATTGCAATACGGTTAAACACTCAGCAAGACTCCTAATCGTTAATTTCAATTCTATTTTATTTCAGTATTTACGCTCTGATTTTGTTCAAAGATTAATAAACTCTTGATCAAAAGTAAAAGCATTTTCAATCCATTGTTGATCATAAGTGAATTTGGAAAAATCTTGCTGTATTGTTTTTGCAAATTGTTGAAAAAAATCAAAACAAAACACATCAAAACGACAATAAAACTGTTGGAATTGTGGATGAGTATTTAAAAAGTATAAGGCAGATTTCATAATCTTCTTTTGTTTAGAGGGTGAAATTGTTTCACATGATTGTGCATATTGAGTCGCAGAGCGTGCTTTCACCTCCACAAATATCAATTCCTGATCCTTTTGCACAATCAGATCGATTTCCCCATATCGACAATGATAATTCGTGACAATGAGCGCAAAACCTTGAGCTTGTAAAAGTGCTAAGGCCTGTTGTTCCGCCCATTGTCCTAAATTTAAATGAGCTTGCATATTCGTTGCCATTACAAGGTCTTAATGCCTTTTCTGGTATTTTCATAGCACTGTGGAATACGCTGAATTTGATTATTGCTGATTTTAATCAACCCTGTACGCCCCTCAAACTCCATACTTTTTAAATTCGGTTCATCTAAATATTGTTGAGCAAGATGCCAGGTATCACTGCCAAAGGCCAATAGTCGTTGATACGGCATGGAAACAGGATGGTGTTGATAGGCTTTAATTACATCTGACCATCCCGGATCATATAAAGCGGGCGCATCACAAAACCTCGCACCTTTGGGAATCGGTTGATGCTGTTCAATGGCATTCGCCAATACATAGAGATTTTTATTCGGCAGCTTAGCCAGAGTATTGAGCCATTCATTATTTCCGAGCAGTAATAAACTGCTTTGCTTATTCAACTTCTTCGGTATTTCCTCGACAACAGTTAAGGGATAATCAATTTGTGAAACTAAAGACATAAGAAAAAGTTCACTGTCAACTTCTGTTCCCGGTTGGCGAAAAACATAAAATTGCTTAATTTTATCTTTCTGCAATATCTGATTCAGCGCATAAGCATCATCTTTCTTGGATAGACTGAATTGCCAGACATTATCCGATTGATCAGTGACTTCATTTAAAGCCAAAACACGGACTTTGGGTTTGCTCTTGCTTAACCCTTCCACCTCATTGCGTGCTAAAGGCCCAATCACCATTTGAGTTTTTTTATTCACGTTATTTTTTAACAGCTGGACAATTTGTTTTTGATCCGAGTTTACAAATTTAATCGGAGTTTTCTGACCTGATGCTTGATAAGCACTCATAAAACCCTGTTTGACACTCAATCCGGCTCGCGCCATAGGACCCGATTCAGGTAAAATGACCAATACTTCGGCTTGTGCGTGGTTAAAAATGCAATACAGCATGAAGCCTATTAAATTATTTTTATTATTCAACATTGGAGAAACCTTATGAGTGCTCAGTTATTTGTTGTAGCGACCCCAATTGGGCACTTAGATGACATCACTTATCGTGCAATTCATGTTTTGAAGTCTGTAAGTATTATCGCGGCGGAAGATACGCGTACTTCCGCTCAATTATTAAAGCACCATAATATATCAACTCCACTGACTGCGTGTCATGAGCATAATGAAAGTAACAAAATTGATATATTGATCCAAAGATTGCTGAATGGCGAAGACATGGCCTTGATTAGTGATGCAGGTACACCGCTGATTAGTGACCCGGGTTTTAAACTGGTTCGTGCCGCGCAAGAGCATAATATTCGCGTGGTTCCTGTACCAGGTGCTTGTGCTGCGATTGCCGCACTCAGCTCTGTCGGTTTGCCGAGCGACCGTTTTAGTTTTCAAGGCTTTTTGCCTTCGCGTCAATCTCAGCGTCGAATTCAGTTAGAAAAATTAAAAGATGAAACTCAAACTTTAATTTTTTATGAAGCTCCGCATCGTATTTTAGAGTCAGTGAAAGATATGGCTGATATTTTTGGTGCAGAGCGTCCTGTTGGTTTTGCCCGTGAAATCACGAAAACTTTTGAAACCATCAAAAAAATGACTTTGGCAGAATTAATTCAATTGATTGAATCTGACCATAACCAGCAAAAAGGCGAAATTGTTTTAGTCATTGGTGGTGCAACGGTAGAAAAGGATTTAGATCAAGAAAAACTGGATCAATTATTGACGCGTCTATTGCAAGATCTATCGGTAAAAGCTGCTTCACAATTGGCAGCCGATTTGACAGGCATCAAAAAGAAAGTGGCGTATCAACGTGCTTTGGAACTTACCAATCAAGATTAAAAATGAGCCAGTAAAAACTAAAAAAGCATCACGTCTGTGATGCTTTTTTATATCCCTTACAAAAACCAAGCAAAGAACTAATTAATCTTTTGCAGATTCATCCGCAGGGACTTCAGTAATGCGACCACCACGTGCAAGGAACGCAGCAACTTCATCTTCCAAGGCTTGACGCTGTTTAAGTTTAGCAGTCACGGTTAAAGTTTCTGCTTCAGCCACATCGCCATCAGTTAGCGTAGGTTCACTGTCAGATGCCCCTTTTTCAGCAGCCTTCGCTTCATCCTCATCTACTGCAGTTTCTTCTGCTTCATCGTAGTCATTCATATCTGTCATCTCTCTTTCTCCCCACAAATGACTTCCATAGTTCCAATGTGAATTGGTTTTGAATTAGGAAGAAATTTAGCAATCTCTGATCGTTTCGCATAGAGTCAAATACAAAAAAATCGTATCTTTTTTAGTCAAAAAAGTAAACTTATATGAATATTTGTACAAAAAGCAGCTCTTCAGTCTCAAACTGCATAACAGGTATCTTTTAAGACCTGTAATCCATTGGCTTGAGACATAAAGGCATCTTTTAAGGCTGCATGTTGCTCCACCTGTTTTAAGCCGAAATTTCGCGCCCAAACTACAGGGAAAAGTTGTGTGGTTTCCATCCAGCCAATCGCAGACATACTATGCATCATGGCATCATTTTGTCCTTTGCGACGGTGTTCATAGCGCTGCAAAGTTTGTTCATGTGCCCATACGCCACGCTTTTTGTCATGCAGTAATGCATCACATAAAATGGCAGCATCCAGACAACCAATATTGACCCCTTGCCCAGCGAGCGGATGAATCACATGCGCGGCATCGCCAATCAGGGCTAAGCCGGCTTTCACATATTGCTGTGCCGCACGTGCTTTAAGCGGAAATTGCGCCCGTGGTGTTGCCTCTAATACTTCACCCAGCATGTGATGACTTTCACGAGTTAAAAGTGCAGTAAAATCGGCATCATCAAGAGCGGCATATTCTTCGGCATAATCGTCAGGCAATGTCCACACAATCGATTGCCAATAGCCGTCTTGTTCCGGCTTTAAACTGGCCATAGGTAAAAATGCCAATGGTCCGGTTTCAAGAAAAATCTGACGTGCCACATGTTGATGTGGCTGTGCAGTTCGAATGGCGCAAGTTAAACCGGCTTGTTTATAATCGAGGATATCCAGGTCAATAAAAGCTTGTTCACGGACAAATGAATTTGCGCCATCAGCACCAATTACCAGTTTGGTTTTAAGCTCTATACCATCTGCCAAGTGAATATGCCAGACGCCCACACCTTGTTCTACGCGTATGACTTTGACTTGAGTACGGTAATCTTGCAGCTGCTCCAGCATTTTTTGCTGAATGGCTAAATTCAAAACACTCGGCTCCACCATCGAACCTAAAGTCTGTTCAGCACTGGGAGTATTTTGACTCGCTTGTCCAAAATTGATCTCACCATAACCATTTTTATTCCACACCTGCATGCCGCTATAAGGCATCTGACGGGCAAGCTTTTCCCAAACACCCACTGTTTTGAGCAAATGGATGGTGGCTTGGCTAAGTGCTAAAACACGTGGGTTGGCTACGCCTAGCACTTTGGATTCATCCAAGATGGGTGCAGCATCCAAAACAGTCGCTTGAACTCCACCTTGCGCAAGCAACAATGCGGTTAAACCACCGACTAAACCACCACCGATAATGATGACATCTAGCACATCTGACTGATTTAAACTCATGCTTTTAGCCCCATTGCGTAATTTGCCACCAATGGTTTAATGCCCGGAATAGTATCAAAAGCCAGTAATCCGGTATTGCGGATCAGTTTGAGCACCGGGTTTTGGTTACTAAAGCCACGTACCACAGTGTCACAGAACTTGATCACACGCTGTTGATCGGTCAAGCGTGCCTGCTCATAAGCAAGCAACATGCTTGGCTCGCCAATATCTTCTGATTTGGATAATTGCTCTGTCAGAGAACGCACCAATACATACGCATCACGCATGCATAGATTAAAACCCTGCCCTGCAACCGGGTGGATCGTATGTGCCGCATTACCCATCAATACCACACGCCCTACTGCCTGTTTTTCGGCAAGTACTTGTGACAATGGGAAACTAAAACGGCGACCAGTTTTTTGGAACTTGCCTGCTCGATCACCATAGGTTTCTTGTAAGGCATCTAGGAAATGCTGATCATTTTCTTCACCTAACCATTCACCTTCAGTTCCTTTTTTCACTGGCCAAACCACGGAACGGCGGTATTCGCCCGGCAACGGTAACAGTGCTAAAGGCCCAAGCGGACTAAAACGCTCAAAACCGACATGGTTGTGTGGTTTTGAGGTTTGCACTGTGGTGACAATCGCGACTTGATCATAATCATGTTCATCTGCACCAATGCCCAAAGCTTTACGGCAGAATGAATCACGACCATCAGCAGCGATCACCAGTTTGGATTGTAAAGATAAGATTTCTTCACTGCGTACAGCTTCAATATGAGCTTGATCAGCATCTTGCGTTAGTGAAGTGACTTGTACACCATCAATCAACTCAATAAGCGGCTGTTTTCTAACTTCCGTGAGAAGTACACGGCCGAGCCAGGCATTTTCAATCACCTGTCCAAAGCTTTCGACTTTTTCTTGTTCTGCTTTTAGTCGTGCCTTACCAAAGCTGCCTTGCTCTGTAATATGTACCTCAAGAATTGGCGTTGCATGTTCTTGTAAGGCATTCCACAAACCGAGTTCTTGATAAATCTGTACCGTGCGACGAGACAAGGCGCTATTTCGTGCATCAAAACTGGAGTGATAAGGTGCAAGATTGGCATCATCATAATTTGGATATTTTATAGCTTCGAGCAGCTTCACCCCAATGTTTGCCTTAGCTAACATTAAGGCTAAACTTAGCCCGACCATACCACCGCCTACGATGATCACTTCTTGCTGCATGCTTTGATCCTTTTATGTCGTATCTACAAGGTTTAGATACTTATAATCATGATGGATTTTATATTACATCAAAGATTTTCATTTTTATAATGAATTAGCGCTTCGCTTGCGGGTGAAATTAAAGTGTGGGTAAATTTCGGCTATATAACTTTAGCTCTCGAGATAAAATGATCAACAGCAATATATAAATTCCACCTCTTCTCATAAAAAACGGAGCTTAAGCTCCGTTTTTTCTAGGATCAACCAGGTCATCAAAATAGGATTCAAGTTGGTCTTTGTATTTGATCGTTATCTGCTAACGCACAACTCTGGTCTGAGGCTCATGCTGTACTGATTTACCTAATTTAGTACCTGTATAAATTAAATAAAGTGCAGACAAACCAACCAAGACATAAACAATTCGAGATAGAGGGCTCATTTCACCAAAGATTGCAGCGACCAAATTGAAGTCAAATGCACCAATTAGGCCCCAGTTTAGGCCACCAATAATGGTTAAAGCATAAGCAACCCAGTCTATAGTATTTAATCTCATCATTTTTCTCCCACTCTTGTTTAAGTTTATTTGAGGATCAGGGAAAGTATGAGAAGGAAAGTATATTTAATATGTTGCTTTGATGCTAAAAACCGATTTTCTATGTTGAATTAGTGTCAGTTTATAGAACTTAAATTTTAACTAGGTTAGTTTTATTTGAATTATTCGCGATAAACGTAAATTAAATCATCTCTCGAATTCAATAAGTATCAAACCGACCATATTTGTTAGGAAAATGGATATAACAAGTAACAGGCACATCCTCTCCATTCACTGCATAAATCATGGTTAATTCTTCATAAAATATCTCAAGGCCTTACACAAAGATATTGCATCTTTAATAAAAAAGCCGATCATCTGACCGGCTTTTAATACTAAAAAATCGCTTAGGCAGCTTTCGCTTTTGCCATCAACGCTTCAATATCTTCTACTGTTTTCACCACATCTTTGGTCAGTACCAGTGGCCCATTTTCGGTAGCGACTACATCATCTTCAATGCGGATACCAATACCCCGCCATTTGGCATCCACTGTTTCATCATCTGGGGCAATATACAGACCCGGCTCAACAGTAACGACCATACCTTCTTCGTAGGCACGCCATTCACCGTCAATTTTATATGAACCGACATCATGTACATCCATACCCAACCAGTGACCAGTACCATGCATATAGAACTGACGGAAGGTTTCTTTTTGAATAATTTCGTCAATATCGCCTTTCATCAAGCCAAGTTCAAGCAGACCTTCAACCATAATTCGAACAGCAACATTATGCGGTTCTTTGTATGAATTGCCGATACGTACCGCATCAATCGCTGCAAGTTGTACTTTTAAAATCAGTTCATATAACGCTTTTTGTTCAGGGCTAAATTTCCCATTCACAGGAAAAGTACGGGTAATATCCGATGCATACAATTGATATTCACATGCTGCATCAATCAGGACTAAATCCCCATCGTTTAGCTCTTTGTCATTTTCCACATAATGCAGAATGCAGGCGTTTGCTCCACCACCAACAATGCTGTTATAGGCAGGCACACAACCATTTTTACCGAAGATGTAATTGATTTCTGCTTCAAGTGCATATTCCATCATGCCCGGACGCACAGTTTGCATGGCACGGGTATGGGCTTCGCTACTGATGTTCGATGCAAGTTGCATCAACTTAATTTCTTTTTCGGATTTATGTAAACGCATTTCATCTAAAATACGATCCAGCTGAATCACATTTGCAGGTGCAGAGGTACCTCGACGTGATTCACCATTGGCCTCAGCAATCCACTTTGCTACACGCGCATCAAAATCAGCTTGCTGACCAATACGATAGAACAATTTCTGTTTATCGAGCAATTTCTCGATAATTTCTTCATCTAACAGATCAATCGCATAGGCTTCATCAGCCTCATAATCATCTACTGCACCATCTACACCGGCACGGTAACCGTTCCATATTTCCATTTCACGGTTACGTTCACGGCAGAACAAGCTATAGGTATAACCTTCATCAATCGACTCAAACGTCTCAATGACAGCCACTGCTTCAGGTTCTGCAAATCCCGTCAGGTAAAAAAAGCTGCTGTCCGCACGAAATTTATAATCTGCATCACGGTTACGCATAGCAACCAGACTGGTGGCAATAATCGCAATACTGTGCGGACCCATTTCTTCTGCCAGGCGGTCGCGACGTTCCTGAAAATCTGCTTGAGTCAGTTTCATCATTAAGTTTACTTTTGTCTTTTATGAGTGGAGGTTATAACTTTTTAAAATAACGTGTACTTGAGGCTCAATCGCCCGAATTAGCTCGGACGATGTGGGGTAAACATTTCTACAACACTGCTTGCATCTGTTGAAGCTGCGCGTTTCAATTGAGGCTGAAGCTTTTTCAGCAATGGGGTTTCTGCAATTTCTACTTTTTTGCGTCCCAATGACAAGCTAACAGGAATCAAGCGCACAAATTCATACAGTTCTTGATAGCTTGCTTCGCCCTCTTCATCATCGTCAGATTCTTCAAACTCGACTGCTGCAACATCTTGAAGATGTTCAATCCATTCGACTTCATCTGGACGGATATGACCTGAAGCCAGACCGAAACCGAGTACCACCCCGGCACACCAGTCTGCCAACGCTTGTACACGATCCGCAAGAACGTGCTCATCATCAGGAAGCAGGGGTAAATAGTCCAGTTCATCATCCGATAAAGCATGAGAAATATCTTCCGCTTCATCTGCGAGCAAATTCAGAACTTGTTCCTCCAATGCTGGAATTTCAAGGGTTGCTAAAATTTGTTGCCATTCATCGCTGGTGGGTGCCTGAGTAACACAAATAATACCCGTAAGTAACCCATGTAACTCACTAGGGCTTGAAATCTCTTCAATTTTTGAAAAATTGTGGTGCCATTCCGACCAACCTGAAATATCGTCTTGCATTCGTTTATCCAATCTCTATACTTCGTATATATTACCTTTGTTTGCAATACTGTGCGACTACCATATGTTAGAAGAATTACAGCGTCTACAGGCGCATATTGGCGTTTTAAAAACGCGACTTACGCATTATGAAAGTGAAAATAGTGCACTCACCGCGGCAAAAGAAAATTCTGCCGAACATCATCATGCCCAAATTGTACAAAAAAACGGCATTATCACCAAAAAACAAGAAGAAATAGACGATCTTAGCGAGCAATTAAGTGATGCACGCTCCCAGTTCAAGCAATTGAACACGGATGCGACTTCTTTAGCTGATCGTTATAGTCGTTTGGAAAAAAGTTGTACCGATCTTAAAAACCGTTTTCAGGAAATTCTGGCTGAACGTAATGAATTACGTGTCATTAAAGAAAAAATGCAAAATGAACAACGTCTTGCTCAACAGGAAATTCAAACTTTACAGCAAGAACGAGAAAGATTGTTACAAAAAAATGAACATGCCAAGGCCAAAGTGGAAGCGATTATTCAACGCTTGTCCATTTTGGGGACTGCTCAAGATCAGCACGCGCAAGAAATTCAACAACTTGCTCACCCAACAGAAGCCAATGAGGACATTTAAGCATGAGTGAACAAATTGCTGTTGAATTGCGGGTATTGGGACATAATTTCCGTTTAGCCACCACTGAAACTGAAAAGGCTGATCTGGAACGTGCGGCTGAATTGTTAAATGAAAAATATGATGATTTTCGTCGTAAAGCCCCACGTCTAGAGCCGACTAAACTGATTATTATGGTGGCTTTAGAGCTGATGCAAGAGGTTCTGGCGATGAATAAATCATTGCAAGAATATGCCCACTGCGAACGCTTGTTGGCGACCATTTTAGAAGATGTGGATGATTTGGCTTAATTTTTCTTAAAATTGGGTAAAGTATCGGCAGTTGAAATCTAAGTTTACAGTTCCTGCACACGGATGATTTGCCAATACGTGATTATTGGTTATACTTACTCTATCTCTGAGGTGTTCGCCAGCGCGTCTATATCCCTGCCGATACTTAAATCTACGGATTGTGTTCTGCATATTTAGAGTGTATGCCCATCTTCGGATGGGAAACCCAGCAAGTATGCGTCGCGTCCACCTTGAACTTCTTCGGGTTCAGGGTAATGACATGCAGCGGCATCTTCGGAGTGTTTTTTATTATTCTCAGCATTATTTATTACAATATTTCTTCATACATTTTATATTTTAAATAATTTTATTATTCAATCTCATTGTCTTTAAGCTATTTTCATTGATATTTTATGTAAAAAAATACCCAAGACTTGCATCTTGGGTACGTCACTTCACTTCTAATATTACATTATCGAGATTTTTGCAGACGCAAAGCGTTGATGACTACTGACAAAGAACTGAGTGACATCGCTACAGCTGCAAACATCGGGGTCAACAACAAACCTGTTAAAGGATAAAAAATTCCTGCAGCTACTGGCACACCTAAACCATTATAGACAAAAGAAAATGCCAAGTTCTGCTTCATGTTTTTCACGCCCAGTTTCGCCATATGAATGGCATCCGCCACACCACGAATATCCCCTTTCACTAAAGTCACCTGAGCTGTTTGTTTGGCAATATCGGTACCATTACCCATCGCGATCCCGACATTGGCTTGAGCAAGTGCCGGTGCATCATTAATACCATCACCCGCCATTGCCACAACTTTTCCTTTAGCCTGATATTTTTTCACGATGTCTAATTTTTCATTCGGGGTACAGTTGCCATAGACCTGCTGAATTCCCAGCTCAGCCGCAACCAGTTTTGCATTTTGTTCATGGTCACCTGTTGCCATGACCACTTCTATGCCATCGGCAATCAGTTGATCAATCACTTGATGCGCATTGTGTTTAATCGCGTCATGAATCGAGATATAGGCCAAAACTTCTTGCGCATTGGCTAAGAAACTAATTACGTTGCCTTTAGATCGTTGCTGATCAAGTTGTGCTTGAATCGTTTCATTTAACTTTAAGCCCAGTTGATCGATCAGTTTTTGACTACCCACATACAATATTTGATTTTCAATCTGCCCTTTCACCCCAAAACCGGTGACATCTTCAAAATCACTGACTTTCAGCAGTTGCTCATGGGGAACAAGCTTGGTTAAAGTCTGGGCAATCGGATGGGTTGAATACTGTTCAATCGAGGCAATCCATTGTTCCACCTGCGTTTGCTGAACTGTATCTGAAAGCAGTTTAACCTCTTTCAGGCTCGGTTTACCTTCAGTCAAGGTCCCGGTTTTATCAATAATTAAAGTCGTGACTTTACTTAAAGCTTCAATCGCTTCTGCATCTTTAAACAGCACGCCTTTTTGCGCTGCTCGACCTGTGGTCGCCATCACCGACATTGGAGTTGCCAGCCCTAGAGCACATGGACAGGCAATAATGACTACAGCTACTGCGCACATTAACGCCAGATCAAACTGTGTTTTGCCAAACACCATCCAGGCAATAAAGGTCAACACACTAATTGCAAGCACGATAATGACGAAATATTTGGCAAATACATCGGCGAGTCTTTGTAACGGCGCTTTGGAGCGCTGTGCTTCGGCCACAGTCTGAATCATTTTCGCCAAAGTGGTATTGGCACCCACTGCCATGGTTTGAATACGTATACTCCCCTGCTGGTTCACCGTACCGCCAATCACCCGGTCATCAACTTCTTTTTTCACCGGTACAGGTTCACCCGTCATCATGGCTTCATCGACATAAGTTTTGCCTTCCACCACAATACCATCGAGTGGAATCTGATCCCCTGAAGAAATCTGCAGGATATCGCCTTGTTTCACCATGCCAACATCTACTTCCACCACCTGATCATGCTGCACCAGTTTTGCAGTATGCGGTTGCAGTTTCAGTAATGATTTTAATGCATCAGCAGTTTTGGCACGGGCTTTTAACTCCATGATTTGCCCAAGCAAACTCAAGGACACAATCATACAGGCCGCTTCATAATACACGGCGACCCCATGACCTGTTTTCGCCTGCATCGGGATCAGGGATGGAAAAACTGTCGCCACAATACTGTAAATAAATGCCGCCAGCACCCCGACCCCAATCAGGCTCCACATATTCAAGTTGCGGGTTTTATAAGAAGTCCAGCAACGTTCAATAAAGGGTTTCCCAGCCCAGAGGATGACTGGAATAGATAAAACCAGTTCAATCCACGGCTGAATATGCTGCGGAATAAAGGCATGAATATGCGAACCCATGGCTAATACAAACACAATTAAAGTCAGTGGCAACGTCATCCAGAAACGATGACTGAAATCGACCAGTTCAGGATTCGGTGCATCATTTAAGGTCGGTTGCATCGGCTCTAAAGCCATACCACAGATTGGACAGGTTCCCGGTCCTTTTTGCACAATTTCAGGATCCATGGGACAGGTATAATCCATATCCGCCGCGCCTTCAGGTACAGGACGCTGATCCGCTGGAATAAGATAAAACTCCGGATCGTCTTTAAATTTTTCCAAACAAGACGGATTACAGAAATAGTAAGTTTTAGCTTGATACTCTGTTTTTAAATCGGTTGAAATATCCACCGACATACCGCAGACTGGATCGATCTCTGAACTCTGTACTGATGACGGATGCGCTCCGCCACAGCAGCTGGATTTCTTTTCTTCAACTGCCGCTTTTGCTGGTGAAGCACAGCAAGAGGATGCTTTTTGCTGAGTTTGCAGATATTGTTCAGGTTGTTGGGTAAATTTAGTTAAACAGCGTTCTGAACAGAAATAATAATCTTTTGATTCAAACTGGCTATGCCATTTAGAATCCGTTTTGACCTGCATGCCACAGACTGGATCAGTGACGGTGGTTTGCATCTCTAATCCAGCTTTTGAATCTGTGCCGCTACAACAACTCTTTTGTTCTGCGGTTTTAGGCTGCGATGCACAACCACAACCCGAAGTTTTCGCAGATTCTTTTGCCAAATATTGTTCTGGATTGGCCTGAAATTTATTTAAACAGCCCTGACAGCAAAAATAATAATTCTGTCCCAAATATTCGGTATGCGGTTTGGACAAATCTGTCACGGTCATGCCGCAGACCGGATCAATATATTGCTCTGCTTCAGCTTTTTGACTGCCACAACATGAAGATGAAGCCGCTACAACTTTAGCTTTATTTGCACAGCCACAGCCTGATTTAGGCTTGGTGTCTTGAAGGTAAGCTTCAGGATTTTTAATAAACTTTTGTTTACAGCCATCACAACAAAATAAATATTTTTTGCCCAGATATTCAAAATAATGTTCTGAACTTTCCGGAACATTCATTCCACAGACTGGATCAATTTTCACTAATTCAAGGACTGAATCCTGTTTTGCACAGCAGGAAGATTTTTGTTGCTCATTCATCCGACTCACCTATTTTATTCTTGCATTGTGTTAGCATAAAGTCTGTACCCAAGTACAGAGTCAAGTCATTTGAGGATATTTTATGCTCACCATCGGAAAACTGGCCAAACAGTGTCATGTCAATGTCGAAACCATTCGCTATTATCAACGCATCGGTTTAATGCGCGTGCCTGAAACCACGCAGAGTTATCGTTATTACAATGACAAAGACATTGAAACCTTAAGCTTTATTCAAAAAGGCAAAGATGCAGGTTTGCAACTCAGTGAAATACAGGAATTACTGCAACTTCAACTCGATGATCGTGCACAAGTGAGACAGGTCATTGAGCAACGCCTAGAAAAAATCGATCAAAGAATTCAGGAATTACAGGCGCTAAAAACCCGTTTAAGCAGTTGGGTGGATGAATGTAAAACCACCAATGAAAGCAGTTGTCCGATTTTGAAAGAACTTAAAAACAGGTAAACTCCATTTTCGATGAATATTTTTGTATTTTTTGGGGACAAATAAGTGATGTCAGTGGATTTAAAAATTTTACGCAAACAACTTCGACATCAACGTAGAGCCGTTTCCAGCTTTCAACACAAACAATCTCAACAAAAAATACTCCTGCTACTCATCCGTCTAAAATCTTTTCAGCATTCAAAAAAAATTGGCATTTATCTGCATGCCTTTGGTGAAATTCAGACCAGACAAATCATTGAATATTGTTTTAAACAACATAAAGATGTTTATCTGCCGATGATTTGCAACATAAATAAGCAATTGCACTGGGTCAAAATCACGCAACACCAATACCGAAACAATCGATTTTCATATCATCCCCTTGGCATGAAAGAACCGGCGGCGGGTCGTGGCTTACATGTATCTAAACTCGACCTGTTAATCATACCCTTACTCGCATGTGACATTTATGGCACACGCATAGGCATGGGTGGCGGCTTCTACGACAGAACCTTGGCCAGTGCAAAAAAAATCCCTTTTCGTTTAGGGATTGCCCATGACTTTCAACTTATTCAACAACGCTTACACCGGGAAATCTGGGATCAACCACTGGATGCCTTGATTACACCCTCAAAATATTTACGTTTCAAACGCTAAACTGGTATTTTTGACGACTAGGAACACTTTAAAATCACATATTTACTCATTTTTTATACATTTTCATTGTCCCTACCCTTGTAATTTTTGAAATACACTTCACTATAAAAATATGGCAACACCGTTGTTACTCATTAGGAGTGCCCATGTCTGAAATTATTATGAATCAAGAAACCTTAGCTACACAGGTTCCAAGCGTACTACCGCTTTTAGCGCTACGAGATGTGGTGGTTTATCCTCACATGCAAATTGCGTTATTTGTAGGTCGTGAAAAATCGATCAAAGCAGTTGACGTGGCTCGTAACAGTGACAATCTCGTATTTGTAGTTGCACAACAAGATTCTCTTACAGAAGAAATTGATCACGACAACTTATATCAATACGGTACTGTCGCGAAGATTGTGCAAGTTGTGAATCATGAAAATGATGAAAACTGTATAAAAGTACTCATTGAGGGTTTACAGCGTTCTAAACTGGTAAAAATCATCGACAACGATGAATATTTATCGGCTGAACATGCGATTAGCCCGATGACAGTTAATGTTGAAGCTGCGTCTCAAGAAACACGTGTGCAAGAACTGCGTGCTTTATTTGCACAATATGCAGAAGCAAAATTACGTAATGCACGTGAATTGATTACTGCTGCAAATAAAATCGATGATTTATTACAACTGTTGTTCTTCGTGGCCACTCGTGTCCCGTTGAATATCGATGTAAAACAAAAGTTTCTGGAACAGGATAACTTTGAAGCACATTTGACTGAGCTCATGACTTATTTGTTACAACAATCTGAAGAACAACAGATTGAACAAACCTTGCATGACTCGGTAAAACGCCAGATGGAGAAAAACCAGCGCGAATATTTCCTGAATGAAAAAATGAAGGTGATTCAGCGTGAACTTTCCGACATGAATGGCGGTGCTGAAGATGATGTTGCTGAAATTGAACGTCGTCTTGAAGAAGCTGATTTACCAGAACACGTGCGTAAAAAAGCCGAATCTGAATTCCGCAAGCTAAAAGCAATGCAACCTGCTTCAAGTGAAGCTGCTGTGGTGCGCAATTATATTGAGGCGATTTTAGATACGCCTTGGAATAAAGCCAGCAAAGTCAGCATTAACCTGAACAAAGCACAAGAGATATTGGATGCAGATCATTACGGTCTGGATGAAGTTAAACAACGTATTGTTGAATACCTGGCTGTTCAATCACGCGTTAAAAAACTTAAAGGTCCAATTCTTTGTCTGGTTGGTCCTCCAGGGGTAGGTAAAACTTCACTGGGTGAATCGATTGCCAAAGCCACAGGTCGTGAATTTGTGCGTATGGCTTTAGGTGGCGTGCGTGACGAAGCGGAAATCCGGGGTCACCGTCGTACCTACATTGGTGCGATGCCAGGTAAAATTGTGCAGTCTTTGACAAAAGTAGGCGTAAAGAACCCACTGTTCTTACTCGACGAAATTGACAAGATGGCGCAAGACTACCGTGGCGACCCTGCTTCTGCCTTGCTTGAAGTACTTGATCCATCACAAAACAGCAAGTTTAACGATCACTATCTTGATCTTGATCTGGACCTTTCTGAAGTGATGTTCATCTGTACCGCAAACAGCATGAATATTCCTGAAGCTTTACTTGACCGTATGGAAGTGATTCGTCTACCGGGTTATACCGAAGAGGAAAAAGTCAATATCGCTGAACGTTACCTGGTTCCGAAAGCCATTAAGGACAACGGTTTACGTGCTAAAGAATTGACCATTCATGAAGAAGCCATTCGTGACATCGTGCGTCGTTATACTCGCGAAGCGGGTGTACGTAGCCTTGAACGTGAAGTGTCAAAAATTGCGCGTAAAGTCGTGAAAGAAGCGGTGAGCAAAAAAGCCAAGAACTTGCATATCGATGTGACTGCTGAAAACCTGTCTGATTACCTAGGCGTACACAAATTCGACTTCGGTATGGCAGAAGAAGAAGCGCAAGTGGGTCGTGTCAATGGCTTAGCTTGGACCTCAGTCGGTGGTGAATTACTTTCGATTGAAGTTGCTGCGGTAAAAGGTAAGGGTAAATTCATTACCACCGGTTCACTCGGTGATGTCATGAAAGAGTCCATTACCGCTGCAATGACTGTGGTTCGTACCCGTGCAGATGCACTCGGTATTGAGGCTTCAAGATTTGAAGAAACCGATATCCATGTGCATTTACCTGAAGGTGCAACCCCGAAAGATGGTCCATCTGCAGGTTTGGCATTAACGACTGCGTTGATTTCTGCCTTCACTGGCATTCCAGTTCGCGCTGATATCGCCATGACCGGTGAAACCAACCTGAGTGGTCGTGCAATGCGTATTGGTGGCTTAAAAGAGAAACTTTTAGCTGCACATCGCGGTGGCATTAAACTGGTATTCATCCCTCAAGAGAACGTTCGTGACTTGGTGGAAATTCCAGATAACGTGAAAGCAGGTCTTGAAATTAAAGCAGTGAAAAGTATCGATGAGATCTTGCCATTTGCCTTAATCGAAACACCGAAACCTTTGCCAAAAAATCCGATTGTAAAACCGGTTGCAGAAGGCAAAGCTGCACGTCATTAATCGCATTTCGATACAAAAAAGAGAGCTTCGGCTCTCTTTTTTTATGATGAAAAGTTTTACTATATTAGTAAAGCATAAGCTTGAAAAATATACATCTGACCCTCATTTATTATTATAGAGACACAGATGCGCTGTAAGTTTCTGATTAACAAGTTATGTGAATGGTCATCTACATCTCCAGGTGGATGACCTTTTGATCGCAGTCCCAGTATCCATTAAGGGGCTGCGTTTTTTATGCGTTCTTTATCAGTCAGATTGAACCATTAAACTATAAGCCAGCCCGTCTACCACATTGGCCATTTTTCCAATATTCAGTGTTTTCAAACTATCGCCATGGGTGTGGTAATGCTTATTTCGAAAAGAAGCAGTATCGGTAATCATCATGGCAGGAATCCCAAATTTCCAGTAATTCACATGATCAGAAAATTCCATTGCTGACACAAAAGACGGTGCAGCCACTCTCTGACATTCTAAACGATTAAATATCAGCATCGATTCACAGTAATTTATCCCCAACTCATAGGACTGTAGATTACTCACTGCGGCAATAAAATTACCATGACTGGGATAAACCCACTTCAAACCCACGGGATATTGCTGCACAAGATTTTCATCATAGTAGCCAATCATCTCCAAGATATAGACCCCTCGAATTTGATCTTTTTGCATCTGAACCGATTTGGCATGAATATAACTTCCCATCTGCTCGGTTTTGAAAAATGGCGGTTCTTGCAAGGTATAAAATACAAATTCCACATTATTTGCGAGCTGCGATTTTTGCTGCGCTAAAATGCGTGCCGTTTCAATCACCCCTGCAACACCAGAAGCATTATCATCTGCTCCTTGAGTTTCCCCAAACACATCATAATGCGCACCGACAATCACTTTGTCAGAATGACCGGCCGTTAAGGTGCACACGACATTTCGATAACCCAAACCATTCACCGAATAATTTTGATACTGGCATGGAACACCAAACAAATGCATTTGTTCTTTAATCCATGCAGAAACGCGTTGTAATTCTGCTGTATTTTTATAATGACGATGTGCCTGCTCGCCTATAATTTGCTCCAGATAGACCTTTAAATTATCGGTACTCGCCGGTGTTACATTCGGTAATGCCCAGGTCGAAGTCGTTAAAAAAAGAGTGCCAAGAAAAGTGCTCAACCATAAGCCTAAATTTCGATTATTTTTGAATCGCATTTATTATCATTCCTCTCTTATTATTCATCTTTAATCCATTGCTGAAGATTAAAGCAGCATCTCGTTCGACTTTTCAATTGCAATTTGTTGCGCAAAATAAGGAAAACTAGTTTTAACGTTTATAATAAAGATGACTTTCAAATCATCGAATCTTATGAAAATCCGTATTATTACCATCGGTCAAAAAATGCCAGCCTGGGTACTCACCGGTTTTGAAGATTACTTCAAACGTATTCAGCCTTTTGTGCAGACTCAGATTATTGAATTACCCATGGCAAAACGCGGGAAAAATGATTCAGAAGCGGATATTTTAAAATATCGCCAGATTGAAGGTGACAGCATTCTGAATGCACTGAAGCACAATGAGACCCTGATTGCACTTGAAGTGGGTGGCAAAGAATTCAGTACCGAAAAGCTGGCTGAAACCATGAAAGGATGGATGCTAGAAGGCAATGATGTGGTTTTAGCAATTGGTGGTCCAGATGGTCACTCTGAAGCGGTGCGTAAAGCCGCTGCATGGCACTGGTCGCTGTCCAAGTTAACCTTGCCCCACCCGATGGTTCGAGTGATGCTGATTGAGCAGCTATACCGCGCAATGAGTATTAATAATAATCATCCTTACCATCGGGCAGGTTAAATCAGTAGATTGAATGATTCATGGTAGTTTTTTAGAAAGCTGAAATAGCGTCATTGTTAACTTTTTGTCCTGATGTGAAAATAATAGAGTTCGTTTTTTCATCGTTTCATTTATGCAACAACATGTTGAAATGAACTCTATTTATTCCATATCTTCTTTTTGGCATCATAACCATTACAACTCCAATCGATATTATTTGAATTAGGCGCACCATCATGAATTTACAAACTTTACCCGGTTTATTTATTTCACATGGATCTCCCATGCTTGCGCTTAATCCAGAGCAAGTAGGTCCAGCGCTACAGCGTTTAAGTTTAAACTTGCCTAAACCTGAGGCGATTATTGTGATGTCGGCACACTGGGAAAGTAATGCCCTAGAAGTCAGTAGCAGTATACGTCCTGAAACCTGGCATGACTTTCGTGGCTTTCCAGCTGAACTCTATGAAATGCGCTACCCTGCGCCCGGACAGCCCGAACTGGCTGAAGAAATTTTACATCTTTTGGCCAATGCAGGCTTGGCTGCGCATGCCAATAGCACCCGCCCTCGTGATCATGGGGTATGGATGCCGTTACTGCATATGTATCCCGAGGCAGACATTCCTGTAGTTGAGATCTCATTGCCCATGAACCTGTCTGCTGAAGATATTTATAAAATTGCTCAAACCCTGGCTCCACTGCGTGAAAAACAGGTATTGATGATTGGTTCGGGTAGCATTACCCACAACCTGGCTGAGCTTGCTTGGCGGGGTGAACCTGCGGATGTACCCGAATGGGCCTCTACTTTCCGTAATTATGTGGTCAACAAACTGAACCATGACGATTATGAAGCAGTACTGGATTGGCAAACTATTCCTTATGTGCAACGTAATCATCCGACCTTAGAACACTTTGCCCCCCTCTTCTTTGCAATGGGAACGGGTCATCGTTTTAGTATTGTACATAGTAGCTTCAGTATGGGTTCGCTCGGTATGGATATATACCGTTTTGATTGATTCATAACTTTTTATCAACAAACAACAAAATTTTAGTTATGGATACATTTTGATACTCAATTCATCAGAATGTATCCATATTTTTTGAATAACAATACGATATCCTCATAAAAATTCTTCAAAACCAAGTACTTTTTAAATGAAACTTAAATTTTTAGCGATTGCCCTTTTCCCACTCACGCTTGCAGCTTGTCAATCTGGTGATATTCAAAAAGCTGGAGATGTTGCCATGTCAGTACTGCAACAACAAAATGCAGATAAAACCCTTGCTTCGTATCAATGGAGCACCACTACAGGGAGCGCACCTAAGCCTCTCGTAATAAATTTTGATGACAAAGGTCGTCTTGGTATTTCTACCAGCTGTAATGGCATGGGAAGCAGCTGGAAAATAGAAAATAATCAGATTGTGACTGATCATTTAATGGCAACTCAAATGGCCTGTGAACCAAAAGCCATGCAACAAGAAAGTGTCGCTAAAGATTTATTTGACAATCGTAAAGCCCCTTTCGTTTTGGATTTAAAAGATCCGCAAAATCCAACTTTAACGGTCATTTCTGCAAGCGGTCAAAAATATGTTTTCATGGGGAAAATGATACCTGAAACAAAATATAACGCTCAGGCAGAAACCATTTTCCTGGAAATTTCACCTGAAACTAAACCCTGTACCGGTGTTGGACCACAAACCTGTTTACAAGTCCATGAACTCAAATACAACGACAGTGGCGTCAAAACGCAAGTCGATAAAGACTGGACTTTATTTTACGATCAGATTGAAGGTTTTGAGCATAATCCTGCTGAACGCCAAGTGATTCGGGTGAAGCGTTATGAAATTAAACATCCGGCAGCCGATCAGTCTAAATATGCGTATGTGCACGACATGACTGTAGAACGTGCCACTGTAAAATAATTTTGCTTATTTCAGCTATAAAAAAACCGATGCCTGAGCATCGGTTTTTTTATATTCAAGAAAATATATCCTTAGAATACGCCTTGAGCCAACATCGCATCAGCAACTTTTACGAAGCCAGCAATGTTCGCACCATCAACATAGTTTACAGAACCATCTTCTTTAGTACCGTATTTAACGCAGTTGCGGTGAATTTCTTTCATGATGGCATGTAGACGTTCGTCAACTTCTTCAAAAGTCCAGCCTAAACGAATCGCATTTTGAGACATTTCAAGACCAGAAGTTGCAACACCACCGGCATTCGATGCTTTACCTGGCGCATAAAGAATTTTCGCTTCAACGAATTTCTCTACAGCCGCCAAAGTTGAAGGCATGTTTGCACCTTCAGCAACACAGATTACACCGTTTGCAAGAAGAGCAGCAGCATCGTCAGCATCCAACTCATTTTGAGTTGCACATGGAAGCGCGATATCACATTTGATACCCCATGGACGTTGACCTTCTAAGTATTCAAAGCCATGTTTAGACGCAAATTCAGAAATACGACCACGTTTAACGTTTTTAAGTTCCATTACTTCAGCAAGAAGTGCATCAGTGAAACCATCTTTAACGTGAACTGTACCCGCAGAGTCAGAAAGTGAAACCACTTTCGCACCCAAGTACATTGCTTTCTCAGCAGCATATTGTGCAACGTTACCAGAACCTGAAATCGTTACCACTTTGTCTTTGAAGCAGTCGCCACGAGTTTTCAGCATTTCCTCAGCGAAATAAACTGTACCGAAGCCGGTTGCTTCTGGACGAGCCAATGAACCACCGAAAGTCAGACCTTTACCTGTGAATACACAAGCAGTGTCATTGCTCAATTTCTTCATCATGCCGGCCATGTAGCCAACTTCACGGCCGCCCACACCAATATCACCCGCTGGGATATCTGTGTTTGAACCTAAGTGACGATAAAGCTCGATCATCAATGCTTGGCAGAAACGCATGATTTCGCCTTCAGACTTACCTTTAGGGTCAAAGTCTGAACCACCTTTACCACCACCCATAGGGAGTGTAGTTAAGGCATTTTTAAATGTCTGTTCAAAACCTAAGAATTTAAGAATTGAAAGGTTCACTGATGGATGGAAACGCATTCCACCTTTGAATGGACCGATTGCTGAATTGTACTGTACACGGAATGCACGATTCACATGTGTTTGACCTTTGTCATCAACCCAAGAAACACGGAATTGAATTGCACGTTCTGGCTCAACTAAGCGTTCAAGTAGACCATGATCAGCATACTCTGGGTTCTTTTCAATGAACGGCCAAAGGCTAGTCATTACTTCTTCTACAGCTTGTAGAAATTCAGGTTGATGTGCATCACGTGATTTAACGTAATCTAGGAAGTCGTTAAGGCTGTTATATTTCAACACTTAATCCTCAGCAGAAAGATGGATCAAAATTGGTCAAATTTTCAAAAAATGATAATTTTTGGCGCAAAATATTAAATAGCTTTTGTAACCATAGTACAATACTTTTTTTTAAAAAAACGTAAATAATATTTAATAACATATATTTATTTTAATTATAACTATTTTTTATCTTGTCACCAAAGCGACGCTGTCTTACTGTTTTTGTTATCTTTTCGCCCAATAATAATGCGCTTATAGCGCCATTTTCGCGCATAAGATTAAAGGCTTAAATCATGCTAAAATCATCTTCTTCGTTTTAATCTTCTTTCGGTATGCTGCTATTTCTTCAGCAGTCGTGGTTTATACATGAATTCGCAAATTGTTCTCATCCAAAATATTGATGCCCTCCTCCCTCAAACCCAATGTGGCTTATGTGGTCATCGGGATGGATGTTTACCATATGCAAAAGCCATCAGCGAGGGTGAAGAAGCCAATAAATGTGTCCCAGGGGGGCAACCTGTTGCCGATGCCCTAGCCCATTTACTTGGTCGTGCACAACTGAAAGCAGAAGAAAGTGTTTGGCCAATTCAAAGTGATGGTCGTCCACAACGTATGAAAGCCATTATTCGCGAAGATGAATGTATCGGTTGTACCAAATGTATCAGTGCCTGCCCGGTGGATGCCATTATTGGCTCGGGTAAACTCATGCATAGCATTTTGACTGATCTGTGTACCGGCTGTGAACTGTGTATTCCCCCTTGTCCGGTCGACTGCATTGATTTGATTGCAGATCATCATGCAGCGCCTGATGAAAGCATGCGGATTGCGGAACAAAATGATTTGAGAAACCGCTATTACTCACATATTCAACGTGAGGAAAAACGACGCGTAAACCGTAAAGGTCCTGTAGTGCGTGCCAATATTGATACTGCCTTATTTGCTCAATTTTCAGCACAAAATGACAATGTTCCAGACATTGTTATTACCCACAACAAAGCTAAACCAACAGTCCATTTAGATGCCAAATCAACCATCGAACTTGCAAAAATTCGCACACAAATCAAAAAATTAGAAAAACAACTCAGTGTGCGTGAGGATGCAAAAAAACGTCTGCAATTAGATGAACTCAATCAACAGCTTAATGCTTTGCAAGGAGCGTAAACAATGCCTGTAAAGAATATGACTAAAAAACAAATTCAGGTATTTTTTGAGCGATTACGTGAGCAAAGACCCCACCCAAAAACCGAACTGAATTATGCCAGTCCTTTTGAACTTTTAGTGGCTGTGACGCTTTCTGCACAAGCCACCGATGTCAGCGTGAATAAAGCCACGGACAAACTGTTTCCTGTTGCCAATACGCCAGAAGCCATTTATGCACTCGGTGTTGATGGTCTGAAGCAATATATTAAAACCATTGGGTTATATAACGCCAAAGCTGAAAACGTCATCAAGGCCTGTAAAATACTGATTGAGAAGCACAACAGCATCGTACCGAATAACCGTGTTGATCTGGAAGCATTGCCCGGTGTGGGGCGTAAAACAGCGAATGTGGTGTTGAATACCGCATTTGGTCATCACACTATGGCCGTAGATACCCATATTTTTCGCGTAGGCAATCGTACCGGTCTGGCAATTGGAAAAAATGTGTTAGAAGTTGAACATCGACTGGTTAAAGTCATTCCCAAAGAGTTTATGCTCGATGCCCACCATTGGCTGATTTTACATGGTCGTTATTGTTGTATTGCCCGTAAGCCGAAATGTCATGAATGCGTGGTGGCGGATGTCTGTCAGTGGCCAGATCGTTTTGAATTTGGTGCAGCGAAAAGTATTCCAGTGAAAATGATTGAAGATAAAAACTAAATTCAGTCTTGATCTTTATTTTTCTGTTGCAGTTTCGGATGTAGCTGACGCTCGGGTTGGCTATTTTTATTTTCTTCAGCTTCTTGCTTTTGTACGCGACGCAAGAATTTGAAACTTTGAACCATTAAAGCCAATACCCCAATACCCAAAAAAATCATCAATACAATTAAGCCAATTTTTAGCAAGGGTTCATCCTCAAAATAGCGTACAAATTAAAAGAGCCCTAATATGACTTAGGACTCTTTTAATGTCAAAACATTCACCGCACTAAGGCAGGTCAATTATTTTGATTGATCTAAAATCGCAAACAAATCGGCTTGAACTTCTTCAATCGGACGAAGACCATTCAATTTGTTATAAGTCGGTGCATTTTCGCCAGAAGCTGCACGACCTTGATAGAAACCGACCAATTGTTCAGTTTCAGTATGATATGAACCCAAACGTTTACGAATCGTTTCTTCCTGGTCATCTGGACGTTGAACTAAATCTTCGCCAGTTTCATCATCTTTACCTTCCACTTTAGGTGGATTGTAAACAACATGATAAACACGACCAGAAGCCGCATGCTGACGACGACCTGAAAGACGTTGAACGATTTCTTCGTCAGGAACATCAATTTCGATTACGTGGTCGATATTAATGCCTTCATTTTCCAAAGCTTCTGCTTGAGGAATCGTACGTGGGAAACCATCAAAAATGCAACCGTTTACACAATCAGGTTGAGCAATACGTTCTTTCACAAGACCGATGATGAGTTCGTCTGATACCAGACCACCACTTTCCATCACGCTTTTAGCTTTAAGACCTAATTCAGTTCCTTCACGAATTGCAGCACGGAGCATATCACCGGTTGAAATTTGTGGGACATTGTAGCGCTTACAGATCAACTGAGCCTGTGTACCTTTACCTGCCCCAGGTGGTCCGAGTAATATAATGCGCATAAAAAAACATCCTCATTTAACAATGTATATGACGCCTTGTTCATGCCGAATTTGTTGATTCGTCATGTATTCCAGCATCTAATTATAAGAAAGCCACAAACAAATGTATTGTACCCGCTATAAATCCAGTTACGCCACCCAGAACAATCAAAATCCATTCATCTTCCTGAAAAGCAGGACGTAACAAATTTTGAAACTCTCTCGGGGTCAACTCCAGAATACGGTCTCTAAACATCTGATAGATTTTCTGTGCACGGCTCGCATTGAACGCAGGGTCGCATACAGGCACCATCGTAATTTCAATCGAGCGATCGATCAAGTCCGTCTTGAGTTTTGCGTATTCTTTTGGCCCTAATGAGATCTGTAAAGAGGTTCTCACCAGAGGTGTTTCCATAATTTCATTAATATGACGTTTAACGATACGACGAGTTTTGTTTTTCTTCCCGCCATACATCATCTCTGTCATGATCGATTTTAAGGTAATCAGGTCTTCTGTGACGACTCGGGCAAAAACGTCTGACACTTCTTCCTGGCGTTTCATAAACGCACCCTGGATATTATAGATACCCATACGTGGAATCACCGGCTTTACCCAAGGAAACTTACGATTTTTAGTTAATTCAAAGAACTGCGGATAACGTACGTAGTGGGGCTCTAGAGGGTTAAACACCATCCAGATCGCAATCCAGTTGGTCAGAAAACCCCAAACCGCTGCCCAGAAAGGAACCGTCCAATGCCAAGGTACAACGAACCAGACAATCATCTGGAAGATACCAAAGAACATCCCGATTAACGCGCTAATATGCCAAATAAAGTTGATTTCTTTTTGACCTACCTTAAGAAACATATTGACCATTAAACGGCGATCACCTTCCATTTGGCGAACCACCATTTCACGCATATCCACAAGTGACTCGACGTTCATGGTCAGTTCAGTCACAAGTTCTCTTAAGATTCCTGGCAACTGTTTATGTGCCTGAGCATAAATACGGCGCTTAATCGAATAAGGTAAATTTTCCCACAGCACTGCATTGCGTTCAATCATCATCTCATCAATCAGATGTTCCAGTTCAAAACCGACCTGCTCACCAATGATCCGGGCCATATCTTCCGGATCCATCGCATCCAGGAATTCACGCAATGAACCCAGTTTTGACAGGGTATTATCGGTAATAATCCCTGAAATACGGCCAGCTTTACGTGGCACAATGCCCTGCCAGCCAACCGGTAATGGACCTAAATGGAATCCCCAAAATGTAATCGGATAAAAGACCATTTTAAGCGCCATCCACACATGCGCCCAAGTGACAAAAGCAGTAACAGGAATAATGCTAAGTACTGCCCAGAAATCTGGGCGTTTCAAGAAGGTTTGCCACAATTCGTTGACGTACTCAAGCATGCATAATATCCATTTTAATTTTTAATCACCAAATACTAAATCGTATAAAACTGAATATTTTCACTACAAACAGATACTTAGAGTATAGGAAAATTGTATTCTCGGCTCTGTTTCAGCGACCACATTGCCATTTCTATCTTCTAACTTTTCACCCGCACCAATCCCGATACTAAAACTACTAATCCGTTCCTTGCTTAACAAGACATAGGCTAAATCTACGCCCGCACCAAGCTGTGCTTTGAGTTCATTGTCTACACTTTTACTATCAATATGTCCGGCATAAACCCCGACATAATAACCATTTTTATCTTTACCGGTCAGATGATAGGGATAGCGAAATCCAACCTGACCGCCAGCTGTATAATCATCATCTATGAATACCCCTGCTTTTGCATAGGCAATGCCATACGGATTAACCCATTCAGCATTCATATGAATCAGTTCCTGGGTAAATCCAGCCCCAACATTCCATGCTTTTGCACTTTCGGGTGTTAATTTCGCTTCTGGTAAATACGGATTGTCTTGTGCATGAGTCACATTTGCTAGCGCAAAAAATGCCAACAAAGAATACGCCTTTGTGATTATTTTCATGGTTGTCCCTAATTTTATTTTTAATACAGTCCTTTTTTCAATTTCGACTTTAGCAGAATTAACAGAACTCTTATATACTGCACTCTACAATTTTAATGTCTGTAAAGTCAAAGTTTAAGCTAAACAAGTCCATCTGTTCACCTGAACAAATATCAAAAAATGATGACATGCGTTAGAATAGCCCACCGGTTTTTCCCACTCTCCTGTATGTAAGTCGATCGCGTATGAAGCAGCACTTTCCTTTAAAAAATGTCCAACAAGAAAAGCGCATTTATCGCAATCGGGTGTTTATCGCGGTCGGGATTGTTGTATTCTTTCTTTTATTACTCGTTTCCCGTTATGCGTATTTGCAAATTGCACATTACGACGAGTTTTCAACTGCCTCAGATCAGAACCGAATTCGACTGCAACCCTTAGCGCCTGCACGTGGTTATATCTATGACCGTAATGGCGTTTTACTTGCAGATAATTATCCGGTGTTTTCAGCAACCATTTCACGTGCTGATGTTAAAGATATTTATGATACGGTGAAACGTTTAATCCCTATTTTAGCGTTGACTCAAGAAGATATAGAGCGTTTTAGCAGCCGAATTAAAACCTCAAAAAAAACCGAGCGTGTGGCACTCAAATTAAATTTAACTGAAACCGATATCGCCAAATTTAGTGAAGTGAAGTTTCAGTTCCCCGGGGTCAATATAGAAACCCAAATGACTCGCTATTACCCGCATGGTGAATTGTTTGCGCATGTGATTGGTTATGTCGGTCGGATTAATGACAAAGAATTAAAATCGATTGATAAAGATTTATATGCAGGAACCAACCTGATTGGGAAAATTGGGGTCGAAAAATCCTACGAAGACCTTTTGCACGGTGTGCCGGGTAATGAATCTGTTGAAGCCGATGCACATGGTAATGTGCTGCGTAATTTAGGTCGTAAAGATCCCGTTCGAGGCAATGACCTATACCTGTCGATTGATTATGGCTTACAGGTTGTTGCGACAGAACAGCTCGCTGGTCGTCGGGGTGCAATTGTGGCACTAAATCCCAAAACCGGGGAAATTTTAGCGCTGGTTTCAAGTCCAAGTTTCAACCCGAATCTATTTGTGACTGGCATTAGTAATACTGACTATAGTGCGCTCCGGGACAATCTTGACCAACCGCTTTACAACCGTGCTGTGCAAGGGGCTTATCCTCCCGGCTCCACCATTAAACCGATGTTCGGTTTAGGAGGCATTCATTATGGTTATGTCGACTGGGCGACAGCGATCTCTGACCCTGGCTATTTCACTTTGCCGGGTGACAGCCACCGTTTCCGTGACCATAAAAAAAGTGGTCATGGTGCGGTAAATATGCATAAAGCCCAAGTGGTGTCTTGTGATACTTACTTTTATGTCCTGTCTTATCGTATGGGCATTGAGAAAATGAATGCCTGGATGCGCCAATTTGGTTTTAGTGAAAAAACTGGCGTGGATTTACCAAGTGAAAGTACCGGCTTATATCCAAACCCAGACTGGAAAATGCGCACCCGTAAAAGCAAATGGATGAAAGGTGAAACCATTTCGGTGAGTATTGGCCAAGGGGCCTTTACTGCTACCCCATTACAACTGGCGATGGCCACCGCGATTACCGCAAATCAGGGCTCGCATATTACTCCCCACGTATTGCGTGAAAGTCACGGTGCCAAGCCTTATAAAGTGCATAATGCACCCGATGGAAAAATTCAGTTTAACGGTCAGCCTGAAGACTGGATCAAAATGCGCGATGCCATGGTGGATGTGATTCAAACGGGTACTGGTCGCGGTATTCGTACCCCAATGTATCAAATTGCAGGAAAAACAGGTACAGCGCAGGTTAAAAGTATTGCCCAAGGTAAAAAGTATAACGAAGCATTATTAACCGAGCGTCAACTTGACCATGGTCTATTTGTCGGTTTTGCACCTGCTGAAAATCCGGATATTGCCATTGCCGTAGTATGGGAAAATGGTAAACACGGTGGTTCAGCGGCACAATTGGCTCGCCCTATGTTTGATTATTGGTTATTGACACGTAAAAAGAATCCAATCCGCCCAGCCACTCATCAAATCAGTGGCGGCTTAATGACTGCAGGCATTAAACCGGGTGAATTGCCAAGTGATATTAATCCAGTGACAGCTGATGCTAACACAACCAATCAACCTCAATCAGCACAGCCTGCAACTCAAACTGTGCCAAGTACCGCACCATCAACAAGCTCACAACCCGTAGAGAGTGAATGATCTATGAAAAATCAACTCCGCATTATTGGTGGTGAATGGAAACGCCGCCAACTTGCTTTTGCCAGTATTGATGGTTTACGTCCTACACCGGATCGTGTGCGTGAAACCTTGTTCAACTGGTTGATGTGGGACATTCAAAATTCGAGTGTTTTAGATTTGTGTGCGGGTTCCGGTGCCTTAAGTTTTGAGGCTTTGTCACGTGGCGCGTCACAAGTGGTGATGATTGAACCAAATCGAACTCAAGCTGCATTTTTAACAGATAATTTGCAATTGCTTAAAGTGACCAGTCAACATGCAAAATTAAAAGTCGCTACCGCTCAACAAGTCTTGCCTACGCTTAAAGAACAATTTGATCTGGTGTTTTTAGATCCACCTTATAGTTTGGATTTATGGGAAGAACTGGCTCAACTTGCCGATCCTTTCATTAAGGATAAGGCTTTTATCTATGTTGAAGCCGATCGGGACTTAAATCAGCTCAAACTTCCATCTTCATGGCAACAAATTAAACAGACCAAAGCCGGAACTGTTCGTGCAGGCTTATATCAAAAAAATATGGCTTAATTAGAAGCCATAAAAAAGGATTCCATTCAGGAATCCTTTTTTATCGAATGCAGTTTGTCAATTTAAGTTCTGTTTTATAGACCTTTTAACGATTGTAGTGTCGATCGTGATCGCTTCTGTCATGATGACGGTCTTTGTTATCCCAATCTCGGTCACCATGTTGTCGATCATAATGCCCGTTGCGATCTCGATGACCACCATAATCCTCATCCCAAGGATCAACAACACAGCCAGTTAATGACACTGCCAATACAGAAAGTAATATCACTTTTTTCATCATGTTCATCACCTCTTTACTGCACCATCTCAGTATTAAAGGATTTAATGGAGAGTGAACGGAGTCATTGTTGCTCTCTTGTAGTGATTTATTTATTTTTTATTCATAGCCAAAATATCCAATACATATCTTATTAAATCCTTTTATTCAAAGTTCCACTTAGATTTGCAGAAATACAGATAAATATAAGCTTGGTTTTTTTCGCTATCTTTTGAATACTACTGACTTTTCATCTGTACTGATTCCTATGACCTGGTTGTTATTTATTGTTGGCGCAATGGTCGCAGGTTTTGTACAAGGACTTACCGGCTTTGCTTTTGCCCTCATTGCCATGTCTTTCTGGGTTTGGGTACTCTCTCCGCAAATTGCTGCACCTTTGGTGGTGTTTGCTTCAGTATGGAGCCATCTTATTTCATTATCGAATGAGCAAAAGCATCCTCATTTAAATAAATCACTGATTTTACCCTATTTAATTGCAGGACTTATCGGTGTTCCTGTAGGCACGTATTTACTGCATATCATTCAGCCAGACACCTTTAAATTGGTTTTAGGCCTATTTTTAGTGTTGTGGTGCCCGATCATGTTCTTCAATCCACAATTTCCACGACTGCAGCAAACAGGCAAATTTGCAGATAGTCTGGTGGGGTTTATCGGGGGAATACTGGGTGGTTTAGGCGGATTTTGTGGTTCACTGCCTTCGGCTTGGGTCATGCTGAAAAACCTATCCAAACAAGAGCAACGCTATATTTTACGGCATTTTAATTTTGGCATTCAGCTCTTTACGCTACTGGCCTATTTGCTACAAGGTACACTCGAAATACAATTGCTACCTTATATGGCTCTCTTGCTTGTCAGTGTCAGTTTCCCTGCTATCTTGGGGGCAAAATTATTTTATAAAATTTCAGAGCGGCAATTTAAACATACCGTGTTAAGTCTATTATTTACATCGGGTGGTTTTTTAATTTTCAGCACGCTGCTGTAAATTTATTGATTGTGAAAATATTTAAAAATCATTTAAAAAATCAGATGCCGAGAGGTGGAATAATCTCCCCTAAAAAGATGATCCAAAAAATGAGATAAATCTCATTTAATCAAAAAACATGCAATTGATATTCTACATTCCATGAATGTTAGAGAAAATTTTATACAATAACTGATCGTCTCCACTAGTTTTTCTAAAAATGAAAACCTTGATTTTGTTAGCAGGGATGATTCTGCTAACAGGCTGTAGCTTAGGCACATCTCGCGATGTCAAACATGCCGAAAAAATGCTTGCGTACTTTCAATGCAATAAAATTGAAAGTGCACAAATGACGCATAGTTCCATTACCTCATTTCACGAACAATCACTCGCTTCTAGCCGCCAAAAAGCAGAATCGTATGTGCAAAGCTATAAAGAGGGTGAAGAATTATTTGATGTTCCATTAAGCGATGTGATTAAGGAACAATATGCCATTTATCAGGAGGCTTGCCAGCATTTAGGTGGCATTAGTCCAACACCCAATAAATAAACTTATTTTATCTTGTTAAGTTTATTGTTCTAAGGATTTGATCGTCACTAAAAAGTGCTCAATCCCATGCTGACTGGCGAATACTGAGACGTCTAGGCATGATTTTATCATTGGTAAATCTGACTGATATTTTAGAAGGACAAGGATACGTTCCCTGTCCTTTTAAAAACTATGCTTCAGTATAATAACGCTTATCAACGCTAAAGTTTTCTGGAAATTTCGCATTGATTTGTGAATAGAAATCCATGATTTCGGCCATATCCTTTTCATAATCCCCTGTAGGATATACAATTTTCCCTACACCAGTTTTTTTCTTGGCATAATCCATATAGGCCAAAGCAATAGGAACACCTGCACCCGTTGCCACATGATAAAATCCGGTTTTCCATTGTTCTTGCTTTGCACGTGTTGCTTCAGGTGTCACCAGCATCACTAATTTTGGATGGTCTTTGAATAAATCAGTCATCACCTGAACCATACTTGGGCGCGGCTCCCCTTCTGCTTTTGGTGTACGGTCAATACCGATGCCACCCAAAGCACGTACAAATGGCCCAAATGGAAGCTTCATATAACTGTCTTTAATGGTTAAACGGACATTCACCCCTAAAGCTTTTAGGGCTAAACGGGCATATAAAGCATCCCAATTACTAGTGTGTGGTGCAGCAATCATCACGCACTGATCCAAATCAAGTGGCCAATGATTATCAATTTCCCAGCCCATCATTTTTAAACTTTGTTCAGCTAACTTTTCGAACACAAAAACACCGCAACCTAATAAAGTGCGCAGATTTTAACAAGGTCACTAAAATAAGATAGCTCAATATGAGCAATTAACAATCAATTAATATATAAATGTATAACTTAGAATTTAAATGAAATATATATTTGTTTTTACCTTGATATACCGCAAAAAAAATTTATTACTTTCTTAGGCAAGAATTGAATTTACACAGTATAAAGTTAAACAAAAACAGTAATATCCATCTTCAAAACTAGAGCCTGTCATCAATTAGCTTGAGAAAATCTAATCTGTCCTCATTATTTTTTCATGACTAAACGCTATGCATTAAGAGATGATCAGTGGCAACAGATTAAGGATCTGTTGCCCGGACGAGCGAGTACTGTTGGAGTAACTGCCAAAGACAACAGGCTATTTGTTGAAGCAGTATTG
>NZ_SJXH01000010.1 GCF_004336635.1 Acinetobacter sp. ANC 4862
AACGGTTACTAAGAATGATCCAAGTAAATCTGTTTGAGAGAAAAACCTTAAAAGCTTTATTCATGCCCGATAAAATACCGATAAAACAAAAGGAAGCTCAATTGAGCCTCCTTTTATGAAAAATTGTGGGACAGCAGTGGGGTTTCAACCCCCTTTCATGTCATTTCAGGTCTTATTCTTGCAACAATATTGAGGTATATTTGCGCAAAAATAAAAGGTGGTTCACATCATGATTCCTGCTACAACTAAAATGCCGATGAAATTTGAATGCACACACTGCAATAAAATTTATATGTATCAATATTCCACCAATGCGATTTCTTTTTATCCAACCTGTCCAGACTGCAAGCAGGCTGGTTTACTATTAGGTACAGCCGACACCATAGACATCGTGAAGCATCCGAAAACTTTTGCAAAAACCCTATTCAAACAGATATCGCATAAGCTAGGCAAATCACACTAACCAAACCTAAAACCAAACCTACAGCGGTAGCGGGTTTTAATTTTTCTTTAAAGATAATTAAGCCACTTAATGCACCAAATAGCACCACAAGAATATTCATGCCTGCAAACACAATTGCAGGTGTGTCTTTCAATAAAATATGCGCTTTGACATACAGTGTAATATTGGCAAAATTCAGTACACCCAAACCTAGTCCAGCCAGAATGTTCTTTTTGCTACCAACAGTTTTTGTGGTCATTGCAATATAAGCCAATGACAATACAAAGGCACAAATAAACATTAAGTTTAGGGCTACTGCAAACTGTACGCCTAATCCTGTGGTGTATTTGAGCAACACATCAATTAAGGCGTATCCAGACCAGACCAATGCCAGATATAACATCGCCTGTTTTGAAGATGGCTGCCCTGTTTCGGCTTTTTGATGCGAAAATAGAATACTCAGTACAGCTGAAATACCTAGCGCAATCCCGATGATTTTTAGGCTATTAAACTGTTCCTGAAAAATAAAAAATGCGGCTAACAAAGACAATACAACGGATAAACGCTGGGCAATTTCAGTTTTAATAATGCCCGCATATTGCAATGATTGGGCTAAACATAAAAAAATACTCGGCAGCAAAACGCCTAAGGCAAGAATTAGCCACCACGGCGTATTGAGCATGGAAATATGCTGCAGATCTGGCTTAAACCATAAAAAACACAACAGACTGGCAGATGCGTAGTTCCACACAATCATTTGGAGTGCATCAAAACCTTTGCCTTTAGCGAGCTTTAAAAGAATTGAGATGACGACACTACAGCAGGCCGCAGCAAATATAAGTTCCATCTTTTTCCTTATTTTCCTTATATATAAGGGTTTAGGGTTAGATATAAAAAAGCCCACAATAGATGTGGGCTTTTGATTATAGATAATCTTTAGTGATTATTTATAACGATTCACCATTTTCTCTAAAGAAATTGGACGAATCTTGTCTGCATGACCCGCAGTACCAAATCCTGTGTAACGATCTACACAGATTTGTTTCATTGCATCGACAGTCGCAGAGAAGAATTTACGTGGATCGAATTCGCTTGGTTTTTCCGCCATCATACGACGCATCGCACCAGTAGAAGCCAAACGTAAGTCAGTGTCGATATTGATTTTACGAACACCGTGTTTGATTGCTTCAACCAGTTGCTCAACCGGTACACCATAAGTTTCTTTGATGTCACCGCCGAATTCATTGATCACAGCCAACCATTCTTGTGGCACAGAGCTTGAACCGTGCATTACAAGATGGGTATTTGGCAATGCTGCATGAATTTCTTTAATGCGATCAATCGCTAAAATATCACCTGTAGGTGGACGTGTGAATTTGTACGCACCGTGTGAAGTACCCACTGCAATTGCCAAAGCATCTACATTGGTATCTGCAACGAATTGAGTCGCTTCTTCAACTGAAGTTAAAAGCTGAGAATGGTCAAGAACGCCTTCCGCGCCTACACCATCTTCTTCACCCGCCATACCGGTTTCAAGGCTACCCAGGCAACCAATTTCACCTTCAACTGAAACACCACAAGCGTGTGCCATTTGAACTGTACGACGCGTTACATCTACATTGTATTCGTAACTAGTAGGCGTTTTACCGTCCGCACCCAATGAACCGTCCATCATTACCGATGAAAAGCCCAATTGGATCGAGCGTTGGCATACATCAGGGTCAGTACCATGATCTTGATGCATAACCACTGGAATATGTGGCCACTCTTCAATTGCTGCCAAAATTAAATGACGTAAGAACGGAGCGCCTGCATATTTACGAGCACCCGCAGATGCCTGAACAATAACAGGTGAATTCGTTTCGTCTGCGGCTAACATAATTGCGCGCATTTGTTCTAAATTGTTTACGTTAAACGCTGGTACGCCGTAGTTGTGTTCACCGGCGTGATCCAAGAGCTGGCGCAATGAGATAAGTGCCATAATGTCCTCCCAGTTGATGCCCCATATTCTACATGCTGATTGCTTTCAATTCAGTAATAAAAAACACTATTTCAAAAAAAATCCCTGCTTATGCAGGGACTTTTAAATAAAACATGACAAACTTAAGGTGCAGTCGCTTCAGAAGCTGCAGGAGTTGCTTCATCTGCATTCGCATTGGCTATTTCCGCAGGTACATCTGTATTTTTTTCATCCAGAACAGGTTTATCAAGTGAGTCGATTGCCGCTTGTTGCTCTGGCGTAACTTTTTCTTCTACGGCTGCTGTTGCAGCTGCGTCATTTTTTGGAGCTTCATCTTTCTTGGCACAAGCAGTTAAAGCTAAAGGTGCAATAAGGAGTGCTGCAAGTGTTAATTTCAAGTTCATCAGATTTTCCTAGGACAGGAGATTTAATGAACGTAATTTTATTGCAGATATATTTCATTTTGATGACTAAAATATGTATCCCGAAATGACAAAAGGCTGACTGTAGTCAACCTTTTGTCATTTTTACTTTATGGCTTTATCTGATTTAGAACTTCAGATCTAAAGATTAAGCACGTTCAAGTAGTACCGCAACTGCAGGAAGGGTTTTGCCTTCTACAAATTCAAGGAAAGCACCACCACCGGTAGAGATATAACCAATTTTGTCAGCCACTTCATATTTGTCGATTGCAGCTAAAGTATCACCACCACCTGCAATCGAGAAGCCTTCAGATTCAGCGATTGCTAAAGACAATGCTTTCGTGCCTTCACCGAACTGATCCACTTCAAATACACCCACTGGACCATTCCAAAGAATGGTTTTTGAAGTTTTGATAATTTCAGCGAATGCTTTTGCAGTTTCTGGACCAACGTCTAAAATCATGTCGTTGTCACTGACATCAGCAACATTTTTAACCACTGCTTTTGCTTTAGCCAATGAACCCAAGAAATCTGCAAAGTCGATTTCAGCTGCATCTGCAACCACAACGTCTGTTGGAAGGGGAACTGATACTTTTGCAGCAATAGTTTTGGCTGTGTCGATCAAATCATTTTCACACAATGATTTACCCACATTGTAGCCAGCAGCAGCCAGGAATGTATTGGCAATACCACCACCTACGATGATTTGATCACAAATATCAGAAAGTGAAGTTAACACGTCCAGTTTAGTTGAAACTTTAGAACCTGCAACAATCGCAACCATTGGTTTTTCAGGAGTTTTAAGTGCACGACCTAAAGCATCCAGTTCAGCTGCAAGTAACGGCCCTGCTGCTGCAACAGCGGCAAAACGCGCTACGCCTTCAGTTGATGCTTCTGCACGGTGCGCAGTACCAAATGCATCCATCACGAACACATCGCAAAGTGCTGCATATTTTTGTGCAAGTTCAGGATTGTTTTTCTTTTCACCCGGGTTGAAACGCACGTTTTCAAGCAATACCACCTGACCTGCGGCAACTTCAACAGCATCTAAGTAGTCCGTCAATAATTTAACGTCTTGACCCAAAGCTTGAGTCAAATAAGCAGCAACAGGAGCTAAAGACTGTTCTGGTTTAGGTTCACCTTCAACGGGACGACCTAGGTGAGAACAAACCATTACCGCAGCGCCTTTTTCTACCGCTGCTTTAATTGTAGGAAGCGCCGCGCGTAAACGTGCATCGCTTGTGATTTCACCATTTTTTACAGGTACGTTTAAATCTTCACGAATAAGAACGCGTTTACCTGTTAAATCGAGGTCAGTCATACGCTGAAAATTCATGTATAGCTCTCTTTATAGATATAAAAACCGCCCGATTTTAAATGATTATGTAGAAAAAGGTTAGCTTCTTTTGCATAAAAGCTGTCGAAAGGCAAAGTTTTGATTATGATAGTCAAAAGCCACTCCATGATTTAGAGCTTATGTCTATTCACCCAGATCCAAATATCAATCGTTTAAATGTTTTAGGCGAACCTATGGCTAGCTGTTGCTATGCTCCTATTACCGGATATTTTCGTAACGGCTTTTGTCATACTGCGACAACAGATCTAGGTCAGCATACAATGTGTGCACAAATGACCGCTGAGTTTCTTAATTTTTCGCAAAAAGTAGGTAATGACTTGATCACACCATTACCAGAAGTCGATTTCCCGGGTTTAGAGCCCGGTGATTTTTGGTGTATTTGTGTGACCCGTTGGGTTGAAGCATACCAGGCCGGTATCGCCCCTCCCATTAAAATTCAAGCTTGCCATCAAGCTGTGCTCTCCTATGTTCCGCTTGATGTGCTTATGGAATATGCAGTGTGATGAGTACTCCCCAAATTATTTTGGCTTCAAGCAGCCAAACCCGTAAAGACCTGATGAACCGCCTGCGCATCAATTATCAAAGTATCGTGCCTGATATTGATGAATCTCCGCGTGGTGAAAATCATGCGGATCATTTGGCCAAACGACTGGCATTTGAAAAGGCCAGAGCCATTTCAGAACAATATCCAGAAGCCATTGTGATTGGATCAGATCAGGTCGCTTGGCGTGAAGGTGCACCGGATATTTTTATTGGCAAACCGCTAACGGTTGAAAAAGCAGTGAAACAACTGCAAGCCAATTCCGATAAAATTGTCTATTTCAGTACCGCATTAAGTGTTCAACAGCAGTCAACTGGCTTTGAACAAACGCTAGTTGAACACTACAAAGTCAAATTTCGCAAACTCAGTCTTGCTGAAATTGAGCGTTATATTGAAGTAGAACAACCTTTAATGTGCGCCGGAAGTTTCAAATGTGAAAGTTTGGGTATTAGCCTGTTTGATCAAATGATTGGGCAAGACCAAACTACCTTGATGGGTATGCCGATGATTCAGCTGTGCCACATCCTGCGTCAATTGAATATTTTAGTTCCTTAATTTTAGGCTGTATGTATGTCTCAACCATTAGATGTATTAGGCGGAATTACCGCTGAACAATTTCTTGCTGAATATTGGCAAAAAAAACCGTTACTTGTACGTAATGCGCTTCCTGAAATTGCAAATCTTTTAGAACCTAACGATGTGATGGAACTGGCACTGGATGAAAATGTTAGTGCCCGTTTAATCAAACAAAAAGATAAAGATCCAAACCAATGGTCTGTGAAATCATCGCCTTTAACCAAAGCTGATTTCCAGAAGATGCCAAAGCTTTGGACTTTACTCGTACAAGCTGTGGATCATTACTCTTTTGACCTTGCTGAACTTTGGAAAAAATTCCCTTTTATTCCGCAGTGGCGTCGTGATGACATCATGGTGTCATATGCCCCAAAAGGCGGCTCAGTCGGTAAACATTTCGATTTTTACGATGTGTTTTTAGTACAGGGACATGGACACCGTCGCTGGCAGTTAGGTCAAATGTGCAATCCTGAAAGCGAATTTGTTGCAGGTCAACCGTTAAAATTACTGCCAGAGATGGAGGTCAATTTTGATGAAGTTTTAGCACCAGGCGATTTGCTCTATGTACCACCAGGTCTGTCTCATTACGGCGTAGCAGAAGATGACTGTCTGACCTACTCATTTGGTTTCCGTATGCCAAATGTGGCGGAAATGATGGATCGCGTCAGTGACAAATTTGCGGCTGATCAGTTGCTTAAAAACCCACTGACTGACATTATTCGCGACAAAATCAGCCCGATCGGTCAAATCAGTCAGGCTGAAATTGAGTATTTAAAAGCAGAACTTTTAGCTCAATTGCAAAATCCAACCGTGCTTGAAGATGCGCTCATGAGCCTGATGTCGGAACCGAAATATCCTGAAAACATTCCAGAGGCAGAAGCCATTGGTACAGGTGATTTGGAAGAAGTATTGGATCAAGGTTATTCCCTTATTCTTGAGCCGGCATCACGTCTACTTTATACTGAAGACGAAGATGAGTTGCTGTTCTGGGCCAATGGTGAAGGCATTTGTATTTCAGATGCGTTTGCACCGATTTTAAAACAATTGGCTGATGGCAGTTCAGTATTACTCGATGAAAATCTTTATGATCCGGATATGCTGGAAGACATCGTAAACTTGTTAAATGAATCGATTCTGATGTTATTACCTGCTACAGAGCAAGAATAAATCAAGCAAAAAGGGGAAATTAGATTTCCCCTTTTTTATATTCTAGAAGCATTAAAGCTTATTTTTTAGAAAAATCAAAAGCAAAATAACTTACAAATTTTAGTTTTTTTCCAACCCGATAATATGAAGTTGCTAAATAAATATGCGTATCTATTTGCACCATTTCATCATGATAATGCCTAACCCAATTTGGATTAGCAGATAAATCATGATTGATAATCAGAACATCTTGATCACTAAATAGTGATTTTCCGATATGGGCATTAAATTGATATCTTTGGGTTTCAATTTTACCAATCCCTAATCGATTCAGTCCTGTTAATTCTCCTGTAGAGGAAAGATTAAATACTTTACCTCGCCAAAGATTTAAACGCTGAAACCAGACGGGTTTAATCACCCTACCTTTTGCACTGCCCTTTAAAGATTCAATTTTTGGACAGGTTCCTGTTTTAAAAAGTTGATTCAAATCTTTTATATTTAAAGTTTTTAAATCCTCGAGTTGCTGAATATTATGTAATTTTAAATTATCATTCATTACACCTCCCCCTTATCTTGTTATCAAAATTTATTTTTAATAATTATCTTTTTTAGATAGAGCAATGAACGCCCATATTTTAAAGGCTAGGATTAGCCTTATCTCCCAGTGACAACTTCTTTGTTAAAAGATTATTTCAGCTGCATAAATAAAATCATTTAAGCTGAACAATGGCTTGAATTATCGTACATCCCTCTCCAGAAGATAAAATAAGTTCCGCACCTATACGTTCTAAGCGCATTTTCATACTGCGCATCCCAATACTTAATCCCTGTTGTGCTACACAATCCGTATCAAAACCCACGCCATCATCCTGTATGGTCAAAATTAATTGATTTTCTACAAGATAAGTCATCGACACTTTCACATTTTTTGCCTGACTGTGTTTAATCACATTGGTTAAACTTTCTTCCAGCACACGAATCAAGGTCAAACACTGGAGCGCTGTGGGTATCGCCTGCCACTCCCTCGGAAAAGCCCATTTAGAATGAATATCTAACTCATCCATCAGCTGACTAAAACGGTGTCTAACCGGTGCAACCCACATGACTGGACTGACTGGAATTTTATTATCAGCAGATGAACCATTATCAATAATTTGCCTTAAATCATCTCTAAGTAATTTGAGCATCGATAAAAATTGCTGATTTGGAATATTATGTGCACTTTGATCCACTAAAATCATGGAGCGAACCAATGACGCGCCTAAGCCATCATGTAAATCATGAGATAGATGTATTCTTTCTTGCAACTTCACATTCTCAAGTTCCAATTGATGTTTTTCATTCAAACTTGAACTTAAATTTTCTTCCGCCTGTTTAACTTTGACTTTTAATTCGGTATTAAATGTTTCTATTTTTTTTATGTTGCGTGTCAATCTCGCACCCAATATGATCACCACAAAGAAGCTAATAATTGGTGAGGTATAGGGTGATAATGGTTGTACATCAGAAGATGATTTCGATAATAACAATAGCGTATCAAAGATAGCAAAGCTGACAATTCCGGTTAAACAAATGGCTAAAAAAATATAATCTGATCGTCTAGATTGAATGGCACGATAGCTGATATAAATATAGGTGATAAAAAATATGCCTACATATATTAAAAATATCAGTGGAAAGACAAAATAAATAAATTGCTGTGGGGTGAAAAAAATACCAGTAATGGCAAGTCCAGTAGCAAAATACATCGAAGCTTCAATTTTAGCTAAATGCGTTCGGATAAATCTGAGTAAATAAATACAAAAACTAATAATATATAAGACAAAGAAAGTCAGATTTGCTTGGGTTGCCATTAAGCTTGTTGGGTATGGAAATGTTTCTGTAGTCAGTAGATTGGAAATAAATAGCACCCATAGCAAGGAACTCAAGGCAAACCATCCAAAAGTGGTTTCTTTAGGTCTTAATAACCAGATAACAAAACAGATCACCCCAAAAGTGATCGATAAAATGATATTGATTTGAAATAATGTTCTGCGGTTCCAAATTTTGCTTTGATGGATCTCATCATTGCTTTGCACATTATTAAAGGAAATCGTACCAAGCCCTGGAGATTGAAAAGCAAAACCATTCACATAAATCAAAATTTCATTTTCATCAAATTTTAATCCCGATATCGGTAAGATCCAATAACGTGGCATATTCCAGCTTTTAGACAAAGGTTCCTGTAAATGCCGATCCCGCCACAGCAAATCACCATTTAAAAAAACTGCCCCTGCAGAATTAATATAATCAATTGAAAAAGCAATTGGCTCTACTAACTTCGCATTATTTTGACATGACCAGTTCCATTCAATCTTATACCAGGCACCCCCATTATAATTTTTCCAGTGATTGGTCCATTTATCTGGCAATTGCACCAACTGCCAGCCCTGCTTGGGTAAAACTGTCTGTGACGGCGTTTTAACAGCATAGACAGAATTAATATGCACTGAACATTGTTCATTAATCCTTTCTGTTATTTCTGCATAACTGATTCGACTGAATAAACTCAGCAAAAATATGCAAAAGAAATACAGGATGGAATGATTCATAAAATCCCTAAGGATCGTGCTGCACTGACTGCTTTGGTTCTTTTCGTCACCGCCAATTTTCGGTAAATATGCTTAATGTGACTTTCCACCGTATATTTAGAGACAAATAACTGTTCCGCTATTTCTTTGTTACTCATCCCTTGGGCAACCAAGTCTAAAATTTCTGTTTCACGATTGGTCAAAAGTGCCACTTCCGACTCTAAGGATTTATCATCATTTGAGCCTGTAATCACTGAAGCTGAAATCTGCTTTAAAATTTCCTGTGCAATAAAAGGATCAATCGGTGCTCCACCACGCAAAATACTGCGAATCGCCAGCCGCACTTCCGCATCATCGCGTTCTTTTAGAACATAGCCGGTCGCACCGGCTTTGATGGCTGAAAATAGACTTGCTTGCGTACTCCATGCGGAAATCACCAGAATTAAAGCACTGCTATCTTGGGCACGCAGCTTTTCTATCAGTTCCACCCCATTTCCATCAGGAAGTCCGAGATCGACCAATGCCAAGGAAATAGGTTGTTGTTCTATTTGCAGGAAGGCTTCTTTTAGATTCTTGGCAAAAATGAGCACATCATTGTCATAGCCCATTCCGTTCAATATATGTCTTAATCGTTCTTGAATGAGATCTTCATCTTCAACAATTAAAACAGGTACAGGTAAAATCGTTTCTAATCCGGACACACACTACCCCTTTCTTTTATTGACCCAATCTAACGGGAAAACAATTAAAAAAATATCCCTAAAACCAAGTAATTTGATGACTTTTATACTAATAATTAAAATTCTAGTTTGGTATTTTGAGCGTTATCCTTTCAATTTAACACCATAAAATAAAAACACTGACGATTCAATCCATGATTAATATCCGCTCAACAAATTAAATTATTTATCTGAAATTCAGTTTGCACTCGTCTCTAAATTAAAGTTTTAAATACTTACTTTTGAATAGAAAAAAACAGCTTATAAAGCTGTTTCTTTGTTGCTGTTGTGATCATTCAGCTATATTGTTTTTTTAAATATTTCACAATCTCAGCTGACTCAAACATTTTCACGCCAGTATTCGGGTCGACCAAATAAGGAACCTGAATATCACGCCCCATAATCTCAACAATCTTCTCACGTTTTCCGCCGGTTAAGGGTTGATATTTTCCGGGTTTTAAACGCAGCATAGCTGGCCCCATATCTTGCCAGCGTTCCTTGGGTACGTTATGAAATTTAAAAGGGAGTTCCAGCTCAGTTAATACACCACGTACCACACGGGTAAATGGACTCGCTTCAAAACCCCACAATTCTAAAAGTTGGGCTGGCGCCTCGCGATCAATAATTTTTTTATTCACCCAAACTCCACGTGCGCCATTAATGATGGTTCCAGCCAAGGCAGCTACAGGAATTTTGGGATATTGCGTAAATTTTTTCGGTGTTTTTCCAGTTTTGCCATAATGTTTAAATAAATAGTGAATGATGTCTTGAGATTCATACATCTGGGCACCCGAGTTTTCATCAATAAAAAATGGAAACTGTTTTTTCCCACCTTTTTCTTTGACAATTTGTCGGTATTTTTGCCCACCTTTTGGACACGGATAAACCTCATAATCCAAATTTAACAAGGTCATGACTTCACGTACACGACGGCAAAATGGCGAACCTTCAAACTCATAAAGTTTGAGTGATTTTTCCGGCTGTTTCGGAAATGCGGTACCACTAACTCCGCGTCCACCTTCAGTCAATGCTGAAGCTAAAGCCTGTACAACTTTAATTTGATGATTCACCATTTTTATCCTTCTGCAATTGTCGTTATAAGTCGACTAATTTTTCTTTTGCAATCACAATTCCATTGTTATCAGCATAGATATAATCACCAGAATTGATGCTTACCCCACCAAAATACAAAGTTAAATCCACTTCGCCAATGCCTTTTCGATTACTTTTTTGTGGAATTGCAGCCAAGGCATGTACCCCCAGATCCAATTCAGCAATCGCATCTACATCACGTACACAGCCATAAATCACCACTCCATTCCAGTGATTCTTAACGGCTGACTCTGCAATCATATCGCCCATCAAGGCACAGCGCATAGATGCACCGCCATCTACCACCAGCACTTTACCGGTACCATCCGTCGCAAGCAGTTCTTTGACCCGCGAATTATCTTCAAAGCATTTAACCGTCACCACCTGACCGCCAAAAATTTTACGCGCACCATAGCTTTTAAAGAATTTACCATCCATGGATGGTGTCACCACTTGAATCTCTTTCTCTGGATTGTCATCAAGTAAATCGCAAGTTACGAATGCTGCATTAGACACTTTTTATCTCCCTCATTTGGAATTTTGTATGCGTAAATTATCATAAATTTCAAACTTTTCAGTTTGAGTTTGCGCTGCCTCGACCATAGTATGAGCCACTTGCTCTGCTGTCACTGGCTTATATTTGAATGTATCAGGAACTAAATGCGAGAATTTTTGATACAGCTTTTGAGTCAGATCTTCCAGACTGCGTTGTTCTGGACGCTCACCTAACAATAATGAAGGACGTAGAATCGACACACGCTCAAGGTTTAAAATCTGGATATGCTTTTCCAGTTCGCCTTTCACTCTATTATAGAAAAAATTTGAGTTGCTATTTGCACCCAGTGCGCTGATCAGCAAGTAATGGGTATTGGTCGATTCAAATAAATCAGCAAAATGTGCATTTATTTCATAATCAACATCATGAAATTTTTGTTTGGATCCGGCTTTTTTCAGCGTTGTCCCTAAACAGCTAAATGCATGGCTATATCCATTCACATCTTCATCATTGAGTAACAGAAAATCATCGAGAAGGAATTGTTGTACTTTTTCCAAACTTTTGAGGGCTGAATCTTCACGACGAACCACCGCGGTAATTTTTTCGCAACTTTCTATACGATTGAGTTGTTTCAGTAGCTCACGACCTACTAAACCTGTTGCTCCAATCACAATTGCACTTTTAATTGATTTAGTCATTTTTTAAGCAATCTCTATAGGTTATTACTAATCTAACGGTTTCTTTAGAATTTTTATGCATCTAAAATGTTGTCAAAGCAAGTCAAGACTTGACTTAACGTCATAGTTTAATCACAATATGGCACTTGTTTACGGGCTGGTGATAATTCTTCTGATGAAGGTTTTCAGTTGCAATTTCAGCCCGCCCAGACCAATCTAATTCAAGGAGTGCACGAGTGGCAAACTCTGCTCAAGCTAAAAAACGTGCCCGTCAAAACGTTAAAGCACGTAAACACAACGCTAGCTTACGTTCAATGGTTCGTACTTATATCAAACGTACAGTAGCTGCTATCGCTGCTGGTGATTATGCAGTTGCTACAGAAGCTTACAAAGCAACTGTACCTGTAATCGATCGTATGGCTGATAAAGGCATCATCCATAAAAACAAAGCTGCTCGTCATAAGAGCCGTTTGAATGCACAAGTTAAAGCTTTGGCTAACTAAGTTGTTGCATTGAAAAAAGCCCTTAACGGGCTTTTTTTACGTCTGAAACTCTATCATTTATAAGTAAAATATATAAATTTTTGTACTTCAAATACTTTAGCTGATTAAGATTAAATTGTAATGAATTGAAAGCCTAGGGATTGAATGCTGTTTATACCCTTAATATAACAAATATATGATTAATCAATAATTCTAACCATAGTTGTTCTATTTAAGTTTATTGCTCCTTGTATCCTTTAACATGTCCTTGTTTACCTAAAACAATACATGTTTGTTTTCCGATCCACTCTTGTAGATGATTAGTTAACAATCAAATGAATTCTAAGAAAACTTTATAAACTGTAATTTGTTTTAACTGCCTCACAATTATCTTTAAGTATTAAATTAATTGGAGAAAAGCGATGTTAAGAAAAATTATTCTCGCTACAAGTATAGCAACTTCCTTAACTTTGGTTGGTTGTAGTACATCTATGCCCAATCCCTCCACTGATCGAAATTTAGATCAATTGCAAAATAAAAATTGGGTATTAACCGAAATTAATCAAGTTATTTATAAAGCTGACCCGACCCAGTCTGCTGTTCCCACCATGACATTTGATAGTAATGAAGTAAGCGGCACTGATGGATGTAACCAATTCATGGGAGGTTATGCCGTTATGGGAACCCAGATTAAATTTGCAAATCTAAGAGCAGTAGAAAATAACGCATGTTCAAATGCGACCAATTTACCGCAAAAGTTCTCTCAAGCATTAAGCCAAGTTGTAAGCTATGAGGCTTCCAAGATGGAATTAAAGTTACTCGATAGCAATAACAGAGTGGTAATCAGGTTTAAAAATATTAAATAGATATAAATTAGCCCTCAACTAGTAATAACATTTGAGGGCTTTTTTTATTTGTTAAAATCGTTTTGGCTCTAAGAAATAGACCACAAATAATAATAGGCTTGAATATCTGGATTTAAGAATTCATCATTTTCAGGATCGTAATGAAAAGGTGTACTACTCAAAAGATCTACATAGTTAAGTGAGGTTAAATATTTTTTTAAGAACTGTTTAAAAATTTCAATTTTTGCAGGGAAGGTATTTTCACCATCCCATAAAATTACGTCCATTTTCAGCGGCCTAAAATCATATCTTCTTGTTTTGATTATATTGCCAAGAATCACACAATTCAATATATTTTGATAAATATATCACACTTTAATTCAACTGCTTTCTTAAATCATATTTTGCGTATTTCAACTCTTTTAACTTTTGAATATTCATGCAAAATAATATTCTAAATACTTGTATTCCCTTAGTATAGGTTCATTTTTATCATAAAATATCAGCCAGTAAAAACGCTTATTTATATGAATTTCTAAGTTTATGGCTGAAATTATGGAAAAATGTTACCCCTACACCCATTTTAATTTAGTAATTGTTAATACGGATCAAATATTTAAAATTGCGGAAGATAAGATGGATTTATCATTTTTTAATAGAACACCATCTGGGTAGATTTTCTTAAGGTGATTTAAGTTTTTCTTTTTTAGAAGTAACTCTTTTATTTTTCTAACTTCTGAAACTCTCGAATCGAAAGCTCCCTGACTTTACCGCGCCAAATCCATTTGAGTTTCGATTCTAAAAACTCATCCCCTTCAAACCAGACAAACAAGCCTTCCATCATTTGTGGCCAGTCTTCCTGACTGATGGTGTTACGCCCAGAAATCACGGCAATGATTGCAGCTAAAATCGTATCATGGCTCACTGCCAAACTTAAACCAAAATGATCTTGGGGATGGGTGTTATAAATAAGCTCTAATACGTCTACCACGCCGGTAATCGGATGTTTCATTCCCGGCAAGGCATTATTGACAAAACTATTGATAAAACCCAAAGCCCCTTGTTTGCTAAAATATGGACCTGCCTGCTTGATATCCAGCACAAAACTTCCCGGTTCAACCAACAAGCCTTGCTCGACGATTTCAATATGATGGGTATTTTGTGCAAGCGTACTCGAATCAGCACCTTGAATCATTAAAGCTGCCGTATCGACACAGCGTTGAATTGGACTTGAAATACAGTGCTGGATACTCCGGTCTGTATTTTCAATTAAATATGTGCCCCATGCCTGTGCCAAGTCACGACCTTGTGAGGTTAACTGTAAATCATAGCCAGCCAAACCCTGCCCAGCCACCACTTCACGAATAGAATGACGGGTAAACAAAGTCACAGGTGTTTTTGCATCGGGCAATAAATCAATTGCCTTGAGCATACTTGCAGGGAGTAGGTCTAATGCCATGATGCAGCCAAAAATTAAACATGGTTCGGCACACTATAGCATGTTAAAACATCTGCTCAAGGGATGTTCGCCATAAGTCCTAGAGCATGGAATGCTAATTTTTTCATTTCAATATTCTTAAATGCAATAAAGCCACCGTTCAATAAACTATTCCGTTGATTATATAAAAAGGGTCTGCCCTTTAAATCCACCAGCCCACCACCAATACGCTCGATCAGACATTGACCTGCGCTGGTATCCCACTCGCTGGTCGGATGGAAACGTGGATAAATATCGACTTTCCCCTCAAGGATCATACAAAATTTATAAGCACTCCCTGCCTTAAATTCAACAATTTCAACTTGTTGTTTTAATATGTCCAAGTATTCAGCATATTTGGGCTTATTCTGGCTAGTTTGGCTTAAGCCAATTTGAATTGCAGTTGATGGTTTATCTTCCAGATACTCCCACCATTGCCCGGTTTGAAGCTCAAATTTCAACGGTAAACCTTGCTTCGGGCAAATATAGAGCATCTGCTCAGCCGGAATGGCTAATATCGCAAAAGTGGTCTGTGCACCTTCCACCAAACTTAAGTTAATCGTAAATTCAGGTCGCTTATGCAGAAATTCTTTGGTTCCATCCAAAGGATCAAGCAACCAGAAGTTTTGCCATTGTTTCCGTTCGGTATTGTCACCTTCTTCTGACAATAAAGGGATCTGTGGAAAATTCTGCTGTAAAGATAGGGTGATAAATTCATTGACTCGGTGATCTGCTTGGGTCACAGGAGAATTGTCACTTTTTCTCTCGACATCAAAAGCTCCACCCGCACAATATGCCTGATATTCTACTCGCAAAATTTCACACGCCTGTGTCACAATGGGTACAAGCTGTAAAATCAAAGCATCTTGTGGTGCTGTTGTTGTTTTAAACATAGATTACCTTTATATGTCGAATTACTCAGAAAAACCGACCATCATTTTTGATATGGATTGATTTAATCATAAGTAATTATTTTAATTAGTATTAATTTAATTAAAATAATTTACCTAATTTTTATGTACACACATTTGTACACTTTGAAAAATCTGCTATGTACATTATAGCCTTATATGGCAATAAGGAATAAAAATGAAAGTATCCGAGCTCACTTACAATCAACTACCCACTATTCTTGCCAGAGCTATGAAAGTAAAAAATGTGCCGGAACTAAATTGGGACCTATGTGGAAAACTGATTGAGAAAGAAAAAATTAGTTTGGTGCGCTCATATTCAAGATGGACTGCTTTCTATATTGGTCCACGTGCAGATAGCAAGGAAGCTGAGCAAACCGCGGATACAGCTATTGAAGCTGTAGTGAAGTGTTTTATTGAGAAAAAATTAGGAAGTGAAATTTAAGTGTTGATCCATCAACTTGCGAAATATGCAAACTTGCGCATTCCTGCAAGTTAAAGTTTTTCTATCAGAATTCCGACTAAGTTAAAGTTGGTGGCCTTGATTGTTTTTTGGTTTTGAGTGTGGTGAAGAGTTAATGTACTTCCTTAGAGGGGATTTAAGCTGTACTGACTATTAAGTATATTAATTATAACAAAAAGAAATACCAAAACCCTTGTTCAATTATTCACTTTAGAATAATATTGGCACATGCTAAAGGTTTAAAGAAGTTTAGTAGGATTTCTCATACCTAGCAAATCAATTTTAATTATAATATATCTATTTCACACACCCAAAGGAGTTTATTATGAAAGATGCTAAAGTGGTATTTGCAACTGTCGAGTGCTTCGAGGGTTGCGACCTTTAAGATTTAATTAACCATAAGTTAGACAAAACAACCCTCATGTGAGGGTTGTTTTTTATTGGGGTAAAAAATTGAACGAGCCTGTAATGATCCTAGGCATGACACTTCCAAATTTTCTACAAACAATCAGCTTATTGATCGCTGCTTGTGCGTTAATTTTTAATGCCCTACAAGTTAAAGCACTAAAAATTCAAAATACACAGAATGAAAAAAAGGCACGCCAGCGCGCCACAATTGATCTCGCCTTGCACGAAAGAGTGGATGTGTCTTATTTAGACTGTAAAAAGAAATTTATTGAAATGCGTGATTCGGGGAATGTAAATCTAACGAATCTTGCTTGTGATATTAAAGCAAATAAGTCTCAAAATGATATTGTTTTTGCATACCTAAATCACTATGAGTTTCTAGCTTGCGGAATATTTGAAGAAGCTTTGGATGGCGGTATATATAAAAGAATGAGAAAAACATCAGTTGTTAATGACTGGAATGCTTTGAAGCCCTATATATATGAGTTGCGAAAACAACGAAATAATCAAAAAATTTATTGTGAGTTTGAACGATTAGTTACCCAATGGGAAAATGAATAAATATGATAATAGCCCTCACTTGAGGGCTTTTTTATCACTACTTCAAAAACAACTCTCGCTCTTTAGCTCTGCGACTTACCAAGCCTTGCAAAACTTTACCACCACCCTTATTCCATACGGTGAATTGATCTGCGGCACCTTGATAATCGCTAACATTCAATTTTTTAAGCAGTGTGGATTTCTCAAAAGCACCTGTGCCAATGTTGTATGTGAGCGATACAAGCGCATCAAACTGGTTTTGGGTAAGTGGTACTTTGACCAAATCATTGACTGTTTTCTCAAAACGCTTTAGATCATGTGCTTTAAATTGTTTAGCCTGGTCTGGTGTGCAAGTATCCCCTTTTTTGACTTTCACACCACTTGGGTAAACTGTAGTGCCAAAGCCAATGGTCCATACTTTCGCTGGGCATAAATATGCTGCAAGTTCACACCCTTCAAAACTTGAAAGTAAATTGATTCCGTTTTGACTGACTGACTTTTCACCTTTAAACCCCGCAAGCAAATCATTAATTTTACTTACTTGTGCTTGAGTAAGAGAACCACCTAAAATTTTTCTAAAATTACTAAACAAGTTTTTCAAATTATCATCCGTACTTGGGACCGCAGCAAAGCTTTGAATCTGATGCAATGATGGTTGGTATAGCTTTTTACCAATATATGATAATACAACCATTAAGCCGCCAGTCACATATGCATGGTATTCAACCGGAATAACCTTAAAATCTACCGCCCACTGTAATGCAGGAATTAATACAAGCATTAAAAAAGCCCCCAAGATCGGGAGCTTTACGGAAAGATATTTCCATGCATTTTCATTTATAAACTTCATTTACGATCCTCTCTATGGCTTTGAATAATTGCCGTATCTTGTTTAAGTTGATTGATTGTATTAATTGTCCATGTGCCACCTGAAACAGCGATACCAAGCAATAGCATTGCCCCCCACTTCAGTAAACCGATAGCGCCTTGGGCTTGATGGTTTTGCTGTTCAAGTGAATCGATTTTTACACGCTGCTGATCAAGTGCTTGGTGATACCCCTTGTTGATGGCATTTGATTCAATGAGCTGTTCAGATACTTTCTGTAGCTTATCCGTCACTTCATTTAATTTTTTCCAAAGTGATGCACTTGGTTCATTCACTTGCGCCCCCTAAATTTTGGTAATAAAAAAGCACCCGGAGGTGCATTGTGTTGAATGGTTTTAAACTTCTACTTGTGAATGTGACCCACTTGGAGCAGGTCGCAAGATAACTTGATTTGCAATAAAGACTCGAGCGCCTAAATTATATTGGGTCCCTGATGTGCACAGCACCGGTCCGTATCCACCGTCAATCTGCACCCGGTATTCTGGATGCTTCACTGATGTAATGGTGCCGATGTATTCAGCATGGGTCGGATTTAAAAGTTTCCGCAATTCAAAAAGAGGATTAGTCACGGCTGATACGCTCCACTGCAATTGTTTCAGTTACTTTTTCATGTGAAAAACTACCGCTTACGCCATCAATCACACCCCACCACTGGCCATTAAAGGCAATCGTTTTTCCGGGCAGCATCTCGCCAATTTCCGAACTCACTGGAATATCTGAGAAAGTATGCAACTCCTGAATATTGGCTTTCACCAACTCATTTTTGCCGTAACTGGCACCAGACACTACATTGAATAATGGTCCTGTGACCGTTTCCAGCGGAACATCACCCGAAGTACCACGTTGCTGTACTTTCAGGCTCTCACCACTGCGGCTATTCACTACAGTGATGGCATTAAAGTCGGCAGTGTATTCATCATTCTGTTTGATGTTCTGCTGCATCACCAAGCTTTCAGACAATAGAATATCGTAATCATCAAGGGGCATCGTATCCCAGTAGCCTTTCTGGTACCAGGGTAAAATAGTCAGTGTGTTGCCTGCTTTCTGGCTATAGATAAAGCCACCGCCTGCATCAACCACCTGCTTGATTGCATCGATGGGTGCCAGTTCTGCATAACTCAGACTTTCAACCGGTATAATCCAGCCCAATTCATCAATCAGCTTCCAATCCAAACTGGTACCGCTATTCGCTCGATCAATTTCAGCCTGAACCAATTGAACAGAGGTACGTTCGTTATCCTGAATGAATGAGCGTGTTGGCCCATACTTATCTGAGTTCAAGGCAGTAACACTTCGCCCCGGGTAAGTGTAAAGCACACTGGCAAAGCGTCGGGTCTCCTCTGGATCTTCGAGCAGAATATGGTGCTCAAACCCATTGATCATGATCTTAAGAATCACCGGCTGACCATTGATTGGTTGCAGCTTTTCTTTTTCCGTATGCGCCACGGTAATTGAATAGGTCCAGCACCACTGTGACCGGCTGGTGCTGTAGGTGCCATCCATAACTTTGATCTTCTCGCCGGTATCCAGTCGCTCGGCTATTAGTGTATTCACGATATACCACCAGTTCCTTTTTGGCAGTGCTGGAATACAGTCATCTGCACCAAAATTTAAAATGACATTATGTGAATCAACGTCATGACATAAGCAGATAAAATTTAAATCACCATTACCTTCATATTTTGGTAGCTCAGGCTTTGGCCAAGGCTGAACCGGATGCTTGCGGTAATGAATCGCTTTGGCCTGATCCCAAGGCAAATCTGACTTGGTGACAATCTCAAGGCTTTTATCCCACTCAAATGAAAAGCGGTGCTCAAAGACTTGGGCTACGTCATGCGAATAGATAAAGCTCTTACGCTTGCGGATCATTTCCTGCCAGACCGTTTCCCGATTATGACGCAACTTGATTGTTTCATCGTGCAGATATCGCTGATGAATAAAGCGCTTATCGCCTTCCTCCCAGATGATGCATGCATTAGAACTTAAACCGGTTGCCTGCTTATGCAAGGATCTGACCGCCCGAGTTAATGATCCTGCTTGCTCATACCGGATATCTGCTTGATTAGAAATCACCAAGCCTTGGTCATAAAAAAGAGCCTCATTTGAGACTCTTAATATTGGCTTGGCCCACGGTATTTCTATTGAGCTCAACGCTGTGATGGCTCTCTGGTACTGCAGCCCTAAACCTAAAGACACACCGACCAGATGATTAATATCGAATAATGCTTTAACTTCAAATTGAAATTCAGTATCCAAAACCGTATCAATGATGCATAAGTTTTCACTAAATACTGCTTCGACCTCAAAACTAAAGCTCGTATCTAAAACAGTATCGATTTGGCCAATGACATCAGTATTTTCTTTAAAGACCGCAACTACATCAAAGCTGAATTCAGTGTCGAGTACCGTGTCTATAACTGCAGTATTTACACCACTGTCAGCATAAATTGCAGTGATTTCAAAACTAAACTCAGCATCTAATACTGTGTCGATTACAGCAGATACATCATCCCCAAAATTGAGATTGGTCGAGCCATCGGCTAAGTGCTCAAAATTGAGAATAATGTTATGGCTGTCGGTATTATCGGGTTTAAAGTTTAAGTTTAGGTTGTGCGCATCAACGGTGCCGAGCTTATTTTTAAAATCCACATGAGCACCCTTTTAATTTAAGGTCTGAGTTTTATTGAAGTGATAGACAGCGTACCACCAAGGGCTAGATTGGTATTGGCAAGCGTAATATCTGTGCCTACTATCAGATCGGCAGCTATTTCACCAGCGCCGTTGTAGATCCGTGCCCATGTTGCAGTGCCCGACTTAATCACGGTTGCAGTATCGGTTGGGTGAAATTCTACATAAGTGGACGTGGTTTCTTTAATACAAGGCTCCGGAAATGTGAGTGTCACTAGAGCACTGTTTGAATCTGCTGCAACAGTAGGGCTGACTGGCTGCACACCTTCATAAAAAATAACGGTAGCACTTTGGCTACCGTTATCCATAAATTCTGCAAAGGCTTGAATCATGGCAAGCTTTGATTTAATTGACGATTGACTCATTTCGCACCTACATTATCTTGAGCTGTCGCATTAAAGATTTTGTTTTCATCCACACCAACAATTAAATATGCAGCATCGTATGGCAGGTATGCTTTATAAACACCATCCTCATTGCTTTTAATTTGCTTAAGCAGTGCGCCGCTATTGCGACTATATATACGCACCATTTTTGATTTTGCTACACCCAGTTCTAATGTACGCCCCGAAATTAGCTTAACTTTAGGCGTTGAGTAGCCTGCATGTGTAATCTTCATTGTGCTCATAAAGACTCCATAGCAAACGCATAGTTTTGTGAACCAAAGTTTCCGTTATACAACGAAAGACATTTGATTTTTCCATCGTCCGTGAAATACGTTCCGTTTCTACCGCCCCCCATCTGCATTCGTGCAAACGGAATTGAGCCACGGAAAACCATGCTGCTATCTAAGATTGGCATTTGTAGTAAAAAATTACTTGATGATGTAGCATCAATCGCAGTGTTATTGGTCATAAATCCTAAAGCGATAGGGCGTGATATTTTTTGATCTTGCCGCAATGCTGAATTGTTATACCACAGCAACCCAGCTTGTGCTTGGCTTGCAGCGTCACCTGGGCCTGTTGAGTTGTTAAATCCTGTCATTAACCCGCCGCGCGCTGCTGCATATCGGTTTTGAGCTTGCGTCGGGTTAAAGTTAAGACCTGTTGCAGCTAATATGGCATTTGCACCGCGTATTTCTGCATCATAAAATTCAAATAAACCATAAAGTGCATTGTACCATTGGTTTTGAACACTGAGAAGCATGGATTTACCATCTACTACTAGATCAAAAGTACGACCACCTGCAGCTGGCGCCTGTGTATCATTACGCTGGTCATAGGCATTACCATACTGCGGATTTGCGTAATACCACTTCGCACAGCCATGATATGTGCCATCCCAACCCCAGTTATTGGCATCTTCAGGTAGTTGATTTCCAACAATCGTATTAATGTCGGTCATGTTTTCAACGAGACCGACTTTTGCAAATTTAGCCCCAGCAGTTGCTGCACCAATGCTACAAAAATCATGCACAAGTAAGATTAACCCAAGTGATTCAGGGTCGGTTGAGCGATATGCGCGTTTTGGCTCAGTAGATTCGCTCGGTGTTTGATGCACAATTTCAAAATCTGCGGGTGCTGTAAAACACGATGCCGTACCAGAAATAACTATTGGATGCTCAGCTGTGCACTCAATCGTAATTGAGCTAGTGTCAGCACTTAGGACTTTATGGTCACCATTCCATCCATTTGTAGAGCCTGCAATGCGCACCACTTGTCGATCAATAAAACCGTGACCACTACCAAGATTAATTGTTGCTGTGATAGATTCTGCATTGGCTTTGGATAAGCCCAAAACAGGCACATGGTTAAAGCCATGCACCAATACCGCATCAAGCAAATTGATCATCGAACCCCAATTGTTGGTTAATTGCGGGATTCCATTCATTGAGTTTTGATAATGTTTTACTAATCCAGTCATATTTTTACCCATAAAAAAAGACCGCATATAGCGGTCATATCTGTGTTTGATTTTTTACAACACACGGTCAATATCACCGCGTAGCATGATCTGGAATTGATCTGAAATAACAGTAGGCTCGGATTGCTTCACGGTGCGAATCACCCAGACCGGGAAGTTTGAAGCGATTGTATTGAAGCGCAGCACATTGCCATTGGCCCATCCGGCACCCCAACCTTCTTTCTTTATGATGAAGTACGGCACACCAGTGACAGGATTGATTGGGGCATAATCTGCATTTGTTGTGCCTATGCCAATCTGACCGGAGTATTCGCCAATACAACGAAAATCTGTTGCGCTGGTAAACTGGATATACCAGCGTTCCTGAATAGCACCCTTATTGGTGACTTGGATCGGATACAAAGCATCGTTGTAATTAGCTGGAATTGTTGCACCTACAGGCTCATCCGCCCAAGTACCACTCCATGAACCTTGCACAAACTTTCGTGTATAGCGTGCCTGCATATCCCCAATGACCAAAGCAGATCCGACAATGGTATCCACCGCATCATAGTTATGGGTTAGAGGCTTGGTAAATGTTAGCTGACCATTAATCTGTACATCACGGATTAAGCCCATATCCTGATAGCGGTATTTCACTTTTAGTGGTGCAACCAGATTACCCAGCACAAAATCACCACCAAGCGTCACACGGCCGTAGTCATAATCAACTGTGTATAAATCGAAAGCTACTTTCGTTCCGTTAGCATCTTCCAGTTCTGCCCATGAAATGCGCTGATCATTCATGTTGTAGGTAGTGCCCGCAATCGCACTTGGCAACTCTTGCACCTTGCTTGAGCTGACAATACCAATACCGCCTGTGCGGAAAATTGGCACCCGACCATCAATCGGTAAACGTGTTGCTGACAAACCTAAAATTTCAGAATCTAGCGGAATATAAGTATAAGCCACTGCGTTATAGCGTACTGATGAAGCATCGACCCAAACTGGAATATTGATATAGATGTCCACCCCTTCCTGATATTCAAGCAATGGATCATACCAATCGTTCGCTTCAATCTCAGCTCTATTTGCTTCGGTTATTTTGGTTTTGGTATAGAAATAAATACTGACAAAGCCATTGTCCCAATTCACCTGACCATGCGCCCGGCTAGTTTCAATTACGCCATTTTCATCCGCAGTCAGTGTGAGTTGACCGTATTCAAGCGATGTCACGATAATAGTCATCGACTGTGGGCGAACCGGAATGATTGGTGTTCTAAAGCTGATCTTATTGATTGGCGGTAGATCGGTTGTGGTAATCAAGGACTCCAGTGTTAATGAGTTGGTTTGCCCTGGTGTCCATGAGCTCAACTCAATTTCACCAGTACCCAAGCGAATCACACCCGATTGAATACCACTGCCGTTACTTGGGTTGATGTCGCGATAAATCAAACCGTCACGATCAATAAAAGTGCTGTCACCTAGTTTAAAGCGTACCGATCCAGATAAAATCTGCTCGCTAAAGCCATAGGTGAGATCAAGCTTTAAGTCACCACTTGTTATGGATTTTGTGCCAGATGTACTGCCGGAAGCATCGCGGTAATGCGCTTTAATTCCTGTCGTTTCAGAAAAAGCTTTGTATGTTGTATTTCCAAGAGCAACACTACTTGGCTGTGATTGATAAATTGTCATATTTCCTCACTTAACCTGCAACATAATTTGCCCAGGGGTTTGACTGTGGCTTATAGCTAGTGGTTGCTGTAGCCGTTGGTAGTGATGAACTCGAGCCACTTTGGGTTGAGCTGGAGAGACTAAAAGTCTCAGGTGTCTTTTCATAGAAAGATGAAGTTAAAACAACCGGAGTCATACTTACCGCGCCAGTCGAATAGTTGACTGTCCCTTGCACCTGACCAAAAGCATCAATAAGTGAGCCAGAACCATTGTCTGTAACAACAAGCGTAATCGTGTCACCTAATGCCGATGTGAGTGGAACCTCAATCATGACCGAGTTGGGTTGCAGTGCTGCACCAGTACCAACGGTAAATGCGAGTTGCTGACTTGCATTTGGAATAGCTGCTGGCACATCCTGAATTTTTGCATCACCAAACTGATAGCTAAAATTAAATACAGTACCTTTTTGCGGTAACTGATTTGGAATCAAAGCACCTTTACCTAATGCAAAATTAATAAAGCCTGTTGCATCACCAGTAAATTTACCCGCATTATTTGAAGTTGCTGTTTTTGTCACACCCTCCAATACCCAAGTCACTGTCACACTACCGGCTAGAATAGCCTCTTGCACAAGATTGAAATCAAACTTCGCAGGCAGTACAGGTAAATTGGCTCGCTGATAAGTTGCAATCGGTGTGCCCCAGTTCAACAAAATTGGTGTGTCTACATCAGGAAGCGCACCAGTGGTCAACAGCCATGAACCAGTTTCATAATTAATCATGCCGGAACCAAACGAAGGGCTAGCAGCTTTCAACTGACCTGAACCATCGTCTTTAAGCTCATAAAATTTGCCTTGTGACATATATGAAATCGATAAAGCACCAGGTGCTGGAATCGGAATCAAAACCCCTGTCCAGTTTGTACCTTGGTTATTCTGAGTCACCGGAATAGCATGACTTTGGTAATACTGATTTGGTGCAGCTGCTGGCTTGAATGTGATATTTAAGCTCATGGTTCCGGCTGGAACTGCGGAAGTCCATTGGATCAGGCCACGCTGGTAATCAATCGTTCCAACTTGAGTGCCTTGGGTATTTTTAAGCAAGCCGCCCTGATCGGTAATCTGCTGGCCCTGCAAAGTGAATGACATACTTGACGGAATCACTGCAGAGCCAATGTAGAGGTTTTGACTAACCCCGATGACCATATTGGGATAATTGGCTGTAATAGTGCCTATGTTGCCAGAAACCAGTACCATACTTTCACCGGCAGCGTTCACATCAATGATGGGTGTTTCAGTCTGGGCCGATGGAATCAGCTGGGCAAAGATACTTTTGGCATTGACGGTAAACTCACCCACACCCGCATCAGAAGCCAACGCGGTAGATGAGTAGTACAGGCCAGTATCAGCAACAATGGTGTCGCGGATGATAGTTTTTGATGTGCCGCCTGAATACCATTGACGAGCAGACAAACCAACAAAATCAATTCCCAAAGCATCATTTAATGAGTAAGTGGCAATCTTGTATTCCACGTTTTTGCCATCCACTACCATAATGGCAGTGCGAGTCTCAACTTTTGTGATGCGAACATACTGTTCACGCTCCAAAGCTTTGCCTTCATCACTAATTAGGACAATCGTATCCCCAACGGATGATTCAACCTCTTGCGGGAACATAGCCACCTGCAGTGATGACATGCCTTTCCAGTGCGTATCGAGCGGCGTGCCGGCAATCTGACCACCCTTAGCTGAATAATTCTCGACCCGGTTCTGGGCAGACTGGCGTTCATCGGTCCAGTTCTTGGTACTGAAAAGCAGTGCTGACACGTTTGGATCTTCTGGTAGTTCAGATAGAAAGACCGTTGCGCCCATCAAGAGGTCAGTGTCTTCAGTCGTGACGGCAGGAAAGACCTTGCGCATGGATACATCACCCATGGTTCGATCCATTTCTGACACATCATTAAACAGGTTGTTACTAATGCCATCCTGCACCACCACACCAGAATATTTACCACCGCCATCCGAGTTATCAGTCAAGCGTTCAGACTTGTAAATCACTAAATCTTTGGTTTCAATCGCCATCGTTTAACTCCGTAAAGCGCAAGGTCACGTTGTAATAATCATCCAGTGATACCGCTGGAATTCCTTTCACTGGATCAGCTTCTAAAGCCCCATCCTGGTGATTAAATTTGACGGTGAACTGACGGTTGTCATGAGGCTGCTCAAACTGCAATTTGAAATTCTCATCCTGCAACTTAGACCACTCCAAAACAGTTCGTAATTCACGCAGCTTGATCCAACCCATGCCTGTATCAGCCGGTTGCAAAGTGATAGGCCGTCCAGACTTCTTTTTGCCTTCCTGAATCTGCAAAGTACCATCCATGGCGTAGGCTTGATTCTGTTCAATGGCTTTCCATGAAAATTCATCAGGCCATAAAAAACCGTCCTCTAATGGGACGGTTTCTGATGTTGCTAAGCGAACGAGCTTCATGTTGATTTCGCCTGTGTTTTAAGTTGTTTGATCAGTTGATTCATTGCAGATTCTTGTTCTGCTGATCCTGACAATGAGAGTGTTTGACCACCAAAGCTAATGTTGTAATTAACGTCTTTGGATGCATTGGTTGTGGCTGGGCTTGCAATAGGCATACTCACATTAGGAGCAAGGCTATTCACATCTACAGGCTTGGTTGAAGGGCCTGTCGACACAAGATTACTGGCAGTCATTTGACGCATCAGCTCATTAATTTTGTTTGTACCGTGCTGAGTGGTTAAGCCTTTAGAGGCTGCATTATTGTACTCAGCATTAATTAGTGCTTTGACTGCTAAACTTCCATCCTTGCCCAATCCTTGCTCTTTAGCAGCACGATCTGCTGACATTGCTTCAGACCAGATTGAACCTGCCAATTTCTCTGCCTCTTTATCGCTATAGCCCTTACTTTTAAGCTGCGATAAAACATCAGCCTTACTGTATGAGTCGTAATCATAAATCCCTTTGCTTAATGATTCGCCTTGGCGTTTCATTTCAGCCCTAAACTTATCGGTTGAAGCTTGAGCTGCATCAATTGCCTGCTCCCATTCCGATTTAACGCTTTGGGCTTCTTCACGTGCCACCTGACCAAGACTTCTAAAGCCATCTTTTGCACCGTCTGTAGCACTGCGAGTACGATGAATCGACTGCTCAATATCAGACATAGCCTTAACTGACTTTTTGCCAGTTTCATCTACCTGTGTAGCTAAACCACTCGCTCCTAATTTCGACTCATACAAAGCAATTTTAACTGCATCCCCAGAAGCATAAATTTTATCCGCCATGTTAATTAATGCTTGTTTGATTTGCTCAGCAGATGCTGTCCCACTATTTTGCATCACATTGAACGCTTTCATTTGTGCATCAGCCATTTTCCCGGCTTCTTCACGAGATGTTATGCCAAGCAGTCTGTAAGCTTTTTCAACCTCAGAAATATTTTTAGGTAGCTTGCCATTCACTTCATCAAGATAGCGCATCCCCATTTCAACCTGTTTGGCAGAAAAGACACCTTGATTACCGAACTCAACCAATCCCTTCTTTGCTAGATCAATTTCGGCTTGGCTTTTAGCCTCTTCAGTCCACTTTTGCCAAGCTTCATAAGTTACTTCACCCGCCTGCTTGCCCGTAACCCCCAAGCCCTCTAAGCCAGCAACAAAACTATTAACATTGGTTTCACCTGCTTTAAATTTCTCTGAAACCCTATTTAAAGAAACATCTAAATCTATCCCGAGGGCAGCCGCGGCTTTACGAGCCTTATCTGTTGCATTGCTTTGACCTTCAGTGGCTACAACAGCCTCTTGCATAGCCTTAACAACCACTTTTCCAGTGCTATCAAACTCAGCCTGTAATCCCTGAGCCGCCAGTTGGGCATTCAAAACCTTTAGCTGTGCCATGCCAGCAGCATCAGCCGACTGAATCATTGCATTTGCAACAGTCTGTGCAGCTTGAATTTTGGCATCGGTGATTTTCTGACTTTCAGCCTGATAGGCCTTTTCCTTAGCGTCAAGCTCAGCTAAACCCTTTGTGGCTAAATCAATAGAGGCTTGGTTGCCAGTTTTACGTGCATCGAATAGCTGTTGCTCTAATTGAATACGCTCGTCACTTATCGCTTTGTAGTCAGCCTTATGCTTTTCCTCTTTGGCTTTGAGTTCATCTAGGGTTTTTTGGCTATCAGCTATGCGCTCTTGGTTTGCTTCTTCTTCAGTCTGACGGATTTCTCGGATTGCTTCTCGTGTCGCTGACTTGCTCTCAAGTGCCAACCGATTTGCCTCAGATGCATTCTTTTCAGCCTGTCTGAATAACGCATCAGATGCATTTTGCGCTTGTGCAGCAAGATCATCAAAACCGAAGAAATCAAGAACCGAAGCGCTAAGTGCGTGAATACCACCTGAAATAAATTGAATGCCAGCAAGAAGTAACTTAAGCGCAATATTTAGACCTGTAGCTGCGTCTGAAACTACACCTAGAGCGATTTTAAAAACATTAAATAATGTAGTTATCCCGCTTACTTCCTCTTTGCCATTTAAGATTGCGTTAAATAGTGGTGCAATAGCATCTAATACAGATGAGAAGGCACTCCAACCAGTTTCTGCCATTCCAGCTAGGCTCGATATGACCGTTTTAATCGTATCGTATACAGCCGATAAAGTGCTTTGGATGGATTCAATTGTAGAGGGATCAATCTCAGATAACTTATCTTGGAACCAACCAACTCCCGCAGCTACATCATCAAAGAATAATTTTAGAATCCCTAAATTATCCGCAATGACTGATAGGGCATTTGCTACCGTTGCACTTGATCCATTGGCCTGATCCATCTCTCCAATAAGAATTTGCCATGATGTTGAAATCTTTTGCAGTGCATTGCTGATGGTAGTAGGAAATTGATCAAAGGTTTGTTGAACAGCATCTTTTTGACTTAATAAGGCTTTATAGACACGCTCTGCACCTAGTTCGCCGTTGTCAGCCATCTTCTTAAGTTCGCCAGTGGTTACTCCTAAACCACGCGCTAGTGCTTCAGCAACGCCGTAGCCGTTTTCCATCATGGAGTTGTATTCTTCTCCACGTAGGGTGCCTTGCTGCATGCTCTGGATAAATTGGGCTGTAAATGCTTCACTAGCTTGTGCTGATGCACCACTTGTTTGTATGGCTTGGTTAATGGTTTTGGTTAAATCTAAGGAGTTCTGTTGTGTCATCCCCATGTCTTTACCGACAGCATTCAGCCTTGAGAACAGATCACCGGTAGCATCAAGACTTGAGTTGGTCATCAATGCAATTTGATGAACACCGGCCATTGCAGATTTGAAGTTACCCCCATCTTTAGTGGCAATATTGATTCGTGCTGAAAGATTTGTGTATGAGTCTGCTGCTTGGGCTAATTCACGGATACCCAGCCCAACACCAAGTGCCCCCATTGCACCAACGAGTGCGGTCACAGCAAACTTCGCACCATTAAGCCCTTTTTGCGCTGTTTGTGCTGCTGTATCAGTATTTTTTAAGCTGGTATTTGCTCGACCTACTTCGCCCTGAAAATTATTAAATGCTTGATCCGCTTGTTGAACTTCTTTTTCTAATTGATCAACTTGCACCTTGGCTTTTTCAATATCTGCAGGCGACGCATTGGTTGCTGAGAACTCCTGAAGTTTTTGTTTAGCCTGAGTTAAATCTGTTTTAAGTTGGCTTAAAGCCTTTTCAGCCTTATTCCCGAAATCAGTAAAATTTCCCGCTGTAGATTTAGCATTGTCACCGGCATCTTTAATAATGCCTGTAGCACTGGTAAGTGATTGAGTAAGCTTGTCTGCTAATTCACTTGTACCTTTAGGAACGATATTGCCAATTTCTTTAGAGGCTGATTCAGTGGCCTGTTTTAACTTGTCTGATTCACTTCTGATTGAGTCAAAAACAGCCTTCATCACTGTTTCAGAATTTTTTGCAGTGCTTACCAACCCCTTGTTGTCAGCATCCAGCACCAATTTAAATGTTAAGTTTTTTCCAGACATGCTGACCTCTAAATTTTAGGCATAAAAAAACCACCTTTCGGTGGTTGGAATTTGGAATTAAAAAACCATCCTAAGGTGGTCTATGGTTTATTTTGTGATTAGAGTCTTTCGCTTATTCCGGCTTGTTTCTAGCTCTATGAAAGTACCAAAAGATTGACTATTTAGTTATTGAGACAACCTTACCATTCTTAAAATAAATCATTCTTCCCGACTCATAATGCCAGAACTCAGACAAACCATTTAAACTTTGTGTTTCGGAATAACTTTTAGGATACCCCCAAGTTGATTTTCCAACTTGATTTGTGGTCATCCCAATACTGGGTTCTTTGCGCAAACTCATTTCACGCATCTCAACCTCATAACGATACTTGGCTAATTCTTTGGCTTGCTCGTTGGCTTTAGCTTGGCTTACTTTCTCAGTAAGTGCTTTACTTCCAGGACACGGCTTTCCTTGATATATGGTTTTGCCATTTATTGTACAGGTATAAATTTCTCCAGCTGATACACCAAAAGAAATCAAGGTAGTAAAAATAAAAAATAATTTTTTCACTTATAAATTACTCCGCACCATTGCTTGTATGTTGTGTTGGCTTGCATCTTACATATTCTTTATTTGCCTGCTCAGCTTGCTTATAATAATCAATAAACTTTAACTGTGCGGCTGCTTCAGCATCCGATCCCTTCATGAATTCTAAATAAGCTTCTATCTGCGTATTCATTGCAGTGACATACAAAATCCGAGTTGTTTCCATACATCCAGCATAAGATGAGGCTGCAAGCTTTCTTTTGATTTCCTGAAGTTTTGATACTGGTTGAGCTAATGCTATTCGGCTTGTCGAACCTGCAACTTTTTCTGCATCTTGCCATTCAGCAAAAATGTCATTGAAAGACTTTATGTGTTGCGGATTCGTGATGGTTATATTATCTACTTTTGCTTCAGCTACTTTTTGTGCATCTTCCGAATTTACGCCCACACTTAATAGCTCTGCTTTAGCCTGACTAATTTTCTTATCCTTTTCCGCTTGAGCTACAGCAAGTTGTTTGGCTTCATTCTCCTTATATTTACCCCAAGCAAAATAACCTGCGCCAAAAACAATAAGCAATATTACAATCAAAAGCACTGGGCTATTTTTGTACTCAGCGCCACAAGTTCTACAATGCGTATCGGTAGCTTTCATGGGTTTTTTGCATGACCTGCATATCTTCACACCCACAATCATCGCTCCCAGTTAATGCTATAAACAGCACCATCAACTACTGTTATTTCATAACGTACATTATTGAGTGAATAAGAATAAGTGATTGCTTTGTGTGGCCAGCCATCACGATCATGGATAATGTGTTTATAAGAAGAATCTGGACTACCCAAAACATCAATCATTTTACCGTATGAATTGCCACGCTCTACAAAACCTGTACTACCCCGAACTGAATCCACACTAACGGCATAAGCAGATGAACATACTGCCAATAGCATCGCTAAAATAACTTTTTTCATAAATTTATATCCCCGTTTTCAAAGAGAATATCTAATCATTTGGTAAAAGTCACCTGTATCTTATTCCTTCAATTCCTCAAAGAACTTTTTAAACTCTTTGGCATTGGCGTGGTGAGCTGAGCGAATCACACTCGATAAATACTGCAGCTTATTTTTATGATCTTTTTGCGCTGACTTTAGGTATTGCTCAAATGCACCATAGGTCATACTCATAATGTCTTGATGACGATGACCAGCACTGACTAAGTACTGAAATGAGTCGAACCATGTTGATTCTGTGTTTTGTTTATTGGAACCACGCTTTGGCTTTTCATATTTGAAGTAGGCTTGATTGACCAAGAGTACCGCTTTAAGCAAATCCTTAAACCCCTGCTCATCAACAGCAAGTTTAAAGAGTGATTCATTGTCCAGATCGGTTACGCATGCAATTGTTGAAATGACTTGCACGCCATGAACCTTAAACAACTCAGTCAAAATCTCATCTGAATGATTTCTATCTTTGATGAAGTTTTTAATTACTTCAGCATGTGTTGCCCAAATATCAAATTCTTTCATTTGTATCTGACGAACTTCGATATCGATATTTAATACAGAAACCTTAATACTTCGGTTTGTGGCTAAGAAAAAATCATTCATGATGGAATCTCAAATATAAATTTCAGGTATTAAAAAAGCACCCTAAGGTGCTTTTGTTTATACTGCTGCAGATTTTTTACTGGGGTTTGGATTATCTTTTATTAGCGCTGTATTTATGAAGGATTTGCTATGAAAAGCATGATGTTTATCAAACCACTCACAGAAAGAAGCCCGATCATCACTTAGCTCTGTGATAGTCATAGCTGGACCACCTGACTTTAGGAAAACCACATCACCTTCTTTAAACTCGTTCACAATACAACTCTCAATCCTTTAAAGTATTAGATTTATTTATAGCTGAAAATGTATTTTTTTCAAGTATTAAAAAACCTCCCGAAGGTGGCGTTGGTTCTTGGTCACTTTTCAAATGCGACCAAGATGATTACTGGATTTAAAATCTAGAATTCGCCATTTGGAATGCGGAAATAAAAAATGATGGTATTTCAAATTCCACCCTCTAGTTTTAATTCTGGCTGAGCTTCTTTCATTAGCTCATCCAGTTCTTTTAGTAGCGCTGGTTTGGTTTGCTTTCCATTTACAGACAGGAATCGACCTGCCTCAGAAAGTGATTGAGTAATCATTTCGACTTGTGCTGATATATGTCCGATTCGCGACTGAAGACCATCTTTAAGCTGACGCGCTAATTCTTCTTGTTCAATATAGTATTTGCGAATCTCATGACCTTTTTCATTGCGCTCCATCATCCCAAGGTGCTTAGTCATATCTACCGAGATAATGTATTCATTTAAATATTTTGCACCCGATACCTGCTCGTCTTTTTTGACGACAAGGGTGTAGTCATAATTTTCTTCAAATTTACACTGCTTAATTCGACGCTTAATCCAGTGAGAGAATTCCGCCTTCACTTCAAGCATCTTGTGTAAGTCGCGGGCGTTTACTCCAAGCTGCACCTTTCCATTTAATTCAACTTCAATAAATGGGGTTTGGTTTTCAATTTTTACGATTGCATTCATTGATATGCTCCGACTACTCATTAAAAAAGAAACACTGGCAAGAAGATGCAATGAATAGTCGAAACGACCATCTTCCTTTCGGGGATCAACCTAGCCAGCGGTTTGCCCAAATTGCAGGCATTAAAAAAGCCGACTTGTTAGGCCGGCTTCGCTTTAAAAATATACTTTTCTGTCAATAGGGTGGTAAATGACTTTGGGTTGTAGAAACTAGTTAATACAATTCAAAGTCATCTAAAAACAGGCACAAAAAAAGATGCTTAATGCATCCTGTGGAGTTCTTTGTGCCTGCTTTGATTTATACAGCTGCTGGAATCGAAACAATGTGACCATACAAGCCAAGCGTTGGATCTGTTTCTTTACCTACATCAGACAAAGCCTGACCAGAAATTTCATACTGACCCAGTTCTTCATGAATCAGAGGGAAAGTGGTCTCTGGTGACTTTTTGGTACGCCATAAGCGCACAGCCATATGCTTACCATTTGCTGTATTTACCCCCTTGAAGAACAGCTCATATTCTTCATTAAAGTTATTCGCCAGAGTGGTATGAGTTACAGCACCTGTAGTATAGGTGGCTAGAACTGGCATCGTTAGATCAGCTACATCATGGAAAATCACAGTGCCAAACTTTGAATCTACTGTGTACTGATCAGCAGTAAGTGTTTTTGGTGTGCTGCTGGTGGAGTCTTTAAAAGAAACCTGTGACAAGTTGTATCCGTTCAACTGGATTTCATCACCAGCAACCACAGTCCCTAGAGATTCATCAGCAACCGTGTCACTTGTGACTTCTGTATTTGTACCGGAAACAATGTACTCTAAATTCTCTTTATCCACTTCTTCAAGTGTTCCAGAGAAATTTACAGATGTGGTATTTACCATCGTGAAGTCAGTAGTGCGATTACCTGATGTCGACTCCTGATGCTCAATAACATCCGCACCGATTTCAAGCTCAAAGTCAGGAACGTTACCCAGATGGCGCATAGCACCGGCAATACCATTGGTTAGCTTGGATAAATAGAATTTACCCTGCAATGAAATATATTCTTTAGCCATTACTTTTCATCCCCTGTGGTTTTCTTGGTTGGTGCAGCAGTTTTAGCTTCAGGCACTTCCTGAATTGTGCCATCTGCCAGTAATTTTTTAATTTGAGCATCACTCAGCCCACCGACTACATCGCCTTTCTTAAAGCGACCGACCGGCTGAGTTGCCTTGTATTGTTTCGCCATTATTGGCTCCTAAATGAATAATGATGATTCGAATACCATCGTGATATAGACGCAAGTTGATGAAAAATCTTCACTGATCCGTACCAGTGATAATGGCCGAGTACTTGACTCTGGTCGCCAACCACTTAAAAGTGGAATAACCTTGGCAACTAACTCACCAGCCTTATCGATTGCTTTTGAACCATCCGACAATTGTGATGCAGCATGACGCTCAACAATGGTGATATCCCACTCTTGCTTCAGTGCATTCATAGCACCTCTGCCCGCCTCGTCCACTTTTTTAATGCGCAGATAATTCACATGAGCGCATGGTGTAACCTGAGATAATTCCGAAGTACTTCCAATATTGATTGGGGTATAGATCTTCTTAAATTCTGAAATCTCTTCCAGTTTTTTTGCAATCTCTGCCCGAACAGCAAAAAAATTACTCATCAAATACCACCCCTTCAATAGAGTTCAAGATGCTTTGCTCCTCATCCTCAGTAATACCAAGCCAAGGTCGACGCGGCATTTTGACCGTATAGGCCTTACCCATTGTTTCCTGCATAAAGTTAGAGCGACCGCGTTTCACAAAGCGATTGCCGACTTCACCAGTACGCATGTTTTGACGAAAGAATGTTTTTCGCACTCTTGCCTCATGTTTGATATCACCACCGAAATGATGAATCGGCCCATATACAACATTGGTTCCGATTTCCACTCCATCCGGAAGGACGTTATAGGTAACTGAATCCAACAACCTTGAGTTTTTTCGCAAGGTAGTACCACCCTCACGCATTACTCGTACCGATAAGGGCCATTTACCCTCTAGGCCCTCTCCACCTTCCCAGCGCGAACGAATACCATCAACAACGATGCTGCCAATGTCTTCAAATAATTCACTCTTGCGTTGCTCAAAATCAGAAAGGTTTTTAAGGATGGTCAGAATTGGTGAATCACCATCTACATCAATTGAAATTGCTACACCACTCATAAATACCTCACATGGTCGGCATCTTATTCAGTGTGTCATCACCAAATACACCACCGGTATAAGAAGTGCCAATGGGCGCAGTAGATGGCTTGTTTTTCGGTTGATCGTCCACGATTTCATTTGTTTCAGGCAATTGAATTTGCAAATGTGCTTTGTTGTCAGCAACACGTTTTAAGAATGCGATTGCATCTTCATAACGCTTTCGAATCTCTTCAGTCGGTTGCTGAAAGTAAAGGCGATAGCGTGCAATATCACACGCCATACGCTTTAAATTACTGGGCACATTTGGCAACGGCAAAGGATAACGACCACCGATGTGACCGTTAATTTCTTCTGTTGCATCCTGGATTGCATCATCGACAAAGGTAGGGTTAGAGACCATAAGTTTTAAATTACTAATCTCTTCTTCACTAAATCGTGCGACCAAATCTGCTTCAGTCGCGTACATGAATCACCTATTTGGTTTCGTCCACAGGCTTATCACCGGCCTTAGGTTTTGCAGTAGCTTTTTTCAAAGCAGCTTCAGAATCCGTTAATGCCTTTTCAAGCTCAGCAACCTTAGCTTTGAGTTCAGCATTTACCTGATCTGATTTGACCTTTTCATTGGTCATTAGCTTGATGGTTGCGGTCAGGTCTGTGTTGGCCTTTTCAAGCTCAGCCAATCGTGCAGCGGTGCCATCTTCTTTAGGTTCTTCCGGCTCTTGATGTTCTTCAATAGCCCCAGATGCTAAAAGGGCTTGAAGTTGTTTAGCTTCAAGCCCTGTGATTTCCTGCCCTGGTCGAAAGTGACCAATGGACTGTTTTGCAATGTACTTTGACATGTGTTTTCCTCTTAAACGAAGCCGCGACCGCCGACTAAACCGTTTTTGTTATTTGGAACAGCAAGTGGAGATGATTCAGCGAGCATTTGAATGCTTGAAGGATTCTTTTCTTGCCATTGACCCAAATAGAATTCCAAAGCCTGACCAAACGCTTCAACGTTTTGCAATGCACAGTGTGCGATCCAACCATTAGCATCCGAGACAAGACCAAAGAAGTCTTCAGGAATAAAACGATCAGAGGCACCGCCCATATTGTGACTCACGTCATAAGTCCAAATTTCGAGATTATCGACAGTGCCACGGAATTGAGGCTTGTCGGCTTGGTCGAAAGTCGGAGTGAGTGGAACGCTAATACCTGCATATGGTGCAATGAATTTCTCTTTAAACTCAGGATCTTTAATCAGCGTGTTGTACACCTTAGATGTGGTCAAAGCCATGATCGGTGATGTACCTGAGTGCTCGATAGACAAGTCAATCATTGATTGAATATCTTTAACAGGTGTAGCGTTGGCTTGACCCCATTTGATCAACGGCGCGAAGTTGCAAGCAGGGTTACGCTCATAATCCACTTCATACATCGGGAAATCTGCAGAAGCAAAAGTGGTTTTACCGTAAAGCAATACATCACGTGCAATCAACAGCTTTCGGTTTTCAATTGATTGTCGAAGATATAGAGCCTTTTGAGCCTGATCAATCAGCAATAGATCCGCATCGGATAAACGATTAGAACCAGTCGCAATCACGCCAAATTGACGTAAGCGTGCGATAAGTGCTGTATTTTGTACCTCACTTGGCATGACCGTCATCATTGGTTTTAGGTAGGCAGGCTTTACGAATTTCACGTTGCCAGACTCACCTACTTTAATCTGACGACCAGCTGCAGTCGGAGTAACAAACGGTGCAAGTGGAGTTGCCGTATTTAACTCACCGACAGGAACTTCCTTTTTGGTGTATGAAACACGTTGTGGAAAGAAGCGATCCATCAACCAAGTATCAACCTTCTGGGTGGTATCTGTTAACAATACAAGTTGTGGCACATCCAGTAATTCAACTGGTGCATTCTGAAATGTAAAAATTTGACTCATGTCTTAGTTCCCCACAACTTTACGAAGTTCGATTTTATTTTTAAGTGCTTGAGCACGAACGGCGTCAATCTGTGTATTGGTTAAAGCAACTCCTTTTACCGTTACCAAAGCCACATCGAAAGGGCCTTGTACATAGATTGGCATTTCAAGATTATTCACAGCATGATAAGTAGACTGCTCTACAGTGAAATCACACACAGCAATTGCATTCCAATCACCAACCACACCTTCAGTCACAGTTGGGTGATCAGCTACGTTTGCAGCACTGACAACAAGTAAGTCACCTTGCTTATAAGCTGTTGCTGTTTTGACTTTGGCGTTCTCAGTACGAATACCATCGCCCACAACTAGCTGTTTACTTTCAATAGTTCCTGTAACTACCTGGCTCATTATTTAGCTCCTTGTTGCTGCGCTGCTGCAAATTGGTTGAATGCTTGATCTAAAGCCGAGCCCTGTGGAGCTTGACCACCCTGACCACCTGTTGCTTGATGGCTAAACAAATGTGCAAATGCAGGATTTACACCTGGTGTTTGTTGCTCTGGTGGTTTGGAAGCCGAAAATTGACGCAACTGTTTAGCCGAGAATGCAAATGCTGAATCATCAAGATTCTTCATTTCAGTGATATCTTCAGCGCTAAATTCTTTGCCGAGGTCTTTACCAAGTGCAGTGATTTCAGCTTCACGTTTTGCAGCAGCAAATTGTTTGTTTTGAGTTTTAAGCTCAGAGTTTTTAGTCTCAAGCTCTTTGATTCGGGCATTCGCCTGTTCTAATTCGGTCACGTTAGTGTCCTCTGGTTGATTAAAGTTTTTTGGAGAGTGACTGGCTGCCACTGCATTTGTATTGTCATCAGCACCTAAAGCACAAAAGGACACTTCACGGATACGCCCACCACGGAAAACCGCAACAGGCGCTTGGAATGTTCGACCATTCACAATGACCGAACCCTCTTTGACCTCTTCAACTGTGGTTGGGTAGATTCGAACTGACATTTGCCACGGAAAATCATCATCAGAATCTTGAGCGACTTGAGTGCCAAATTCATTTGAAAGTAAATTACCCTCAATTTTTAGACCTTCGGCATGGTTAACAGAATGAGAGTTGATTGCCCCAGCACGTTGACTGGTTCGATGTTCAAGTAGTGCAGGAATACGACCTTTGATTTGAATGGAATCAAGATCAAATACAACCTTGTCCCAATACCAATGATCAGTAATTGCTTCACCGCTGTAAGCAATACCCGAGAAGGTGCGTTTCTTTTTTCCATCTTCAGGCTTGTCTACACTGACTTGGCCTAATTGGAAGCAAAACTTGTCCTGCTCCTTTTTTTGCTTTTCATTTGGATCTGGCATTTTCATGCTCCATAAAAAAACCACCTTAATAGGTGGTCTTGAATGATTGTGTTTTTAAATACTTCGAATTAATGCCAACAATTTTTCTTCAGTTTCTTTGGTGTGATCATAGAACACTGAGTTCTCATTTTTAAGAGCTGAAACCAATGTATCGATGATTTTCAACTTATCTTCTAGTGGGTAATCTAGCTTAAGGATGGCTTCCGAGGAATTGTGTACTTCGCCTAATGCTCGACTACCATTTGTCGCATCTGGATTTATCGCTAAGGCATTCGAACCAAAATCACGTCCTAATGAATGACAACCATTTTCATCAACCTTTAAGGCACCTGTTAAAAATAAACGCAACTGCTGTTCTTCTTCCGCTGTTTCAACTGTTAAAGTGCGAATAAATTTGGGTAACTCAACACCTTCTTTAACTTCAGTAGGCATAATGCTTTCAAAACCTGATACACGCATTTTTATTTCCTTAATAAAAAAACCACCCCGAATGGAGTGGTCTAGATTCATTTTTAAAACTTAGTTAATTAATGCTTTCAACGTATAAACCATCTGCCCTTCAACTGCCTCAATAGAAACCACTTCAAACGACAGACCTATTGGAAATAAAACACCGTTACCCGCATTCAACATATCCAGATCAATACCAAAGCCTTTAGCATTCTCAACCTTGATCACAATATCTGAGGCTGTATCACTCATCAGTAACGGCGAATTAAGTTGAACTGTTTGACCTACTTCATAAGCTACGACCTGCTGAATGGTTGCGGATCCAACCACGGTTGAAGCTGTATTACTTGCCACAGCTTGAATCGCTTTCATGTCAGCAACTAACCATCGTTTCAAAACATCGTCAGCCAGTGAGCTTGTAGCTGAATTAAGGTAACCGGTTAATGCTGAATCATTGCCTTGAACATAATCCAAGAAAGTTCGAATCGCACTTGGTCTGATCTTTGGATCAAGTGGAATAACAGTATTGGCCACAGTATCAAACAGATCTCGAGTCTTGTCGTCCATTGGAGCAAATAGACTGGTCAGCTTTTTAGATGCAGTCCATTCAGCCTTAATGACCTCTTTCTGCTCGAGCAGATATTCCTTATCCAAGGATGAAGCACCGATCTTTTTATCAACCAGTGATTCAAGCTCACCAAACTGCAGAGGATGAGAACTCCAATCCAATGCTTCAGCAACTTCTGGCAGTTTGTCATCTGGCGTAATGCCGTATTTCAATGCTTCTTTTTCAGTTAATGCTATGCAACTGCACCGGCAACGGAAACCCGTGGGAGGATAATGTGTAAGCCAAAAAGGATCATCAATCGGCAATACAATTCGATTCAAAGCTAAATGTGCTGGACGTACACGACTATCATTGATAGCTGAATACATCAAATAAGGACGTTTAGCTTTATTTCGTTGCTGTTGTTGCCACCGACCATGACCATAGGCATTTTGAATATTTGTGCGAAACACATTGTCTAGGTAATGCTTTGGCAAAATGATTTCAGATTCAGCAATTAGGTCTTGAAAGTCTTTAAACGTGCCACCATCCGCAATCGATTTATTCACGGCCTTAATAACGGTTTCAATCTGCTCAAGACTTGATAAAAAGCTAACCGTAGTTGCCATCTGCCTAGTCTTTAGATCCATTGAGTAAAACTCATCAGGCAAGACGATCTTTTTGTTGTGAGCGTATTCTAGAGCTTCAAGAAACGTGACTGGTTGCATAACTACTCACCTTTACTTGATGTCGCATACCCCAACACGTCAGCAGCATACAAAGCCTGATCTAAATTGGCTGTGAATTGCGATTGAGTTGCACCTGGTATTAATTGCGACAAATTAAATATCAAAGCTTCAGGACTATCTGATTCAGCAACCAGTTGTTTAATCTGTTCAGTATCCAATAACTGTAAATCATCTTGGCCATCCGTTAATTCTTCAACTTCTTGCTGTGCTGCAGATAACTTGTTGGCAGATGCCTTAAAGTTGAATGCTGTTTTAGGTAATGCTGTGAATTGAGTGTTTGCTGTAATCGATTCGGCACGTACTTTAAAATGCTCAGGTTTAAGCCCGTATGTCTCAACAATGTATTGATCATTAAACTCAACACCAAGTGTTTTAAGTTTTAGATCTCGCTCAACCACTTTGATATTTAAATCTTGCTCACCACCCAAAATAATGGTGTGCTTTTCAAAGCCATTGAGCAGGCAGAGCGCATTAATAATGTCTTGAATGACTGGTGTAATCATCCTTAAATCGGAGTTACGTTTATCCAAACGCACTTCATTATGGACTTCGCCTAATGCTTTGCTACCACCGCCGCCATCATTACCAGATGTCAGTGTTTGCCCCAGTACGACTTTTTGCACTCGCTTGGTCATCACATTATCAAATGCTTCAAATGCTGACGAGCCAGCACCTGAGAAGTTTGTGCCGACGGTATTTATGTCATCCTCAGAACCAATAGAGATAACAGATTGAGAATGAGCATTCAGCAAGGCACTAGTCATTGCATCAATATCTGCTTGAACGCGGTTATTGCCGCCAACTTTACCAACCAGCAATGGTGAGCCAAAACGCTCTAAAAACTTGACCCAAAACTTGGTTGAATTAGTTTTAAAGAACCAAATCCAGTAAAGCTTTGAAAGTAATGGATCTCCATAAGGCTGTTTGTAAGAAGGCTTGCGTCGAGTTAAAAAGAACTTTAATGGATAGGTTTTAAATACATTAATTTCGGTATTAGATTGAGGCTTCCTAAAAATTAAAGCACCTGTATTTTTCGGCTCAAACCACTCCATAGGTTTGGTACCAATTTCAGCAATCGAGAACCGATTATTTTCATCAATAAAATAATTGGCTTCCATTACTGAATAACCGTATGGGCAGGCATCCCATGCACCCGTTACAATCTCGAAGTGCCAACGGGTAAACAACTCTTTTAAAAATATAGTTTGATCACCATGATCCTCAACAAATCGCCACGGCGCATTTAAGACTGCATCTAAACGAGTTTCCATGGCCTGAGAGATTTCATCATCAGCCATCAAAACTGATAGACGTTGACGCGACACACCAGCTTGCTTCAATACCTCATCAATGTCAGCAGCACGACCCATTGCAAATGAAAGTGTTTCAACCGCAACTTCCGACATTAAGCCTGCTGATTTTGGCTTAGTATCTTTTTGCTTGTTTTTAGATTTTGCCATTTTAAAAACCTTAATAAGTTCGTGAACCACCCCCACCCGGTCTAACTCGTGCAGGCCCTTTAATATCGCTGAAACAGATCATCACGCCATCTGCTCTATTGGGAGATAGCGCACCATCGGGTTGCTTGTTGACTAAAATCTTACCGGCACCATTTTTGGTGTAAGTTGGTTGCGATAGCTCGCGTTTTAATTGCTCAAGCTCTCGCTTATCAACATCTTGAGTGGATAATGAAATTAGATTGTCTGGATCAAACTTCATACCTTGAATCGCACGATATGTATTTTGGAATCGGATACGTAAAGACCACCACATTTGAGCTTTAAGATTTGCAAAGAAATCAATATTTTTACGTGCTTCAACCATCTCTTGATCAGGATTATGTACAGCACCTGAACCACGGAATGGATCTGCTTGGATTTCAGTAATGCCTTTGGTTGTGTTTTGCTCATTAATGACACGAGCATCACCACGTACACCTGCACCAAGGCCATCAGCATCGTAATAAAACATATTGAGTTTATGGTCTAAGCAAAGATCAATCGCTTTTTGAGTGGTTCCAAAGATGTCGTCACCAACGCCCGACCATGTCTCCAGATACTGCAATACAATGCCATGACGTTCAGCAAATGAGTTTTTATCCTTGCCTTCATCTGCCACATCAAGCGCACCCATTCGCTCACCTGATGGCTGAATGTTTAGCTTAAGATGAGAATCAACAGCAGCCTGCACCCATGCTGATGGAATCAATACACCCTCAACCGATGCAGCGTAATCAATATCAACTTCTTGGGCTAAAACAATGTCATCCAGTGTTGCGAGTTGCTTCTCATACCATGGATGAATCAATTTCCCATTGAATGTAACAGTCCAGTTTTTATCTGGATTGTCGCGCCATGCCATGGTGAATACTGCGTAGCGACCACTAAAACGATCCTGGTGAAACTTATCACCAATACCGTTTGGAGTTGAACCTTTGATGTGTACGTTGGTGTTTTGAGAGATTGCCGCATCTACAGCTTCCTGTCTTTCCACAAATGCCCATTCATCAAGAAAGTACATTGTGGTACGACCACCACGACCAATGTTATCTCCTGCTTCACCGGTGACCGTTGCACCATTATCAGGGTTGATAATACGCATGTAGTTGTCATGAACCTTCTCGACAAAGCTTTTAGGCTTCATCCAATTAGGCATTTTTGAGAACATGTCACGAAACTTGTGAAGTAGTGTTTTTGGATCACCTTTCTTATCAACCAGATCTTCTTTACGACTACCCACACCACCTGCAAAGCCTTCGACAAAAAGCCATCGATGCAGGTAAAAACCCAGAACAACATAACTCATGCCTTCATCACGGCTTTTTTCAATCAAACCATGTGTTTGTGTGCTCTCGCGCTCAAGCAGCCAATTTACAAGATCAACCTGACCTGGACGCAATACAAAAGGAATGTTTGCAGGTAAACCAAACGGCATACCTCGCGGATCGTAAGTCCATACCCAATGATTAAACCAATGGATAGGATCTTTACTGCATTTATATATTTCAGCCTGTTTACTTAGCTCATTTTGCTCAATCAGCATTCTGTAGTAATAACGCCTTGTCATCTCTTCAACGACTTCAGGTAGACGTGTGTTAATCGTCCACTCTTTAATTAGTGGCGCTATATCTTCAATTGCATAAGTCATAACTTGCCATTAATTGCCAAACGTGAAAGCTCTTGCGCGGTCATGCCTGCAAGTTGCTCTGGTGTGTATTGGGGTGGGTTTTTAGTTTCCTGTTGAATAGGACCGCCATCTTTACCAGTGATTTCCTGTTTAGTCACACGACCATCAGTTTCTTGGAATGCTTGCTTCAATAAATTCTGCTTGGCTCGTTTATTTTTGCCGGAGTCTTCATACATGTTTTGAAGTTCACGTAAACGGAAAGCTTTATTCGCAATCGCAATATCTTCAATATTTTTTCGAAAATCGTTGCGAGATTGTTCAAATAAGTCCTTTAATTTTTTACTTAGATTACGTCCAGCAAATTTTGTTGGGTCGTAATTTTCACATTGCCTACGATCAATCTCGATACCAAATCTTTGCATGACAGCATCAGCCACTTGTTGAGGTGTTTCAAAGCATGCAAGAGACTGAACTATAAACATTTTTACAGGCTCTTTAAGTGCTGCCATAAAATCACCTTTGTCATGCTACGTCATGCAAGATAGGCAAAAAAATAGAGCCTTTCAGCTCTAACCAATCACACAGTTCCCACAACAAGCAGCAATATTAGTTTCTGATACGAATGGAGCATTCTTGGCAATTTCTAAAAGTCGTTTTACTGACTCATCAGCACCCCATCGTTTAGTTTCACCAAAGAACACTTCCACATCATGGCCAGCCAAATAATGTTTTGGTAGACCGGTCATATCGCTATAAATAATCTCGCCATCTGCATCACGTTCAACACCGATGTGATAAAGCTCATGTTCAATCAAACGACAAAACTCACGATCTGAAGTTTGTTCGCAAAATGCCGCGTCCACAGTGATTAGGTATTGAGGCACAAAGCCAAACCAATCACGCATTTGTTGTTCTTGTCGTGCTTTCTTCCATCCACCCTGATTAAACATGACCTTTTCACATTGACCAAGCACCATTCGTTTTTTAGCTACGGCGGCAGATGATGCCCAAGCGAATGCAAGAAACTCTTCATTGTCATGCAGTAACTCAGCAATATGATCGTGATCCGGGTTATGGAGTTCACCACCAATGGTTAGCCAGTTTTTAATAACCCATTCTTTTAGATCCACGGCGGGTACCAAGCGGATCGCTTCTTCTTCCTCAGCCTGATCAATCAGATCTGTCGGCGGGAATGGTCTGAACTGGTCCATAAGATGCCTTTAAATTTCTGAGCCATTTAGTTACCCGGCCCATGTTTATGTCGCCGGTTTCAAAGCGGATATACTGATATCCCATTTCTTCAGCATGGCCATACCTGTCAATACTCCAAGCCTTTGTAGCGAGACGACCTTTACGACCACCTGACCATGGACCACTAGCGATTTCAATCAACATTCGATACTCAATCAAATGGAAATCAAAACGCCAATGCTTGGTGCTTTTGAAGTGAAAATATTCTTCATACTTAATTTCCATGCGATCAAGGATTTCTTTAAGTCGATCGAAGGCTTCTAGGTATTTTTCACTTGGTTTAGGTAGTGATCTGGTACGTGGTTTTGTTTTAATTGGCGATTTATCTGTTAAGGCTTTGTATTTATCCAGTTCCATAACCATCACCCAATAAAAAACCTCCCGGAGGAGGTTGCAATAAATTATCTTACTACGGCACACAAAAACTTAACCAATCACTTTTCATTCCCTCTAAGGCTTTGGAATCTAACCTTTCGCATGAATATAAGTAATAAGTAATATTTGAATCTTCAATTATATTGCGATAATGCTCGACAGCAGCAACCTCAATATTCTCAGGTTTATACCAGTCCGGCCAAAGCCTTTCATTAAACTGATACTCGCCATACTCATCTTTATTGGCAATCCAAACACCCATATCACCAAATCCTTAATTATTAAAACCAAGTTCATGATATACCAATAATTATACTACCTGCTCACATTAATAATATAGTTTCAAATCATCTAGCATCAGGCATGCAGAATCGTACGTAAATTTTTAATACGTTCTTTAAGCCCAATCATGATTTCATCAATCGCCATCAACTGGTGACGCTTTAAACCTGAACGACTTAAACTTTGATATATCGCAAGTTCATCACAACAGAACTGCAAATCTTTTTTAGCTTGTACACGATCTGTCATGGTCACCACTGATAAGAAAAGAAAAACCCCACCAATAATGCATATTGAGCGGGGTTTTATGTGCCGTAATACGTCCGGCAAGTTTGGATAATATATTAATAAAAAAAACCTGCTTAACTCTCCCAAGTTAAACAGGCTCATGTCATGCCTAAAAATCTATTTACTTGTTTTTATGTGCAAACATCCTAGCAGATGATTTGTGCATCTGAATGTAATTATTTGTTTAACATATCTAATATTTGGCTTAATAAATAATCACTTAACTTCTTTTAGGCAATCCCGACACACTTTGATTTCTTCATCATCAGCCGTGTATTCAATTTCAGTCGCACCATGAAAGCCAAATAAACACATTAAGAAACGGAACATGCTTTTCTCCATGCAAAAAAAAGCCCACTCAAGGAAAGATGATGTGGGCCTATAAACTAAGGACCTTAAAAGGTCATTCAGAAACTACAGCTAGTTTCTGTTTGCTATTTTGTACACTAATCAAATAATTTTCAGTGGCATAATGTACCAAAAGAAAAAATAATGTTAATTGAATCAAACTATTAGGAAAACTTAATTAATGATTTATTAAATATTAAAAAAGCTCACCATTCCGTTCATCTGCTCGATATGGTCCCTTCATTTGTGAAGGTACCGTCAGCAGGGTAAATGTCTTTTTATAATTTAATTCCCGTGAATTATAGGGAATTAGAATCTGGGTGCCCCGATATTGCTTACACAAAAAACATTTCTCGGGGCATTAAAAATGCTCACATTTCTGTAAGCATTTGTGGTAATTCTCGTCTTTCCGAGTGTCAATCGATTCGCTCAGTTAGATGATCTATAACCTCATCTAACCTAATGGAAAAATTACTCGATATTTGCTATTCAATCAAACAGTTTATTTCGTAATTTTTTGATAAATATCACGTTTAATTCACAACTGATCTGATTTTGAATTGATCACCACAGAAGTCCTATGCTGTGGTCCATAGCTACTCCCTACTTTGATTGCCACTGAATAGGCACAGTACTAATCAATTTTCGGTTTCGTTGTCATTTTAAGGCGGGACATCACTCCCAATCAGATAATCACTTTCCTGCATATCCTATTCATGCTCGATGAACTGCATGGGTTGTATCCTCTTTCGTGGGATCTAAACGTGCTTGCTCAAACAGTCTTTATCTAATTAGCAAACTTTTGAAACTGGGCATGACTTTTCTCCTGGTATTAAAAAAGCCCACCTATTACTAAGTGAGCTTCTTTCTAACCATTTGCGCTGAATTAGAACTATTGTTTAAAAACAATACACCTTTAATAACATGGTTACTGTTCAATAAGCAACAAAAAGCCCGATCAAATGACCGAGCTTTCTTTGATATATCAATCTATTATTTTGAACACTTCACTTCAAACTGGTATTCGTCTTGGGTAACTTTAATTTTAATATTTTTATATTTTCGTTTGTTTGGATCCATTGCTGAGCCTGCTACTTCTTCAAAAAAACTGCGATTATTCATTAGGTCGCCATATGCTTTATAACCTAACAAAATCTTTTCAGGTTTTTTGCCGTTAACTGCTAACTCACTAAGAGTATCATCTAATTTCTTGACAGTTAGAATTGCCATTTCTATTAAAGCTCAAAAGAAAAAAGTTATTATCCTTTATTTACATGAACAAACAATGTCAAAAAAGCCCACCTTTCGATGAGCTTTAATATTTGGTCAAACCGTAATACGACCAGTATAGTAAAACTATACCTTAGTCTTCGCTAAAACGAAATACCTATGCTCGCATTTCTTTGTAAGTATTTTTCTTATACAACTCAATAGCCTTGGATGCCTCATCAATAGCAGATTCAATAGCAAGTACCATTAGTTTCTCATAACCCTTCCACGTCATACGATAGGTATCTACACCCATCTGATTACCACTAATGCCTGCATAAGCCAAACGACCCTTGGCAGTGTAGTTATCCTCTAAATCTGGATCTAAAGCAAAATCCATAACCATTCGTGCAATCTGCCATGCCAAGTGATACATAGCGATATGTTCAGGCTCACGTTTCTTGTCTTCTGTTGCATTGGCCAACATAATTTTAGCCAGGTGATTACGCACATACTCATAATCACTTTCCGACTTACCATCAAATACAATCAAAGCTGTCACTGATTTGGCTAATTGCGTATCCATTGAAGCAATAGCACCCAAACGATCTTCATAATTCAATGGCTTTTCCCCCGTACCACGAACACTCGGTTCATAATTGGCTGTCTTAGCGCTAATGCCATGAGTCAACCATTCAAATTGTTCAAACTTATCCACTGCTGCATTCATCCCAAATCCCCTACCATCTTCTCAATCTGCTTTATCGCTAAACCTGACTTCACTTGCTCTGTACTAAACCGTATTACCTGATAACCCATCATTGTTGCTGAGTTATATTTTTCCATATCCCCAATGTATCCCTTACCCCTTGTATGCCTCCCACCACTCCAGATCCCACCTTCAACCTCAACCAAAATCCTCTTTTCTACCAGGTGGAAGTCAGCCCTCCATTTCCGTTTTGGGTGAAACTTAAATTCCTGCTCAAATTCGATTTTTAGCGCTTTAAGCTGAAGGCTCAGTATTGCCTCACCTTCACTAATAACCTTTTCACCTTTGACCTTCTTAGGTCGTTTAGTGGCAGTCTTTCGACCACCGCCATACTGTTCGCGATATTCAGTGAGCGAGATGCTGGTCATTAGTCACCTGCAACCAACTTGAACACTAGAACCACCACAATGATTGAAATTGAGAATCCAATACCAAAAGAAAAACCTCGGTTCATCCACTCCATGACGGCAATATTGTTGAATCCACCAGTTGCCCACTTCCAAAAAAATTTGACTGCAAATAACAAGGCCATGCTAAGCAAAATGCAAATTAGAAAATCTTTGTTATTCACGCTCACCTCGCAGGGCTTTTTCCAAAATCCTCACACCCATATCAACGCCTTCCGACTGGCATATTTGAGCAGGGTCTTCATAGCCATCAATGTCCTTACTCAACATTAGAGAGAGTTGTTGCATTTCGAATAAAGCCCCATCAATCCGCTTTTGCAGTTCATCAATCTTGGCTTGTTGGTGCTTCCATGCTTGTTGAGCGCAATACTCCTCTGATCCTAAAACAACGTCCGAAGCAACATAGTCTTGCCAGTACTTTTGAAATTCACTCATCTCTCACTCACCTCAGTCAAAGGGCTAATGTGATTGCGGATGTCAGAGCATGTGTCTGTACGCTCATGGTCAGCAATTGCGGTGCGGAGGTCACTCAATAGATAACTTGAATGACCTGTCATGTTTGGAAATGAAATAATGTGATGATGATATTGGTCTCTGGTAATCCAATAATTAGCCCACTCAGGCGCCCCACCCACAATCGCCTTACACTTTTCCAATCCCAATTTTTCGATTAAGTTCATGCTGCCACCCCAAATAATTGTTTTGCTTTTTCAGTAGCTTTAAGACTTACAGGTCTTTTGCTATTGGTTTCTAAATAACCCGCAGCAATCAACTGACGCACAAAAGTTCCACTGGCAGAACTGCTAATACCAATCCACCCTTGAACCTCTTTCATACTGGTTCGACCACGCTTATTGATGATGTTTTTCAACACAAGAATCATTCTTTCGCCATGCTTGACTGCATACTTGGAGTTAAAGCAATCCACGGTTTTGTTATCTAATGGGTGTTTCATGCGGCACCTCGCAAAGTTTTTTTAATCTCAGAAATGCAGTATCGAATTGCAAAAACTCGTTCCGATTTTCCGTTTTTCTTGTTTTGCTCTAATGCAAATTCAAGTTGATTAATTAAACTTTCAGAAGATGTTTTTAGCTTTCCATTTTCTTGCTTCGCCTCATAAAGCTCCTGAGCCAAACGATCCATTTCTAAAATAGCTTGTTCTCTGGTGAGCTCTTGATCTGCGAAACATTTTCCATCTGCATGACAAAATCCATCTGCACCACAGTACGGATTACCACCTTTGCATCTCATTACAGCATCAGCCCACACATTATGATTTTTGCTTAATAAGTCATGCTCACAAGGAATTTTGATAGCCTTCACACCCCACCTCCTAAACGCTGATCACCCCAATTGCACTCAACTACTGTCAAGCCACCTTGCTGGAATCGCGACCAAAGACGGTCACCCAAATCCTTTTGAAGTTCAGCCAATGTAAAATTTGAAATCAGCATGGTTGGTTTCATTGCGTCATAACGTGCGTATAAAACCTTGTGAACAAGTTCCAGGCGCTTATCCCGGTCATGCAATCCGTACTCATCCAGAATCAATAAATCGTATTGAGTGAATTCATAGATCACCGATCTTTCACTTGCATCCTTGGTGTCCTTATCCCAAGCTCGCATGATTTTTTGGGCCATCTCTTCGCTTGTGATATAGCGAACGTACATGCCCTTGTTGAGCAATGTGCGAGCTGTAGCGCAACTCAAATGGGTTTTCCCTACGCCAGTCTTACCAACCATGACAAAGTTGTTTTTAGCGCCAATCAGGATGTTTTTAGCGTATGAGATTGATTGATTAAGTGAGTTTTTCTGTCCTGCATGCTGAACGATGTAATTTTTAAAACCTGATTCAGCATGACGTTCTGGGAGCATGGCACCTGCAAAATGCTTTTCACGTACCATCTGGTCGATTTCTTTCTGGCGGTTTTTGTTTTGAGATTCCACTAGATCTATAGCGCATTGCGGGCAAATCTGATTTGGACCTGCTTGAACCTTTGCCATGTTGTGTTCAGCGCAAAATGCTTCAACCTTCTGAAATCCATCTGTGAGCAAAGCCATGGTATTCATACAAAATCCTCCGGTATCTCAACGGATGCTATCTCTCCTTGGAATTCGGGAATGTTGTTCCATGCATCGTTGACGTTCAGGTTGGGTTTTGTTTGAGCTTTTGGCTTGTAACCACGTTTGACCCATTTCACAAAGTTTGAGTACATCTGGTTTGAAGTAACCGAACCTGTTTTCAAACGTGGTTCGTAGTGAGCATTCACCTCAAGTAAAATTTGATTGACACATTCCTGAGTCATTGCCATTTCACCTGATTGCTGCAACCAAGAATTCAAAGAATGGAGATCAGGTGTCCAGAGATTTAAAACTGCATCGACTGAATTTTCTTGGGCGATTTCCTCTTTAAAGTTTTCTTTAATATTTTCTTTAAATGTTTCTTTAATAGTGCCCCGTTCAACGGTACTGGTGTAGTCCCCTTTGGCGGTACTAGTCCCGTCCTGTTTCGTGGTACTAGTCCCATCACCTTTAGCGGTACTACCTTTTAACGGTACTAGTCCCTTTTCACGGTACTGGTCAGGAGTGAAGAAATATTCATTTAAACAACCGAGTTTTCGCTCAACTTTGATTAAACAAACTTCTTCCAAATCACGGATACAAGACATCACTGTGTCGCGTTTTTTAATGCCACAGTATTTTTGAAATTGAGTAATAGCGATGGGGTGAGATGCACGATCAAAACCAGATGTTTGACGTACTATGAACATAAGACATTTGAAGGCTTTATCATTCAACTGAGACATGATTAAGTCATCAATTAAAGCATTAGGCGTTCTTGTGTAGCGCTCTTCCTTTTTCGACATACTTTGTCGCTCATTTCTTGGAAAATGAACCAAGTCGCCTTGCGACTCTGGTGGTTCATGTGCTAAATTTGATTTCATATTCATTCCCTTCATAGTTTGAATTGTTAAAAGCCTGACCTTGCCCGTCAGGCTTTTTCTTTGCCTAAATTTGCGTTAATCCCTTCCGATCCCTCTGGAAAGCTCACCTCAGTAGATATATCCCGCACTAAAGCTCTCAATCCCAAGCGCTCAAAGGATTTTGCTTGTAAATTAAGTACATGCCACTCACCTACGATTTCTTTTTCAAGGAGAAACGCTAGGTATTGAGCAAGGTCTTTACCCTTAATTTCAGCAAGTGTTTTAGCTCGCTCATGGATTTCCGGAGACAAACGAACATGTGTAGATTTCTTTTCAAGACTCATAAATTCACCTATGCAGTTAAAGCCTGTAGATTGGCCTTAACCTTCCCTTTTGTTTTTAATTGCAATAAAGCTTGGGTTTCTAGGGATATACCCTTGCTTCGCCATTTACTAACAGCACCCTTGGTATATCCGACCTTCTGAGCGAGCTCAGAATCGGTTTTAACTCCGTAATGAAGTTTTAGCTCGTCTACAGTCATGGTTTACCTTTATAAACTAATAGTTTCCATTAGTAAACCATAAGTTTATTCATATATCAAGGTGCTTGTTTACTATAGGAAACAAGAAATGAGGGATTTTGTATGACCACTATTAGCGACCGTATAATTCAAAGAATGAAAGAGCTTGGTCTTCGACAAACTGCAATAATTGAAGCAACAGGGGCCACAAAAGGGGCTGTATCCAAATGGGTGGCTGGAACAAATACACCTAAGGCAGAATTCTTGCCGGCATTAGCAGCTGTATTAAAAACATCTCAGAACTGGTTGCTTACAGGTGAAGAAGAAAAACTCTTCAATAATTTCAATATGCAAGAATTTATGAATAAGCATAATTTGACTAGCAAAGGTGATGTTTCATTTGATGTTGATGAAGCACATAAGCCAACTGTTATTGATTATGAAACAGAGAATGGGTTTATTTGGATTGATGTCGTGGAAGCTAATTTTTCTTGTGGTGTTGGTGAATCTGTAGAATTTCATTTTGATGTTATTAACGGGAAATTCCCATTTACACCGTCATTCTTTCAGAGGAAGCATGTTGATCCAAGCTGCATGAGAATCATTAAAGCCAAGGGTGATAGCATGACTGACTTTATTCATGATGGCGATCTAGTGGGTATTGATATTTCTAAAACTGAAATTGTAGATGGTGGAATTTATGCTGTTTATTTTGAGGGTGAAGGAATGATTAAGCAGATATTCAAGGAGGAAGGAGGAAAGCTCACCCTGCATAGCTTAAATTTAAAATATAGAGATCGTGAAGTATCAGAGCAAAACGGCTTAAATTTTAAAGTTATGGGTCGTCAATTTTGGCGAGCTGGATGAGAATACTCGCAGAAGGAAAACATAATGATTGCAACACTTAATAAATCCAAAACTGCTCTAACGATTAATCGTCAAGAATTTAAATTAGCATTAGATAAAATTGGCGCAGGAATTGATAAACAAATAGCCTCGCTTAAAAAAGCCAAACAAAGCTATGACGCTGCGGAAATGGCACGTGAGGTCATTAGTGAAGCAAATATCTTTGAAGCTATTATTGAAGGCTTTAACGAAGCAGAAGGCACTAATCTAAAGTTGACCGACATAACTAATATTGAGGCAGCACAAGGATGGTTAGATGAATTTTTAGAAAAGTATTCTGAGTTATAAACCCCCAAATCATTTTTTTGTTGGCTAGATAAATAAAACTGCGAACCCGACGCGACTTGAATTTATTTAGGCTGTATCGAGTTGTTTTAAAAGTAAATCACCCGTAATTTGAGTGCTGTGGTGTTATGAATGCAAACAATTGAAATAAATTCCCGCAAGATCAGCCGTGTGCTTTATCAATGGCTTTTATTAACAGTTGAGCTTAAGACAGGTGAAAAATTCATATACAGGCTTCTTGAAGCAAGTACGTTTACTAAGTTTATTGATGCGCCTGATAGGGATAAATTTTATAGAAACAACATAGAAGCCAATAAGGAATTTAAGAGAATTCAACTTTTTGGGTGATTGGATTTATGAAAAATCATCAGATCGGAAGTGGTTAATAGCTTATTAAAATGGTCCTTAAAATATAAGCTACCATTTGATTTATAAATTTTAAAATTAGTTATTTGAAGGGTGTTCTAGTGAAATTAAAAAAAGTTGTGTTTGGCAATTCTGGGTTTAGAAATTTAGTTGATTTAACCATAGATATAGCTCCGAGAATAACAGTTATTGCTGGGCACAATGGGATTGGAAAATCTACAATTTTAGGACTAATCGCAAATGGCTCTGAATATACAAATCATAAGACACTACTAAATAAAGCCTTTCGAGCAGACTTTAGTGAACTTTTTTTCTTAGATTATAATTATGATTTTGCAAATAGAAAGGAAGGGGCTTCTAGCGCAGACTTAGTATATGATATTAAAAATGTCGAAGTTATAAAAGAGTGCTCTGTCTCAGGCTCACATAAAAAATTAATACAGAAAAAAAATCTAAAGAAATTTATGGTAAAAGCTGATGAAAGTACTCTAACTGAAAATCAGCAATCTTATCTTAATGGCGAAAATTTATATATCTATAGAATGAGAGTTATACCGCGAATCAAAAATAAAATTGAGAAGGAATTTTTGGAAATTAATGAAATAGGTGGCGCTTCAAAAATTAAAATACCTACATTATATTTAGGAATGAGTCGAATTAGTCCCATTGGAGAGTTTGATTGGTCTGATATACAACACAAAATAACCACTATAGATCAAGAAAGTATTGATTTTATTTATGATTTTTTTAATTCAGTAATACCCTTTAATTTAGAATCAGAAAAAAATATATATACGCATTCTTTTTCGAACAATAACAATAAACAATCACTCGTTCCCGAGTTTGGGCATTCATCACTTTCAATATCCTTAGGGCAGGATTCTCTTAGCTCTCTTGCTACTGCATTAGCATCATTTAATAATTTAAAAAACAATTTAGGTGATGATTACAATGGGGGCATTTTAGTAATTGATGAAATAGAAGCAGGACTACACCCTAGAGCTCAGAAAAATTTAATTCGTACATTAAAAAATTTTGCAGATATTCTGAAACTTCAAATTATTGTAACCAGTCATTCATTGACAATAATAAAAGAAATCATAGATGAAAGTATTGCTAAGCAATATAGAGTAGACGATATAGTTTATCTAATCGACACCAATATACCTAAGGTTATGCAGAAATCATCTTACTTAAAAATTAAGAATGATATGCTTTTGGAATCTTCTAAAATTGCCGCTGCTAATTTAGAATCGGTTCCATTGCCAACTGAAGTTTATGTTTATTTTGAAGATTTAGAAGCTTTAGATTTTTTTAAGGGCATTCTTTCTAGTCAGAAAATAACAGATAATTTTAGCTATTTTGGAAATAAATTAAATTTTGTGCCAGCAAAACTAGGTTGTCATAATTTACTAGCAATGAATAAAACACCTCATTTTCAAAAATCTTTAATAATATTAGATGCAGATATGTATGATGGTAATAGCAAAAATATGAAGGAATCATTGTTAAGTGCTAACAATGTTGTTTTATTACCAGTTAATAATCAAAATTCTCAATATTTCGGCATGCCACCCGATAAAATAATTTACTCATATTTATTAGAGAAATTTATTAATATGAAATCTAATAGAGATTTTTGGCAAAATAAAACTCCCGACTTATTTAGTACTAATTATTATTTAGAAAATATTAAAGACTTAAATAAATTTTATACAAGTAATTACGTGCCTCTACCAACTACCGTTGACGATGTAAAAAAAATTGACCGAAAGGCAATGAAGAGTTGGTACAATGGTGTGCAGGAAGATCTCATAACAAATAATATCTTTTCTTTATGGGCTTCTGAAAATGAAGAAGAATGCGATATTTTTCTTTCAAATATTGTTTCAGCAAATAGTAGTATCAAATGAACTTCAATACCCCTCTTCGTTATCCCGGTGGAAAAGGTAAATTTGCTCCATTTGTTAAAGACTTAATGGAGGCTAATATTCTTACAGGTGACTATCTCGAACCATATGCGGGAGGGTCAGGCGTAGCTCTAGATTTGCTTTTTAATGGACATTGTAAAAACATTCATATAAATGACTTTGATATAGCTGTATTCAATTTTTGGAAATCTGTTACTGAAAACACTGAATGCTTTCTTAAGCTAGTAAATGACACACAAATTACTATTGATGAATGGCATAAGCAAAAAACTATCTTAGCGAAACCTGAAGATCATGATCAACTTGAACATGGATTTGCTACTTTTTTCTTAAACCGAACAAACCGTTCTGGAATTTTAAAAGGTGGTGTTATTGGTGGTAAGAACCAAAATGGCAACTATAAATTGGATGCGCGTTATCATAAAGAAAACCTGTCAAAAAGAATTGAAAAAATTGGTGAATATAAAGATCGTATCAAAGTTTACAATCTTGATGCTTTAGAGCTTTTAAACCAAGTAGACTCCTTATTACCCCCAGATTCACTTATCTATTTAGATCCTCCTTACTATGTTAAGGGCCAAGGTCTATATCGAAATTTCTACCTACATGACGATCATGTTCAAATTCGGAATGCATTGGATGAAGTGAAAACAAAATGGATTGTTTCTTATGATAACTGTCCTGAAATTAAAGAAATATATAGGGGTTATCGACAAGTTGATTATGCTTTAAATTATAGTGCCTACTACAAAGTTAAGGGTTCGGAGGTCATGATTTATTGTGATTCGATTGAGCCTGTAAGAATTCCAACAGCCAATACACAACCAGAATTAGATTTTAATATTGAATCAATATCTTAAATTATATTGCCCCACCCCAGCGGTGGGTTTTCTTTTATCAATTTTCCTTTATAATTCCTGATCAAATAACAATAAAACTTTAACCATGAAAACAAAAATTCTCACAACCACCCTATTTCTTATCATTCTTGCTGGCTGCGATAACCAATCAAAAGTAGCCGAAGTACCCAATTCAGAGGAAACAGACTCATCAATAGCAAACGTCCAATTTGAAAAATCTGATAAACGGATTAGTAGATTTCTAGATCAACTCGACGATCCCAACACCACACAAGAGGCTCGTATTCAGATCTTATGTAAAGACTACCCTGTAGAGTACAAAACCAATTACATGCCATCGCTATTGAGGCTATCACCAGGTGAATACACAGAAAGTACATTGATAAAGGATTTAGATATAGCATTGGATTACTATAAGAAAAAAGACAATATTCAGTGCTAAGTAAAACGAATTAATAGCCCATCCAGTGTGGGTTTTTTTTATATAAAATAAACAATAAAGGTGTATATAAAACAACCTTACCAACTATAATTTAACCTTGTGCCGTATTTACCTTAAATTATGATCACACTCATCTCCTTGTTAGTAGTTAATGTCACAGCAATCATTGCAACAGTAGTATTCATCAGCAAAAAATAAAGAATCTTTAAAAGAAAACCCATCCCTGTGATGGGTTTTCTTTTGTCTATTAAAGCATAAAAGTTTCCCAATATAAAAATAAGTTTCTTTTAATAAACTTTTTCATTGACAATAAAGTTTCCTTTGGTAAACTAAATCTCGTAAACAAACAAAAAGCACACCGACCTGAGAATCAAATGTGCTTTTGCTAACTAGCGAGGTAAGTATGAATCAAATCCCATCCCATAGTCAAACCCCTGAGTTTGACACTAACAAAAGTCAAACGACTTCTGTTTTGTTTCAGCATCCGACCGCTTCTGAAATGCGCCCTTCTTTTGGTGCTAAAGCTAAAGCAGTTTTCAAAGAAGTAATGGCTGTTTCTCTAATCGTTGGTACTGCTGCATCAACAGTAGTAACAGTCCGTAGTTGTTCAAACGAGGTAGATCGTCAAGAACAAGCTGCTCTTAAACACCAGTTGCAGTTTTCCGCTAATGGAGGGACTCGCTAATGACGACTTCTACTCAAAAATTCGCTGAATACCTTGGTGGCTATGAGCAAGACAGCATTTCTATGCGTCTTGGCCACACTGTTTATGTTGAACAAGGTAAAGACATCTTTGCTGAAGACCGTAAAACCGGTGAACTTCATAAAGTAACTCTGGAAGAACAAGTTGCTAAGCCTTGGATCCGCCAAAACTTCGACCGTGAACGCGCATTCCAACGTCGTAAAGCTTTAGCGATTGGTTTGCAAAGTACACATATTCCATCGTATGAGCGTAAAGCATTTAACCGTGCCAAAGGTACGCATGGTTGGTCTAACACACGTGGCTGGAACTAAGGGGAAATATCATGAGTTTAAATATTATTCCGGCTGATCAGGCTTTATTGGTCAAAGCAATCATTGTTTACCTTTACGCTGATCCAGGCTTGGGTAAAACATCAATTGGTTTCACTGGTGACAAAGCTATTTCATTCGACTTTGATAAAGGCTCGCATCGTACTGGTGAGCTTAGACGCGGTGCTGTGGTTCAAGTCAATCAATGGGCTGATGTTGCAAACTTAACTGCAAGTGATCTTGAACCATATAACACCATTGTTATTGATACCGTGGGTGCAATGCTTGAAAGCATTAAAACGCATCTCATGCTCAACAATACCAATAAACAGAAAGACGGTTCACTCAAATTAAAAGCCCAAGGCTTAGCAAACAATATCTTTAAGCAATACGTAAACAGCTTTATTGCTTCTGGAAAGGATGTGGTTTTTATTGCCCATGCATCTGAGGATCAGAGTGGCGATCAAGTGATTTATCGTCCTGATTTGGGTGGTAAGAATCGTAATGAGCTTTACCGTATTGCAGACATCATGGGTTATTTAACCACTGTAACTACCGGTGAAGGTAAAAATGCTCGTGTAATTAGCTTTAGTCCATGTCCTACGCATCATGCAAAAAATGCTGGTGATTTGGGTCTTAAGATTATCAACGACAAAGGTGTTGAGGTTCAGACGGGTGAAGTTTGGGTGCCAGATCTCAAGACTAATCCAAGTTTTTTGGCTGATCTAATAAAACAAGCCAAAGACCACATCAACACACTTACACCTGATCAGCTTGCAACTATGAAGGCTCAAGAAGATTTAGAGAACTGGGAACAAAGCTGCTCTGAAATCCAACACGCGGGTGATTTAACACAGCTCACTGAGTCATTAGATAAGTCACATATTTATTATCAATCTATGCGTCAAATCATGCTTAAAAAGGCGAAAGAACTAGGTTTCACTTTTGACATTAATTCCAGTCGCTGGATTAATCCTGCTGAATTTTTCGGTATTACCAATGTTCAACGCAATGAACTTCAAGAGCTACTTACTCAAGCAAATCTAGATGTTATGAGTTTCTGTGAGAATCAAGGTATTGACAGCCTAATGGCAATTGAAGCGGCAAAATTTAACGATGTGAAAGCTTACATCATCAACACAACTCAAGGACAGGGAGAAATAATCGCATGAGCATGAATGCAATTATTTTGGATACTGAAACAAACACAATTAACGGCTATCCAATTGAGGTCTCTTACTCTCCTTGCACTTTTGCGCAGGGGGTACTTGAGGTAAATCATGAGCAAAACTTTGATGAATATTTTTCATGCCCTGAACCGATCTCAATGGGTGCTATGGCAGTTCATCACATCCTTGAGGCTGACCTTGTTGGTAAACCAAGCTTTGATACTTTCCGCTTACCCGAAGGTGTGACTTATATCATTGGCCACAACATTGATTATGACATTCAAGCAATCAAATTGTGTGATTCATCAATCGATGTAAAAGGCATTTGTACCCTTGCCCTTTCACGCATGGTTTGGCCTGACATGGAAACTCACAATTTAAGCGCTTTGTACTACTTCATTATGGAAGACAAGGCCCTTGCACGCACTCATTTGCGAAAAGCTCATAACGCTAAATGGGATATCTATTTTACTGGTGTATTGCTTCAAGTGATTGTGGAAAAGTTAGGAATCAAAGATATCAACTCTCTTTTCCTTATGTCCGAAACCGCACGGATTCCTAAAAAGATCAGCTTTGGTAAACATAAAGGCACAGCCATTAAAGACCTAGAACCTAGCTATGTATCTTGGTTACTTCGCCAGGATGAATTGGATCCGTATCTTCGCAAAGCATTAAAAGGATAAGAATAATGAAAAAGTATGTTTGGTCATATAAAGCCACTGTTCACGGTGGCAAGGGGTTCATCAAAGGCCGTGTTGAAGCAGCTACTGGATTTGAAGCTGAACGCTTGGTGAAAGATGACAATTTAATGGTTGATTCGGTTGAAGTAAAACTCGTTCGTAATGCAAAAGTAAGTGAGGCGGTAGCATGAATATTTTAAATGGTAATGAAGCTTTTGCAGCAATGATGGCAGGTCGAAATATTCTGTGCCGTGCCGTTGGTGAATTAATTGAGTTTGATGATCTGGACCGTTTTCCTGCAACTATCTTTGCAACACCTGGCCATGAGTTCTGCATCAAGGTTGAAACTATTGAAGTAGCTGGTATTACGTTTACCAAGCCTTTAACACTTGATGATGTTAAAGAGGATATGGAAATCTTCTTAGTTTACCCTGATCATGTTGCGCACACTAAATACACCACATTGTGTAAAAAGTATTATGAGTGTGTGCGTAATGGTTTCGCCCAGGCGGATCAGGAAAATGCTGAATTGCAGCTACAAGCAATTGGTAAACTTTTTGGTCGGACTATTGCTTACCCTTTGACGATAGAAAGCCATATCAAAATTAAAAAGAAACGCTCAACTAAAACTAAGAATGATGCAGATCAGGCAAGTACACCATCTGATCCTGATACTGCTACCTCAAATGTTGTTGAAGAAAAGACATTTGAAAGTCAGCCAGATATTCAGATTACTGAACAAGGCCCTATTACTGCAGTAGAGGAAAGTTTGACAGAAGAATTTGTCGAAACCGATGCAGTGAAATTGGTCGATAAGTTCACAGCTCAACTCAATGAAGCTGAAACCGTAGATGCTGTCATGCAGATCCGTTATCAATTAAGTGCAAATGGACATATGGTTCGTGGACAAATCATTGAGCTGAACAAGCTGGGTGAAAAACGTATTGAAGCTTTAAATGTAAGTCAGGTAGTTGAAGTAGTGCCTACTGATCCAGACCCTGTTCAATTATCACAAACAGTTAAAAGTGAATACATGTTGGCCCTTACTGGAGCAACTCAACTAGAGGCTATTACTATCTTGGAAAACGAGATCAATAAAGATTCTCGCTTATTAGATAACCAAAGAGGGATTCTGAATACATACATTCAAACTCGTCGCAGAGTGATTAATGAGGCATCTAAATCTACGGAAAAAACAGTTCAAGTGAATGAAGATATTGTTCACCAGGAATTACTGGCTGATCTGCTTGATCGAGTGGCTAAAGCTGCTTCACCTGCAGAAGCGAATGCTCAAATCAAATATACAAAGTCTTGGACTCCGGAGCAACGTACACCACTCATAAGTGCAATCAATAAACGTTTGGTAGAACTCAATCCTCCAATTGCTCAACCATCACTTATGGTACGTATTCAAAGAGCTGAAAACCTTACTGAATTGGATGCCTTAGAAATTGATGTGTCGGCATGTGATGAAGAGATTCAACCACGATTAATGGAACTGGTTAACAAGCGTCGACTTGAGTTGGATCCGTTCAATATCGCACTTGAGGGATCTTAATGAATTTTAACTACTCCACTATCACCCGAACACTCACAGTGTTCGGGGCGAAGATGACCCATATATTTAGCAATGTAGGCATTGGTGAAATTGAAGATCTAATCACTGATGCAAAGTTTAAAGAAGCGACTTGGAGAGCGTGATGGATATTCAAAAAGAAGCTTTCGAATCAAATTTTAAGAAAACTGAAATTTATCGACGTGAATGCGCCATTCGCGGGAAAGACATTCTGGAATTTAGTAAAACAATGGGCGGTTATTTCAACATTGTGGCTAATGACGCTTGGAATATGTGGCAAGCAGCCAAAGCTCAAGCGGTGCTGGAAGGGTTTGTAGAGAAAACTGAATCCAATACCCACCACTACTTCAAGTTAAAAGATTGGGATGAGTGGACCTGTATTGATGGAATAAAAGATGCCATTACCAGTGACAATGACATTAATGCCATTGTTGAGATTGATTGCCTTGAAGTTATTGAAATAAGTAACAAGCCTTGCTTTGCATTGCTAGCCTTTGGAAAACGTCATGGTACAGAAGTTAAGTTTTTTGATACCAAAGAAGAAGCAATCGAAGCACAGGAGCCAGCCAATGACTGAAATACTCGAAATAGCAAAAGACTTTGCTGATGAGCTTGCTCCTTTTGTGATCTGTAAAACTGGCACAGTTAAAACGCTTACTGCTGAACAGGTATCGGCTATTTATCACATTGCTGTTGATTACTGGATGCGTAACGAGGAAGCAAGTGTTGATGTGAAGTTACCTTTTGAAGTGAGTTTGGGAGCGAAGTTATGATTGAGAGACCTGTTGTAAAAATTGGCGACACAATCAAGGCTCAATTTGAAAACTTTTTAGGTCAAGTAATTGTGGTGACTGGGGTTGTTCGACGTATTGATGGCCCAAACACAATTGCTGGTAATGATCTGGTTGACAGTGTTCCATTTTTTGTAAGTCTTGATGAGATTTTAGAAATTAATCACAAATCGATTTTATCGGGTTCGGTTATGAATAGTTTGAAGGAGGTGTCTTAATGGGATTATATATTTCGACTCCTGAGTTGTTGGAGCGGTACAGTATTTCCAAGGGTACTTTGATTAACTGGCGTAGTAGAAAGGATTTTCCTCAGCCTTTAATCAAAGCACACGGCAAATCAAGCAGTCGCTACGGAATCAAAGCTGTAGCATTATGGGAAGAGAGAAATGGATTGCTTGAGTCGCTTGATATACAGCCTTTAATGTCAAATCGCTCATAATTATCCAGTATAGCGCAAAGCTTATAAAACCACTTTTCATAAGCTTGCGCCTGATCACTTAAATATTCATGCAAGTCATAAGTTCCCCATACCGCAGGTAATCCATGCCCAAGCATAATTTCACAAATATGCGGTGGTGCAAGTTCTGAAATATGTGTTCGCATTGTTCTACGTAAATCGTGGGTTGACCACTGATCAATCTCAACATCAAATATCTTTTTAATGCTATTCCCGACATACATTGGAATTGTGGTCTGAAATCCCTTCTCTAGCCTGGTGTATTTCTTTCCTTTTAAATTAGGGAAAGCATATTCACAACTGTCTGGCGATAATGAAAATACATACTTTAAAAATGGCACAATTTGAGGAATGATGGGGCGAATAATTGGCTTGTGTGTTCTATCCCCCATCTTGTGATTTTCAGGTGGTATATACCAAATATTTTCCTGAAAGTCGAAGTCTGATTTTTTGGCTAATCGCAATTCTGAAACACGGCATCCAAAAAATAGAAGCATGATAATTATGGCTTTGTTTTTTGGTGACATGGCGTTATTTCTAAGTGATGCATGAACCACCCAAAATACTTCTTGTTCTGATAGGTAACGTGAGCGCTTTACCTTCTTAACATTTAGATCGGCAGCTTTCAAATGTTGGATAGGTTGATTATTCAGCTTGCCGTGAATACATCCCCACCGCATAATCAATTTTAAGTTACCTAGAATTTTTACTGCTACTGTCCTTGCATTTGTTACGATTGTGAATAACAACTCTGACCATTCTTGCAGAGATATATCATCACAAATACGTTTTCCGACACGTGGGTAAACATGGATTTCAAAGGCTCGGTAATCGTCCTTACATGCCACCTTATTGATACCAATCGTGTTAAACCAGGTATCACAAATCTCCTTTACAGTCGGCTGCTTTGCATAGTCATCTTCACGCTTAAGCTTTAACTGAAGTGGGTCCTTTCCTTGATCTAATTCGATTTTGTATTTCTGCACCAATATTCTGGCATCTTTTAAACTCATTAACGGATATGTACCAACATCTATGCGTTTGGCTTTTCCATTAAAGCGATACCGGTACTGAAATACCATTTTCCCCTTTGGTGATATGCGAACAGACAAGGCATCACGATCAGTCACCACTTCAACTTTATCGCGTACTTTACCGTTATTTGATTTCAACCATGAATCACTTAAAGACATGCTACGTATCATCCAATGCGCTATAATTTTCACATTCATGTACAAGACAAAAATATGTACACAGATTTGTACATAATTTTTCTTGAAACGTAAACAAATTTGTTGAACTTTGAAAATATTTAAAAAGCATTGATGAGTGCAAAAAATGAATATTTTCAGTGATTGTATGGTTTTTCTATGCGCCTTGTTGAACTTTGAAAAACATTGGAGATTATTGAATGGAAAGACCAATTATTATTTTTGATATGGATGGCACGCTCCTTGACCTTGCTTATGATGATTTCATCTGGAATCATCAACTTCCCATTCGCCATGCTGCCATGCACGGTTGCACGCTCGAACAAAGTACTGAATCGCTATTCCAGTTTTATCAAGAGCATAATCATACCCTAAATTGGTATTCAACCCGTTTCTGGAGTTCAAAAGTTGGCGTCGATACTCTTGCACTACAACATGAATTTAAACATAAGGTGGCTTTACGTTCTGGCTGTATAGAACTGCTCGATTATTTAAAAGCCAATGGTTATGCCTGCTGGATTGCAACCAATGCAGATTGCGAAGGTTTAAAGTTTAAACTTGAACACACCCAAATCGCTGATTATTTTGATGTGATTATCAGCAGTGAAAGCATTGGTTATGCCAAAGAATCGATCGAATTCTGGCAAAAGCTGCATGCCCTACATCCATTCCAAGAAAAATCCGCTTATTTTATCGATGACACAGAAAAAGTCCTGAAAGGTGCAGAAAAATTTGGTATTCAGAATTTAATTAGCATTGCACAGCCCTCATCTAAAGGAAATATACGGACTGAAAGTCCTTATCCTATTTTACAAGACTTGACCGATTTAATCGTCATGTTAGAACAAGCAGAGGATTTGAAAAAATATGCCTAATCCTTCTCAACAAAACACCGTTGAAAGTATGCGTGTAGATAAATGGCTGTGGGCGGCACGTTTTTTTAAAACACGTTCGATATCCAAAGCTGCGATTGAAGGCGGAAAAGTCCACCATAATGGTGAACGCGTTAAAGTTTCCAAAGAAGTTCGTATTGGAATGGAACTGACCATTCAACAAGGTTTTGAGCGAAAAACCATTGTGATTAAAGCTTTATCCGCGAATCGTGGTGCGGCACCCGCTGCCCAACTGCTGTATGAAGAAACAGAAGTGAGTATTGCAAAACGAGAGTTGCTTGCAACCCAAAGAAAGTTGCATAATCTAGCCCGACCTGAACATCGACCGAGTAAAAAAGATCGACGGCAAATCAGTAAATTTAAACAAGATAATGATCAACAATTTGACCAAGACTGGTCTTATAGTCATGATTAATTTAAGCGTCACATTCTGTCGCATTTGACTGAATTGATATAGAACATAAAGAATGAATCTGTCACTATACTTGAGTGGAACACGTTTTAAAGTAACACATCCACTTAAGTTAATATGTTTGTGACATCGTTTTGAGGTTGTGAGATGGATGATAATAAAAGTAAGGCGCTGAATGCTGCCCTAAGCCAAATTGAAAAACAGTTTGGTAAAAATACAGTAATGCGTCTTGGTGATAACACCGTACTGGCTGTCGAAGCGGTATCTACAGGTTCTTTAACACTGGACATCGCACTCGGTATTGGTGGCTTGCCGAAAGGTCGTATCGTTGAAATCTACGGGCCTGAATCTTCAGGTAAAACCACGATGACTTTGCAAGCCATTGCACAATGTCAAAAAGCGGGTGGTACATGTGCCTTCATCGATGCTGAACATGCGCTTGATCCTCAATATGCACGCAAGTTAGGTGTAGACCTGGACAACCTGTTGGTTTCTCAGCCGGACAATGGTGAACAGGCACTTGAGATTGCAGACATGCTGGTTCGCTCTGGTGCAATTGACATGATCGTTGTCGACTCCGTGGCTGCCCTTACGCCTCGCGCAGAAATTGAAGGCGAAATGGGTGACTCGCACATCGGCTTACAGGCACGTTTGATGAGTCAGGCATTACGTAAAATTACCGGTAATGCAAAACGCTCTAACTGTATGGTGATCTTCATTAACCAGATCCGTATGAAGATTGGTGTAATGTTCGGTAGTCCTGAAACCACAACGGGTGGTAATGCACTTAAATTCTACGCTTCTGTACGTCTGGATATCCGCCGTATTGGTCAAGTGAAAGAAGGCGACGAAATTGTCGGTTCTGAAACACGGGTTAAAGTCGTGAAGAACAAAATGGCACCTCCGTTCAAAGAAGCTTTATTCCAGATTTTGTATGGTAAAGGTGTGAATCAACTGGGTGAGCTGGTTGATCTTGCAGTAGCTCAAGAACTGGTACAAAAAGCAGGTGCCTGGTATTCATATCAAGGTAATAAAATTGGTCAGGGTAAAAATAACGTGATCCGCCATTTAGAGGAAAACCCTCAAATTGCACAGGAGCTTGACCGTCTGATTCGCGAAAAGCTGTTAACCCCTGTGACCAAGCCAATTGAAGAAAAAGACGAAGAAGAACCAGACTTCCTAGATGCTTAATCAGCATGATGTTAAAGTCGAATTTTTCGAGTTAAACTGTAAAACGCCCTACGGGGCGTTTTTTATTTGATGTGATAGATACAACACTATGACTAATCCAAAATTTCCCAAACTGCTTGACTATGAAAGCATGAAACAACAATTTGATGATTCATCGACAGAAGCGACATCTGCCCCACAAGCCCCCATCCTAGAGTCCGAAGCATTACACTTTGAAGATGAGCCACAGCCCAAGCCTAAAGGTCTCACAGGCTCACGTTTGCGCTCGTATGCCTTTGCCGTACTGACACGCAAAGAATACTCAAAAGCTGACCTGATCGAAAAACTGGCACTGTATGCCATGGATCGTGATGAGGTGCTGAAACTGGTGGATGAGTTAGCCAAAGAAAATTATCAAAGTGACCAACGTGTCGCAGAAATTATGCTGTCGAGTCAAAAAAGAAAAGGGAAAGGTCCAAACCGAATTAAGCTGGCTTTAAAATCAAAAAAAATTGATGCCAGTTTAATTCAGGAAGAACTAAAAGAAACCGACTGGAATGAACAGGCTTATCAACTGAAAGTTAAAAAATACGGTACAAATGTAGAAAAAGAGCCAAAACTAAAAGCCAAGCAAATTCGCTTTTTGATGTATCGGGGTTTTGAAATGGATGCGATTATGAAAGCAATTACAAGAAAAGAGGATGATTTTTAAGAGAGGAATAGAATAAGAATTATTATTTTAGAAACTGGTGGCAACCCCACTAGCAAAACTTCGGCACATCATAGATCTGTTACCGTTGCTACCTTCCGGTCCTGGCGGGGTTTACAGAGTACAATTGCGAAGCCACCAGCGGGGCTACCATTGCAAGATTAGAGTATAGAGATTTTTATTTAACTTGCAAGCCTTCAAATCACTTTTCGAGCCACATCGCTTTTATTTGATTATTAAAAAAACAATATTGATTAAAAATAGCATTTTTGTATATTTTTATCTGGACTATCAATTACTTTAAACCTACCACAAGTTTGTAAATGCATATTGCATTTCACGGCATGGACGTTTTTAATGTGGTCAGATCTTTTAAACTGGTACATTCTAAATGTCGCAAATTTTGAATATGCCTAAGAATACGAAATGGATGTTTTTATGATGCTCAAACAGCATGCTTTATGTGTACTCACCTTACTTAGCTCAGCTTCGCTTTATGCCAACATTCCAATTGAATCTCGCGGTTTAAGCCAAACGAGCATTGAACCAAGTGCAAATAATGTCGCTATTGATTCAGGTGCCACAACTGCCAATGTACCGACCAATCTGAATTGGCAAATCATGCAGAAAAATCAACAATTAGAAAATGATGTTCGTGCATTACGTGGCAAAATTGAAGAGCAAGACAATGAAATTGAAAAACTGAAACATGAACTCACCAATCGCTATACCGATTTGGATCAGCGTTTAGAACTCTTGCAACAAAAAGTGGATCCAGAAAGTGCAACTCCAGAGGAGGATAACCAACAGGATACTTCTCCCAGCACCGTAAATACCCCAACTCCAGTAGCAGCAAAGTCAACCACTATCTCACCAGCAGCTGTTAGTACTCAAGCAAATACTCAACCCTCTCCGGCTGATCTGGACAAAGCTGCTTATACTGTGGCTTTAGATGCCTATAAACAAGGTGGTGCAAAAAAAGCCATTGCACCGATGAAAAACTTTATTAAAAATAATCCTAACAGTGTTTATATTAGTAATGCTTATTTCTGGTTGGCAGAATTCAATTTAGCCATTGAACCGACCAATTACACTGAAGCGAAAAAGAATTACAATATTGTAATCAATCAATATCCGAATTCAGCTAAAGCAGCTCGAGCGCTGTACCAGCTTCACAGTATCGCCAAAGATGTAGACCGTAATACAATATTGGCCAATCAACTTAAGACCAAGCTACTCAAAGATTATCCGAAGTCGGAAGAAGCAGGTTATTTAAAGAAATAAAACAATAAAAAAGACACCATAGAAGGTGTCTTTTTTATTGAGCAGCATATTCGATTAACGAACAATACCACGCTTCGATTGTTCCAAAGAGTCAATCAGCAACTGAACTTCAGGAACTTCAGGCAGGATTTCCGCACGAATCTGTTGAATCGCCTGTTCGGTGGTTAAACCTTCCTTGTAGATCAATTTAAATCCTTGACGCAATCCCTGGATCACATTCTTAGACCAACCTTTACGACGCATCCCTTCTACATTCATTGCAAAGGCATGTGCCGGATTGCCTGAAACCATCACATAAGCGGGTACATCTTTCAAAATTAACGAAGCACCGCCAATCATACTAAAAGAATCGATTTTGCAGAATTGATGAATACCTGAGTTTCCACCCACCACCACATAGTCACCAACATGAACATGTCCAGCAACACCGACATTATTGGCAAAAATATTATGATCCCCCACCACACAGTCATGTGCAATATGGGTATTCACCATCAATAAGTTATGGCTACCAATTTTGGTAATGCCCTGATCTTGCGTCGTACCACGGTGTAAACTGCAATGTTCACGAATGGAATTGTGATCGCCAATTTCAAGCCAGGTTTCTTCGCCAGCATATTTTAAATCCTGACATACTTCACCCACACTCGCAAACTGAAATATTTCGTTGTTTTTCCCAATGCGAGTATAGCCACCAATTACTACATGTGAATGTAGCTTGGTGCCTTCACCAATGCTGACCTGCGGCCCAATAATACAATAAGGACCAATTTGTACATCTGAAGCAATTACTGCAGATGAGTCAATAATGGCGGTTGGGTGAATTAAATCGTTATTACTCATGCCTGCTCTATTTTCTGATGCGAAACCGTAATTTCCGCGGTTGTTGCTACAACGCCATCCACTGTGGCGATACAATTATATTTGTAAATGCCACGTTTGTGCATAACCAATTCTGATTTTAATACCAATTGGTCACCAGCAACGACCTGTTTTTTAAAACGGACTTTTTCAACACCCGCAAAAAGAAACAGTGATCCTGGACCAGGTTTTTCATTATTCATGATAAAACCAAGTATACCAGAGACTTGGGCTAATGCCTCAACAATCAAAACGCCTGGCATAATCGGGTAGCCCGGGAAGTGCCCCTGTAAAAACTCTTCGTTGATTGAAACATTCTTATAGCCCACGATGCCATTATCAGTCACATCTACAATGCGATCGACCAATAAGAATGGATAGCGGTGAGGTAAATATTCACGAATTTGTTGAATGTGCATTGGCAATTCAGGTTTCGTAAATGCAGCAGTATTCGACTCGGTCATCATATTCTATTTACGCTTAAAAGTTGATTCAAGGGACTCTATTTGAGCCTGTATATGATCAAGCCGTTTCACTAATTGGGTCAATGGCACATCTGCTAATTGTTTAAAGCGTACAGCAGCACGTTTCCAGTGTAAACTTTCCAACATTGGTGTTCCTGAAGAATAGCTTCCCGCCTCAGAAATACTTTTTGTGACCATTGACATGCCGGTAATTGTCACATTATCTGCAATATTAATGTGACCGACCACACCTACTCCACCCGCAAATATACAGTTTTTGCCAATTGTGGTACTACCCGCAATACCGCATTTTGCTGCAAGCGCTGTATTGGCACCAATCTTGACATTATGGGCAATTTGCACAAGGTTATCAATAATCACGCCATCTTCTAGAATTGTGTCGTCCAATGCACCACGGTCGATACTGCAATTTGATCCAATTCGCACGTCATTGCCAATTTTAACTGACCCTAGTTGTGCAATACGATGCCATTTACCTTGATAAGGTGCGAAGCCAAAACCTTCTCCACCAATCACACTGTTGGCATGAATACGTACTCGATCACCTACTTTCGTTTCACCCGTTAAAGTGACATGTGAATCAATAAAACATTGTTTGCCAATTTCTACATCATCATCGATTTTAACGTGCGATTGAATGACTGTTTCATCACCCACCACACAATTTTCACCGATCACCACATAATGTCCAATATAGGCACTATCAGCTACGATGGCAGAGGAATGAATTCGAGCTGTACTTTCGATACCCTGTTGCGTATGTTTTTTTTCAAAGACATGCGTCAGGATGGCAAAAGCCAGATAAGGATTATCAACCACAATAAAATTATTATGTGTATCTAGCTGTGATTTTAAAGCTGTAGTGACAATCAGTGCACCTGCTTCTGAAGCACGTGCATGATCTAAATATTTTTCAGAATTTACAAATGCAATATGTTTGGCTTGAGCGACATCTAAGCTTGCCAATCCTTGTAACATTAAATCAGATTGACCGACAGACTCGCCTTGTACAAGGCGAGCAAGATCTTCTAAGCGAAATTGTCTAGGATTCATTGATTACTTAATAATATTGACCTTTTGAATCATTTTATCAGTTAAATCATATTTAGGGTCATAGGCAAGCGCTGAATTTTTATTCAAAACAACATCTAAATTATTTTCTTTACGCAATTGTTCCGCAGTTTGCTTCACACGCGCGTCAAAAACATTACGAATTTGTTGAATCGAATCTTGTACGCTGTACTGTACAGATTGCTGTAATTGATTCAATTCTTGAAGCTTGGCTTGATACTGTGCCGAAAGCTTTTGCTTTTCTGCATCTGTAAATTTGGTATTGGATTGTGCCCGTTGCTGTAATGCTTCAAGCTCTTTAGATAACTGCTCAATTTTAGTAGTTTGTGGCTTGATTTTTTGCTGTACAGTTATATTTTGCTGCTTTAAATAGCTACTATTTTCCACAAGACGCTCTAAATCAATCACTCCGTAACCGGCAGCCTGCGTTAAAGAGGTCGTGCTTGCCAAGGCGATACCCATCACCATCATCATTTTTTGCATCATATTCTCTTTAAGTTTGATTGTGTCAATACACCCGATAAATGTATTAACACAACCTAAATTATTCTTACGTCACCTTAGAAAGTACGACCAATTTCAAACTGGATATTTTTAGTATTATCACCCGATTTTTCATTCAATGGGTAAGCATAACTGAGTGAAAGTGGGCCAATCATGGTAATCCAGGTAAAGCCAGCACCTACGCTATAACGCATGTTATTCGCATCAAATCCAAAATTATCTTCACAATATTGTTTAGCACTGATACCCGGATCAGTTGCGGTACCATTTAAATACAAGTTTCCGCTAGGGACTTTACACTGGGTGTCAAATACTTGTGCACCTTCAGCAAAAAGTACTGGTCGAACCTGACGCGTCCAATCCCCTTTAAACGGAAGAGGTAATGCAAGTTCTGCACCAAATTGTACTAGAGCATTACCACCAACTTCTTCAGGATTATAATCTTTAGTTTTGGACTCATTATACGTTACACCCGGATATTTCGGTCCCAATGTACTGTTGTCATAACCACGAACTGAACCAAAACCACCCGCATAGAAGTTTTTATAGAATGGCAAATCATTACCATAACCTAACTTACCATAACCACGAAGCACAAAGTCATAGGGTAATGATAAGAATGCTTGAGCATCATAAGTCAATTTTTGGTATTCAACATCACTGCCTGGTAATGCAATTTCACCATTAACACGATGTGACATACCGCTTGTTGGGAATACCGGACGGTTTAAGGTGTTATACGACCAGCCCAAATTCAAGTTATAGGTTAAGAAATCCCCTTCAAAAGCATTGTCATATGTAACTTCTGATACAGCACAAGTATAAGATATTACAGTTGTTCCATCTGTGTCATATACAGGTACAGTGAGTTGAGAATTACCCGAAGCATCCGCTGGACAACTTGAACCTTTATCCGTTGATTTACCGCCATTAGCAAGTAAATAATCACGAACATAGGTCGATACATAAGAACCTGCCGTTACCTTAGTCTGATCAATATTCAGACCAGCACTAATGCTTTGGTTCTCATCAATTGGATAACCAAAAGTGATACCACCACCAAAACTATCCGTCACATAGTTATTGACGTTATAGTCGTTATCCAGCTTGGTTTTACGGTAGTACATGTTATAACCACGACGTACACCATCAATGGTGAAGTACGGATCTGTCACACTTAAATTATAATAATCTTGCGTTTCTGAACGAGACAAATCGATAGAAACACTATTACCTGTACCCAAGAAGTTAGTTTGACTTAAACCTGCTTGGAAGGTCACACCACCACTTTGCGAGAAACCAACCGCCAAAGTACTAGTTCCAGAATGTTGCTCTTCAACATTGATATTTAAATCAACCTGATCTGGCACATTTGGAATACGAGCAGGTTTAATATCTACCGTTTTAAAGAAGCCGGTACGTTCTAAACGAACTTTAGACAGGTCAATTTTTTCATTACTTGCTAATGCACCTTCCATTTGGCGCATTTCACGACGTAATACTTCATCCGCTGTTTTGGTATTCCCAGTAAAGTTAATACGACGTACGGTCACTTGTTGACCTGGATTAATATAATAATTCAGATTAACCAGTTTAGTTTCTTCATTAATTTCAGGAACCATGTTCACTTCGGCATAGTAATAACCAGCATTACCATATTTACGAAGCAAAAGCTGTTTGACTGCATTTACTTTTTCTTGAGAATAAGTTTCGCCATCTTTGTAAATTTGCAGTGCTTTCAGTTCTTCTGGTTTATAAAGTGCATCCCCCAGGAACTTGGTTTCACCAAATTTGAACTGCTCACCTTCTTCAACAGCGACTTCAACAAAGATATTCTTTTTATCTTCACTCAGGTTCAAACTTGAATTGGTAATATTAAAGTTGATATAACCTTTGTTTAAATACAGAGCACGTAAAGCTTCCAGACTGGCTGCCATTTTTTCACGGGCATAGCGATCGTTACGGGTAACAATCGAACTCCAGTTACTTTCTTTCACTGCAAACGCTTGCTTGATATCGCTTTCATTAAAAACAGTATTACCAATGATATTGATATCTACAACTTTAGCTGCTTTACCTTCCACAAACTCAATAGTTAAATCGACACGGTTGTTTGGTTTAGCGACTGTTTTAACACTTACATCAGCGTCATAACGACCTTGCTGCATATATTGTTGTTCAAGTTCTGTTTCAATGGTTTGCAGGGCAGATTTTTTCAAAACCTCACCTTCTGCAATGCCCATTTTTTTAAGCCCATCTTGAAGTGCTTCTTTAGGAATGAGCTTGTTCCCTTTAAACTCAACCTTGGAAATCAGTGGACGTTCAACCACGCTAAAAATGAGCGTATCCGCTTCTTTTGATGCTTTGATATCATCAAACAAGCCCGTGGCATACAAAGCACGAATTGAATTTGCAATAGTCGTATCATCGACACGATCGCCAGCATTGACAGGCAACATCCCATAGACATTTGTTGGCGTTAAACGAACAAGCCCGTCAATTTTAATATCGCGGACAATGAATTCATCTGCTGCATATACTTGTTGTACTGCTGCCATTGCACTAATGAGCGCCAAAGGCATAAATAAATGTGTGTGCTGCATGCCAGTCTTTTCCGATGTTAATTTATTTCGTATTTACGTTGTTATAAACGCATGAAGTCATTGAATAATGCAAGGAGCATCATGCTGCCGAGCAGTACCATACCAATTTTTAAACCAACCAATTGTATTTGTTCAGAAACAGGTTTACCACGAATCAGCTCAATAAAATAGTAAACTAAATGTCCACCATCCAGCATAGGAATTGGTAATAAATTTAAAATACCCAAACTCACGCTCATTAAAGCCATAAAAGAGATAAAGGTCTGCCAACCCATTTCCGCGCTTTGTCCTGCCACTTTCGCAATGGTAATCGGGCCGGATAAATTATCCAGGCCAATTAAACCACGAAACATTTTGACGATCGAGTTCAAAATCATACCTGAAATTTGACCCGTTTTATCAACCGCCATCACAAATGCTTCAGTCGGACTGTATTGAATCATTTGTTTATAATCTGCAGGTATATTTATTTCCCCTGGAATATTCTGTACGCCAAGCATACCTGAAACATTCCCCATGTTGTCACGTTTGGCTTGTGGCATCACGTGCAAATGCAGCAATTGATTTTGACGTAACACATCTATTTTTAACAATTTTTCTGGTGAAGCCTGAACCACTTGAACCACATCAAACCAGTCATTCATTTTTACGCCATCAATCGCAACAATTTTATCGCCTTCTTTCATCCCTTGACGAATCGCTGCACCATCTTCACTAAGTTTAGTGGCAATGGCAGGAATGTGTGGGCGATATGGCATAAAGCCTAAACTGTCTAATGCAGATTGATTTTGATTTTTTAAGAAATTTTGAATGGGTAATTGAAAGGTTTTAATTTGCCCATCACGTTCTACCTGAATTTCAATTGAACCTGTTTCACCTACACGGTCAACCAAAGCAAAATTCAATTTTTCCCATGTATTGGTTTCAGTACCATCCACTGTTGTAATTTTGTCACCCACTTGCATTTGAACAGTTGCAGCAGGTGTATTCGGTAACACTTTACCAACACGAGTATTCAGTTGTTCTTGGGATGGGATAAATAAAATCCAGAATAAAACCACAGCAAAAGCTAAATTAATCAATGGACCTGCAGCCACAATCGCAATTCGCTTCCATGGATGCTGACGATTAAAGGCTTTTGGTAAATCTTCTTCCGCCACGCTACCTTCGCGCTCGTCCAACATTTTCACATAGCCACCTAAGGGCAATGCAGAAAGTTGATATTGAATGCCAGACTTCTTAGACGTCCATTTAAATAATGTTGGTCCAAAACCAATTGAATAGACTAAAACTTTCACACCGAGTTTACGTGCAACAATATAATGCCCAAACTCATGAATCGCGATGAGCGGTCCAAGCAAAAGAATGGCTGCCACAACAATAAACAAGGCACTCATGATTTAGTTTCCTTTATTGATGACAATTTGCTGTGCTACAGAACGAGCAACTCGGTCAGCTTGTAAAATAAGTTCAATCGATTCCGCCGCACCACTTTCAACCTGATTCAAGGTTTGTTCAACCACTTGAGGAATTTCAGTAAAGCCAATGCTATTTTTCAAGAATGCTTCAACAGCAATCTCATTCGCAGCATTTAAAATTGCGGGTGCCAAACCACCACTTTGCATTGCTTGTCGAGCCAGTTTCAATGCGGGGAAACGAGTGGTATCAGGTTCTTGAAAATCCAGTTGATGATTCACAAATAGATCCAAGGCAGGCACATGGGTTTGAATACGCTCTGGCCATGCTAGCGCATGCGCAATTGGCGTACACATATCAGGATTGCCCATTTGTGCCAAAGTCGAACCATCCACGTATTGAACCATAGAATGAATAATACTCTGTGGATGTACAACCACTGTTACAAACTGTTCTGAAATTGCAAAGAGATGACAGGCTTCAATGAGTTCCAAGCCTTTATTCATTAAAGTCGCAGAATCAACAGAGATTTTTTGCCCCATCGACCAATTTGGATGCTTGCACGCTTGTGCAGGTGTCACATTTTGTAATTGTTCAAGACTATGATTTAAAAATGGCCCACCAGAGGCGGTAAGCAAAATACGCGACACCCCCTGTTTAGGCTGACCGTTACGTTCTGTTTGGAAATAATTCTGAGGTAAGCATTGAAAGATAGCATTATGTTCAGAATCGACTGGAAGCAATTCCGCATGATAATCATGTGCAGCTTGCATCATCAGGTCACCCGACATCACCAGCGCTTCTTTATTCGCCAGCAAGACTCGCTTACCCGCTTTTACCGCAGCCAATGTAGGCAATAGACCTGCCGCACCAACAATGGCTGCCATGACCACATCGACATCTGCATGTTCAGCAACGGCAATCAAGCCGGCTTCATCGGTCAAAATTTCAATATCGTTAAGATTTTGATTTTGAAAATGTTGCTTGAGTTCATCAACCTTATTTGAGGGAACAACTGCAATTTTCGGTCGATACTGTTTGCATATTTCCACAAGTTCCAAAATTCGACTATGCGCCGTGACTGCAAATACAGAATACTTTTCAGAATGCTGCTGCAGAATTTTTAAGGTACTTTGACCAATGGAACCCGTTACACCTAATATACAAACAGATTGTGACATCTATAAATCTACACCAATAAGTTTTAAAACATACATGCCTGCAGCAAAAATTGGAGCAGCAGCAAGCAATGAATCAATACGGTCAAGCACCCCGCCATGCCCTGGCAGAATACGACCCGAGTCTTTAATTCCGGCACGACGTTTGATCATGGACTCGAACAAATCGCCCAATACAGAACTAAATACAGTGACTACAGATAAAATTAAAAACAGAATATGCTGAGCCAAAGTTAAATCTAAATAAACAACTTCGACCACTACCACAATAATCATTGCAGTGAAGATGCCGCCATATAAACCTTCAACCGATTTATTTGGACTCACATCGGGTGCCAGTTTTTTCTTACCCAATTTACGCCCGACAAAATAAGCGCCACTGTCTGCCCCCCATACCAGTAAAAACAGGTACATCAGCCACCATGGCGAGCTATTCCAGACTGAGAAAATTGCGGTCACTGCAGCAGAAATTAAAATAAATCCAATCACATTTAAGCTTGAATTATACCATCCATCATAACTTGGATATGATTTAACCCAAAAGATGCTTAAAATCCAGGAAAAAATGGAAGCTGCCCAAAGTAATAGAGCGATATCATTAAAATATAATGCCAAAGTTGCTAATGCTGCTGTCGCTAATCCATAACCCCAAGCAAAGGGTTTCACCAGATTTTTATTTTTTCCTGGCATAAGTTTAAACCACTCATACCCTGCGACCCCTGCTGCAACAATCATCAGCACAAACATTGGATACTGAGACTGTGTAGCAAACATACAACTAAGTACAACTGCTACCAATACCAATGCGGTTATAATCCGCTCTAACATTTATTAATTCTCAAGTTTCTCTTGTTGGATTTGCTCTGAAGTTTTACCAAAACGACGTTCACGCCCAGCAAAGACTGCTAACGCATCATCGAATTCTTCAACGGTAAATTCAGGCCATAAGGTTTGGGTAAAATACAACTCAGCATAAGCGGCTTGCCAAAGTAAAAAATTCGACAAACGATAATCACCACCCGTGCGGATCAGTAAATCTACCGCGGGTAAATCCGCCATACTGACATGTTGCCCAAACAACTCAACATTTATATCTTCAACTGCGACTTTTTTTGCCAGAACATCCGCTGCAATTTGTTTTGCAGCCTGCGCCATATCCCACATACCACCGTAACTAATCGCGATGGTCAAAGTCATGCTGTCGAACTTAGCAGTCCTTTGTTCGGCTTGCAACATCAACTCACGTAAATGCGCAGATAAACGAGAACGATCACCAATAAAACATAAGGCAATATTGAATTTTTCCATTCGAGGCAGTTGCTCATGGATTGTTTCTTCTAACAATGCCATGAGTAAATCAACCTCAAATTGAGGACGATTCCAGTTTTCACTAGAAAATGCAAAAACGGTTAACGCTTGAATTTGTTTTTTTCTACAGTGCTCAACAATCGGATCCAGGACATTCTTCCCTTCACGGTGTCCAGCACCCTTTTGCATTTGCATTTTTTTTGCAAAACGATTGTTGCCATCCATAATGATGGCAACATGTTTTGGAAGAGGTAAACTGTCTTCTGATACGGTCATTAAATCTTAGACCTTCATCAATTCAGCTTCTTTCGCAGCAAGGCGTTTGTCCACTTCAGCAACAAATTTATCGGTGATTTTCTGGATATCATCAGATGCACGACGATCATCATCTTCAGAAATTTCTTTTTCTTTCAATAATGCTTTGATGTCGCCCAATACATCACGACGGATGTTACGGATCGCAACTTTGGCATTTTCAGCTTCAGTGCGTGCAACTTTCTGCATGTCACGACGTGTTTCTTCAGTTAGTGCAGCCATTGGCACACGAATCGCATCAGCAGTAATCGGATTTAAACCCAAACCTGCTTCACGAATAGCCTTATCAATTGCTGAAACCATTGTACGTTCAAATGGTTGTACCAACAATGTACGTGAATCTTCAAGACCCACGTTTGCCACTTGGTTTAAAGGCACATCAGAGCCATAGTAAGGAACCATCACACCATTCAAGATTGATGGATGCGCGCGGCCAGTACGAACTTTAGCAAAACCATGTTCTAAAGACTCTAAAGTCTTGTTCATGCGGTCTTCGCTGTCTTTTTTAAGATCGTTAATCATATGATCTTCCTTACTTAATTCTAAGAGATATAATTACTAAATAGCGTGTAGTATAAAGAGCTTTCAGGCTCACGTCATTAATTGGTAACGTGAGTCCCTTCTTTTTCACCCATAACCACTGAAAGCAATGAACCCGACTTATTCATATCGAATACTTGTAGTGGCACATTATGATCACGGCACAAGCAGATCGCAGTTAAATCCATGATGCCTAACTTTTCATCTAACACTTGGTCAAATGTAAGTGTTTCATATTTTACCGCATCGTCATATTTGCTTGGATCTTTATTATATACGCCATCCACTTTAGTGGCTTTTAAGATCAAGTTGGCTTCAATTTCAATACCACGCAAGCAAGCAGCTGTGTCAGTAGTAAAGAATGGATTACCTGTACCCGCAACAAATACGCACACTTCGCCTTGAGTCAAATGACGGATGGCATCACGGCTTGAATACGCTTCAACTACTGCACCAATTGGCAAAGCAGACATTAAACGGGTTTTGATGTTACGGCGTACCAAAGCATCACGTAATGCCAAACCGTTCATAACAGTTGCAAGCATGCCCATTTGGTCACCTGTTACACGACCAACCAAACCATCTTTTTGCAATTGGCTACCGCGGTACAGGTTACCACCGCCAACCACGATACCGACTTGAACACCCAAACCCACCAAATGAGCAATCGCTAAAGACATTTGATCAAGCACTTGTGCATCAATCCCCATGTCCTTATTTCCTGCAAGTGCCTCACCAGAAAGCTTAAGCAAAATGCGTGCATAACGGGGTTTTTTTGAATCCAACATCAGGAAATCTCCGAATCTTCCAATATCTAAACTTTTATTCGTATACTTTTATGACAGATCAAGCAGACTTGACTCGAATTAACTTCGCATATAAATCATATTCATCTGCATCGGTAATTTCGACTTCAAGCAAATCGCCGGCTTTAATTTGACTCTTATCAATATCTTCTACAAAGACATTACCATCAATTTCAGGTGCATCTGCATAAGAACGTGCCACAGCCACCGGAAATTCATCTTCCAAATCATCAACCAGTACTGTCATGGTTTGACCAATACGTTTTTGCAGTTTGGCTGCTGAAATTTCTTGCTGTACTTGCATGAAACGTTCATAACGGTCTTGCTTGATTTCTTCAGGCACATGGTCTGGAAGATCATTTGCTGTCGCACCTTCAACAGGTGAATAGGTAAAGCAACCTACGCGATCAAGCTGTGCTTCTTTGAGCCATTCAAGCAAAATCTGGAAATCTTCTTCAGTTTCACCCGGGAAGCCAACCACGAATGTTGAACGAATCACCAATTCAGGGCATTTTTCACGCCAAAGTTTAAGACGTTCAAGCGTATTTTCACTATGGGCTGGTCGCTTCATCAATTTCAAGATGCGCGGACTGGCATGCTGAAAAGGAATGTCTAGATATGGCAGGATTTTACCTTGTGCCATTAAGTCAATCACCGCATCCACATGTGGATATGGATAAACGTAATGTAGACGCACCCAAATACCGAGTTGACCTAAAGCTTCACACATGTCGAAGAATTTGGTTTTAACCGGCTGACCGTTCCAAAAATCCAGCTTGTACTTGGTATCTACACCATAGGCAGATGTATCTTGAGAAATGACCAAGACTTCTTTTACACCGGCTTTTTTCAACGCTTGTGCTTCGCTTAAAACAGAACCCACAGGACGTGAAACCAGATCACCACGCATACTTGGAATAATACAGAATGTACAACGATGGTTGCAGCCTTCCGATATTTTCAAATAGGCATAATGTTTAGGAGTCAAACGAATACCCTGTTCAGGAACAAGGTCAATAAACGGGTTATGCTTTGGTGGTTCAGGTACGTACTCGTGTACGGCCTCCATCACTTCTTGATATGCCGCGGCACCTGTCACTTTAAGGACATTCGGGTGCATTTTACGAATTTTGTCTTCATCTTTACCCAAACAACCGGTCACAATGACACGACCATTTGCGCTCATGGCTTCACCAATTGCATCTAACGATTCTTGTACGGCAGATTCAATAAAACCACACGTATTCACAACAACTAAATCAGCACCATCATAATCCGATGCTACATCATAACCTTCAGTCTTTAACTGAGTTAAAATTCGTTCAGAATCTACCAATGCCTTAGGACAACCTAAAGAAACGAAACCGACTTTGGGGGATTTCATGAATCTGCACTCCACTATAATCCGCGTATTGTATGTCTTTTCCGATCATAAAAATAGGTAGAAAGCCGACTCTTTGCATCACGCACCAAAATATGCCTATATTTTTACCAAATATTTTAAATGCACCATTTTGGTTCACTAATATTTTTATTTCCTTTACTATGCTATGTAAATTCTGTAATCAAACAACAAAAAGCACACTTTTATAGCGTCAGAATTTTTATTTCCACACGTGCTCAAAGTTGGCGTGCATTTTGCTTTATTTCGACAACGTTTAACTCGTTGAATGTCCCATAACAGGGAGAAATGACAAGAAGTGCAGATGCCATTGCGCTATTTTAATACAGGATGCTTTCGCTAATGGATCAACCCGCCGGGATCGACTATCGCCTTTTAGTGGATAACTTAACCACCGCCATTTTACTGGTCGATAGCCAGCTGAATATTTTTTATTTAAATTCTTCTTGTGAAGCTTTGTTTGACATCAGTTTGCTGCGTGCTTCAGGTCAACCCGTCTTAAATTTACTGCATATGCCTGATGATGAGTTTAATACCGAAGAAGCGTTATTGAATACTTTCGTCACAGGACAGCCTTATACCCGTCGTGAAGCCACCATTAGTGTCAACTTTAAAGATATCCATGTGGATTATACTGTTTCACAAATAAACGCTCAAAAGCCGTATCACCCGCTTCTACTGATAGAATTAAATCCGATTGATCGGATGTTGAAAATCTCTAAAGAAGAAAACCTGATTCAACAACACCAGGTTGCACGACAGCTGATTCGTGGTGTGGCGCACGAAATTAAAAATCCTTTAGGCGGCATCCGTGGTGCAACCCAATTGCTGGCACGCAGCTTAAATGATCCTCAATATTCAGAATTCACTGACATTATCATTAGTGAAGTGGATCGTTTACGTAACCTGGCGGACACCATGCTCGGCTCGCGCCAATTGCCAAGCTATGAATTAGTCAATGTACATGAGCCACTCGAACGCGTGCGCTCACTCATTACCAATCAAACTAAAAAGAAAATCAAAATCACCCGTGACTATGATTTGTCTCTACCCGATGTCATGGCAGACCGCGATCAACTGATTCAGGTCATGCTCAACATTAGTGTAAATGCAGTCCAAGCCATGATGGAAAATAAAGAATTCTTTGTAGACCATCAGCCTGAACTTATTTTGCGAACACGGATTCAGCGTCTAGTCACCATTAATGGTGTGTTAAAGCGCTCTGCTGTTCGTATTGATATTGAAGACAATGGCCCGGGTGTACCGGAAGAAATTTTAGAATCGGTGTTTTATCCACTGGTCACAGGACGTGCTAAAGGCACAGGGCTCGGTTTGAGCATTGCACAGAATATTATGCATCAACATAGCGGAATGATTGAATGCCAATCAGTTCCAGGAAAAACAGTCTTTAGCTTATATTTACCTTGGGAGTTTAACCATGTCGCGAAATAAAATATGGGTAATTGATGATGATCGCGCCATGCGCTGGGTACTGGAAAAAACATTCAAAGAAGAAGGTTTTGACGTTACCAGTTTTGAAGAAGCACAATCTGCGCTCGATCAACTTAATATAGATGCGCCTGATGTAATTTTGACAGATATCCGCATGCCGGGAATCGACGGTCTCACTTTCTTGGGTAAAGTGAAAGGTAGCCATCCGGATTTGCCTGTCATTATTATGACCGCTCATTCAGACCTGGAATCTGCGGTATCCAGCTATCAAACCGGTGCTTTTGAATATTTACCAAAACCGTTCGATATTGATGAAGCATTGGCATTGGTGAATCGTGCAATTTTGCATATTGCCAAGTTACAACAACAAGAATCTGCAAAAACAGCACCGCCTATTCAAACGACCGAAATCATTGGTGAATCACCTGCAATGCAGGAAGTTTTCCGTGCAATTGGCCGTTTGTCACAGTCGCATATTACCGTACTGATTAATGGTGAATCTGGTACAGGTAAAGAACTGGTTGCACATGCCCTGCATCGCCATTCGCCACGTAGCAGCAAGCCTTTTATTGCCTTAAATATGGCTGCTATTCCAAAAGACCTGATTGAAACTGAACTTTTCGGTCATGAGAAAGGCGCATTTACCGGAGCCAACTCGCAACGTCAAGGTCGTTTTGAACAGGCCAATGGCGGTACCTTATTTCTAGATGAAATTGGGGACATGCCATTTGAAACCCAAACACGTTTACTGCGTGTCTTGGCAGATGGTGAATTCTATCGTGTCGGTGGTCATATCCCGGTCAAAGTGGATGTGCGTATAGTCGCAGCAACTCACCAAGACTTGGAAAAACTGGTTCATGATGGTCGCTTCCGTGAAGATTTATATCATCGCCTGAACGTGATCCGTATTCACATTCCAAAACTGGCCCATCGTAGTGAAGACATTCCAATGTTGGCGCAGCACTTCTTGGCACGCGCTGGTAAAGAATTAGGGGTGAATCCTAAAATCTTGCGTCCAGAAACCCAAGAGTACATGCAACAATTACCCTGGCAAGGCAACGTCCGTCAGTTAGAAAATACCTGTCGCTGGCTTACAGTCATGATTACTGGACGTGAGGTTTACCCTGAAGATTTACCGTCTGAATTGAAACAAATTCCAATTCAACGTTCGGGTGATGAAGCCCAACCACACAGTAATTTTGATCGTGTTTCACTGCATCACTGGGATGAATTATTGGCTCAATGGGCGATCCAAAAGCTTAAAAACGGTGAAATGAAGATTTTGGACATTGCCACACCCATGTTTGAACGCACTCTGATTACTGCCGCTTTACAACAAACCCGTGGTCGTAAACGCCATGCTGCTGAATTGCTCGGCTGGGGACGTAATACCCTGACTCGCAAGCTCAAAGAACTAGGCATGGACACGGCAGATGATGATGTTGAAGAAGAAGTCATCGAGAACTAAACTTTTTTAGTACTACAAAATATAAAAGCTCCTTCGGGAGCTTTTATATTAGATTCTATTTATGCCGTAAAACCGACATAACGAGAATATCCTGCTATGCCCAAATCAGATTGAAAAATCAAATAATTGGGATAAGTGGATTGCGTGATTTCTGCAAACATATTTACCTGATCATCATTAGCATGCAGATCATCAACCGAACGTGACATGGTTTGCTCAAATTCATCGGTCATATATTCAAAACCGATATCCATGGCAATAAATAAGGTATGTTCACAGGGCTGTACATACTGCTCTTCAGCCCAATTAATGACGTTTTGTTGACAATGGGGACACTGAATGTTGTCCGTTGCTTGAATGGATAATGGAATAAGTTGATAAGCCATATAAAAATAAGTCTGTTTGCTATACGCCCATTTTAGCAAATTATTTAGATGACTTTATTTTTTCCAAGCAAGATTTGCAATAAAAAAGGGAATCTGAAGATCACTGCTGTCCCACAATTTTTCATAAAAGGAGGCTCAATTGAGCTTCCTTTTGTTTTATCGGTATTTTATCGGGCATGAATAAAGCTTTTAAGGTTTTTCTCTCAAACAGATTTACTTGGATCATTC
>NZ_SJXH01000011.1 GCF_004336635.1 Acinetobacter sp. ANC 4862
AAATTCAGCACTCAATTCAGCAAGTGTTTTTTCTGCTTTAATCGCAGCAAGTGCTACCTTAGCTTTAAAATCATTTGAATGATTTCTTCTTGGTCTACGTGCCATAAAATACTCCATATATTGATGTTTATAACATCATTTGGGGAGCAAAATATCACTTATAAGTGTTGTTCAAATTTCCTGATCCACCTCTGACCGCATTCTCAAACGCTTGTTGTTGTGTTTTAAAAATTCCCAATAGCTTGCTTCAAATTTCTGAAAAAAGTCATCAATGATGCAGAAGAAATATGTAAAATCGAACATGGTGGCTGAAGGCGTAGGTGGTGTGGTAACTCCCTAATGGTTTTCAGTCACCTTTTTTTCAAGCTAATTTCTTATCCGCGATTCAGGTTATTACTAAGCTCAAGTGATTCATAACCCCCTATAATTTTTTATTGGTTTTTTTGTTTTTTAATACTGTAAGTTTATCTCTATACTATTTAAAACCTTATAACTTCGCATTATTTTCAGGAATATCGAGAGATCACATGACAAAACTCACCTGTTTTAAAGCCTATGACATTCGCGGAAAACTTGGCACGGAGCTGAATGAAGATATTGCTTATAAAATTGGTCGCGCCTATGGACAGATATATCAACCAAAAACTGTGGTAATCGGCTGTGACATCCGTCTCAGCAGTGAAGGTCTGAAACAGGCCTCGATCAAAGGTTTAAATGATGCAGGTGTCAATGTACTCGACCTAGGCATGACCGGTACAGAAGAAGTCTATTTTGGTGCCTTCCATTTAGATGTACAAGGTGGTATCGAAATTACTGCGAGTCATAATCCGATGGATTATAACGGTATGAAATTGGTTCGTGAGAACTCACGTCCAATTAGTGCAGATACCGGTCTAAAAGAAATTCGTGCTTTGGCTGAAACAGGTGAATTCACAGAAGTTGCACTAAAAGGTACAACGCAAAGCTACAATATTCTGCCTGAATTTATTGAACACTTAATGACTTACATTGATGTTTCAAAAATTCGTCCAATGAAATTGGTGGTGAATGCCGGCAATGGTGCAGCAGGTCATGTTGTTGATGCGATTGAAGATAAATTTAAATTACTGAATGTACCGATTGAATTTATCAAAATTCATCATGAAGCAGATGGAACATTCCCAAATGGTATTCCCAACCCGATTTTAATTGAAAATCGTGATAGCACCCGTGATGCAGTCATTCAGCATCAAGCAGATATGGGGGTTGCCTGGGATGGTGACTTTGACCGTTGTTTCCTCTTCGATGAGAAAGGTCAATTCATTGAAGGTTATTACATTGTGGGTCTGCTTGCCCAAGCCTTCTTACTGAAACAACCAGGTGAAAAAATTGTTCATGACCCTCGCCTTGTTTGGAACACCTTAGATGTTGTCGAGCAATATCAAGGTGTTGCTGTGCAATCAAAATCAGGTCATGCATTCATTAAAGATGTGATGCGCGAACACAATGCGGCTTACGGTGGTGAGATGAGTGCACACCATTATTTTCGTGATTTTGCTTATTGCGATAGTGGCATGATTCCGTGGTTATTGGCGGTTGTGGTTTTATCTGAAACCAAACAATCATTATCAAGCCTAGTCGAAGAGATGATTGCGAAATTCCCATGTTCGGGTGAAATCAACTTTAAAGTTGCTGATACTCAAACGACGATTCAAAAGATTTTTGATCACTATGCCGATCAAAAACCAGTGATTGATTACACAGATGGTGTGAGTTTAGATTTTGGCGTATGGCGTTTGAACGTACGTACATCCAATACTGAACCCCTATTGCGTTTAAATATTGAAAGTCGCCGTGATCAAAATCCGAAAAGCATCCAGGCATATGTGGATGAAGTGACACAATTGATCGAAGGCTAAAACCTTCAATCAATCAAAAAAGGAGCTTTTATCAAGCTCCTTTTTTTCATCCTATGAATGCACACATATTCTAATCACGATAGCCATTCGGATTTTTCTTTTGCCAGTTCCAACTATCCGCCAACATATCTTCTAAAGCATATTTTGGTTTCCAACCAAGCTCAACCACTGCACGTGCATTATCTGCAAAAGATGTTGCCACATCCCCTTCACGTCGTGGTGAAAATTCAAATGCAACAGGTACACCATTCACTTTTTCAAAAGTATTTTTAACTTGAAGCACGGATGAACCATTGCCTGTACCAATATTCCAGGCACGACAACCTTGAGCATTTAAACGATTATTCAGGGCACATAAATGTGCATTGGCTAAATCGACCACATGGATATAATCTCGTACCCCTGTACCATCGACAGTGTAATAATCATGACCAAAAATAGAAAGTTTCTCACGACGCCCTACTGCCACCTGAGTCACATAAGGCATTAAATTATTGGGAATTCCTTGTGGATCTTCGCCAATGCGTCCACTTTTATGTGCACCGACCGGATTAAAATAGCGAAGTAGCGCAATCGACCAACGTTCATCTGCAGCGGAAAGTTTTTGCAACAGTTGCTCAACAATCAGTTTGGTATAGCCATAATTATTACTTGGCATACCTGTCGGCATATCTTCATTTAGCGGAGATGTATTTGCTTCATCATAAACCGTTGCAGATGAGCTAAAAACCAAATTAAAAATTTCTGCGCGTTCCATTGCTCTGACCAGGCTAATGGAACCTGCAATATTATTATCAAAATAGGTGAGTGGAATTTGTTGACTTTCGCCCACCGCTTTCAAACCGGCAAAATGAATCACCGCATCAATCGGATATTGCTGAAAAACCTGATCCAGAACTTGTGCATCACGAATATCGCCTTCAACAAAGGTCAAGGTTTTACCGCTCAACTGTTGCACACGGTTAAGAGATTCTTCTGAACTATTGCAAAGATTATCCAGAACCACAACTTCATGTCCTGAATTTAAAAGTTCCACACAGGTATGTGAGCCAATGTAACCTGCCCCACCTGTTACTAAAATTTTAGCCATGTGTTTTTCCTAATAATATCTGGATTAACCCTTGAGTAGAGGCATCTAAACTCGAAATATCTTCTACCTCTCCATTTAAAATCGGTAACAGCTGATTGGCAATTTCTTTGCCTTTTTCAACGCCCCATTGATCGAATGGATTGATATTCCAAAGTACAGACTGCACAAATACCTTATGCTCATACATGGCAATCAGCATACCTAAACTATAGGGATTTAATTCTTGCAATAAAATGGTCGTGCTCGGTTGATTACCCGAATACTGCTTATATCGCGCTAAATTTTCTAATTCATCTTGATCAAGTGCCTGATTACCAAATGCCAATAAACGCGACTGCGCCAGACAATTGGACAAAGCTAAATGGTGCTGCTCGACCAAGGCCTCAGCATTTTCTGCATAGGTAAACTGGTTGGTATTATAGCGTTGCACAGGTGCAATAAAATCACAGCTCACTGCTTGGGTACCTTGATGTAACAATTGATAAAAGGCATGCTGGGCATTCGGCCCGACTTCACCCCAGACAATCGGACAGGTATCCAAAGTCACTTTTTCACCATTGCGCTGAATCGACTTACCATTCGATTCCATTTCTAGCTGCTGCAAGTAGGAAGCAAAGTATTTAAGGCGGCCATCATAAGGCAGTACTGCATGTGTCTGAATATCAAGGAAGTTGTTGTTCCAAACGCCAAGTAAGCCCATCAGTACCGGAATATTTTGGCTTAAAGGCGCTGTTTGGAAATGCTGATCGATGGCGTGTGCACCGGCAAGCAACTGCTTGAAGCCTTCCACCCCGATTGTTAAAGCAATCGGCAAGCCAATACATGACCAGAGTGAATAACGCCCCCCGACCCAATCCCAAAGCAGAAACTGGTTTTCCTCGGCAATCCCCCATTCCGTCATTTTTTCAGGCTTGGTCGACACGCCAACAAAATGATGTTTCAACATCTGGCTATGTTGGCCAAAGGCTTTTTCTAACCACAAGCGTGCCGTTTGTGCATTGGATAAGGTGTCAATGGTTCCAAAAGATTTCGATGAAATAATGAACAGGGTGGTTTCTGGACGCAGCTTATGCAACAGCTCAGATAACTGACTGCCATCGATCGTAGAAACAAAATGTACATTCAGCGATTTTGATGTCGCTTGTTTAAAATCAGATAAAGCTTGGGATACCATCAGTGGCCCGAGGTCTGATCCACCGACCCCGATATTGACGACATCCTGAATCACTTCACCGGTTGCGCCGCGACATTGGCCTGCGTGAATTTTTTCTACCAGGGCAAACATGCGTTGTAATTGAGCATGCACCTGATTTGAAAGTTGCGTATGTAATGGATCATTTTCAGGAAGACGCAAAGCCCAATGCATTGCTGCACGCTGCTCGGTATAATTGATCTGCTCTTCAGAAAAAAGCCGTTTAATCCAGTTTTCCAGATTTTGTGTTTCAGCAAAATGAATTAATGCATTCAAGACATTCTGGTCAATACGATGCTTACTGAAATCTAAAACAATCTGTTCCAATATGACCGAGAACCTTTCAAAGCGCTGATCATCTTGCGCGAACAGCTCATTTAAATGCAGATGCTCAAATTGTTCTTTTAAATTGCTGAGCTTAGTTAAAATAGCTTCATAATCATTGACGATAAAAGGCTGAATAGGCTGTGTCATTAGCGTCCAACTCCCATATAAGCAAGACCTTGTGCTTTAACATAATCTGGATCAAAAATATTACGGCCATCTAAAATTAAGGGATGCTGCATGGTCTGAAGCAGTTTCTTGTAATCTGGGCTCCAGTATTGCTTCCAAGCGGTGAGTAAACACAAGGCATGGCTGTCTTTCACAGCTTCATATTGATCAGTACAATAAATCAGATCTTCACGATGACCATATATTTTTTCAATTTCAGCAAGGGCTTGAGGGTCATGTAATTTAACCTTGACCCCTTGTGCCCATAAGGCATTCAGCATGACATGAATAGGCGATTGTTGAATACGAGAGGTGTTTTCCTTAAAGGCAGCACCCCAAATGGCAACAGTTTTCCCGTTCAAGTCACCATGAAAATAGTTCCATAATTTCCTAAATAAAAGTTCTTTTTGCTGTTGGTTAATTTCCCAAACCTGAGCCAGTAACTGGCTTTTAACCCCAGTACCAGAAACCGTATTGGCCAAAGTCATAATATCGTGTGAGAAGTTTTCCCCACCAAAGCCGGCACTCGGATACAAATAAGAAGCGCCAATACGGCTATCTGCAGCCATACCCTGACGGACATGTTCAATATCAATGCCCAGTTTTTCTGCAACTACAGCCAAGTCGTTAATATAGCTAATGCGTGTTGCCAACATGCCTGAAATACTGAGCTTGGTAAATTCAGCATCTAAAACAGGCATAAACAGATACTGTTGCTGACGGGGAAATAAAGGACGTAACAATTCCCGGACTTTGTTTTGAACTTCAGATCGCGTACAGCCGACAATCAGCTGTTCAGCTTGCGTCATACTGGGTAGCGCATTGCCTTCCTGAATCATATCAGGTAAATAGACCCACTCATCTTGAGCAAGAATATGCTGGAATTTTTCAGTACTGTGCAGCCCCAAAGTTGAAGCATTAATCATTAACTTGGGATGAATAATGGGACGTTGTTTTAGCTCTTTTAGAAGCTCGATGCCTTGGGCTTCTTCAGCAGGACTTAAACTAAAAAAATAAACATCGGTATCTAAAGGGATTTCATTGAAGTTGCAATATTGAAGAAATCCATTTTTTGCTTGTTTTTCCAATAAATGCTTAACCGCTTCATCTTGTGCGTAGGCCTGTTCTGACGATGTTTTTTTTAATACATCACACCAATATACCTGATGTCCACACTCTGCCAATAAAGCTGCCATTACTCCGGCATAAAGGGTTTGTCCAAATACCGCAACTTTCATAAAAACTCCTATTCTTATAATTTTATAGTTCTAACTCTTTAATTAAGGCTTTAAATTCTTCACCCAATTTTGGATGAGCTACACCATAATGCAATACTGCTTTTAAATAACCGAGTTTGCTACCACAATCAAAAGTTTGACCTTTCATACGATAAGCTTCAATACAGTCTGTTTGATGTAACATTGCGATCGCATCAGTCAATTGAATTTCATTACCTGCACCTTTGGGTGTCTGCTCTAATAATTGCATAATTTTAGCAGGCAAAACGTAGCGACCAACCACTGAAAGATTAGAGGGTGCTGTTCCCACTGCTGGCTTCTCTACAATACCTTGCATGATAATGCTTTCAGCCACTGCTGGACTCTCAGCGACATCAACAATTCCGTATTGATCGACCAGATGTTCAGGTACTGCTTCAACCATAATTTGTGAAGCTCCGGTCGCTTCAAAACGTGCGATCATTTTCGCCAGGTCATTTTCAGCCTGATCATCCTTAACCAGCACATCTGGAAGTAATACAGCAAAATCTTCGTCTCCCACCACGGCTTTTGCACACAATACCGCATGACCTAAACCAAGTGGCTGTGGCTGACGAACACTCACAACACTGACATGCGGAGGTAAGATTTCAGTAATTTCTTTGAGCAAATCAAATTTCTTTTTATTTTCTAATGTAGTTTCGAGTTCAAAATTACGGTCGAAATAATTTTCAATGGAAGCTTTTGAAGAATGAGTCACCAGAATAATTTGTTCAATTCCTGCCGCAACTGCCTCGCGTACTACATATTCAATGGCTGGACGGTCAACAACTGTAACCATTTCTTTGGGAATCGACTTACTTGCAGGTAAGAACCGGGTACCTAAACCTGCCACCGGGAGAATCGCTTTTCTAATCATGGATATATTACCAATAACCTTTAATCTTTTTGCTGTTGTGTTGCCTGCGGATTATTACCGTGAAAAAGAGATGGTCCTACATGACCAGGTGCACTTATGCCTTCGCGCTTGAGCATGACTTTAACTGTCTTAAACATAATTTTAAAATCGACCCAAGCATTATGGTTGTCTACATACCATACATCACACTTAAAGCGCTCTTCATAGTCTAACTCATTTCTGCCACTGACTTGCGCAAGTCCCGTCATACCTGGGCGCACTTCTAAACGACGTGCTTGTTCAGGTGAATAAAGTTCAACAAATTCTTTAAGCATTGGACGTGGGCCAACAATACTCATATCACCCTTGAGTACATTAATTAACTGAGGCATTTCATCTAAGCTAGTAGAACGTAGCTTCTGTCCAAAGGGAGTGATACGCATTTCATCAGGTAAGGAATTACCCTGCTTATCAAAAGCATCTTTCATAGAGCGAAACTTGATCATTTTAAAAAGTTCGCCATTTTTTCCAGGTCGTTCTTGATAAAAAAAGATAGGAAAACCTAAATTTTTACGAACCTTATAGGCAACCCATATAAATAAAGGAGATAAGATAATTAAAGCAATACTTGCTATTAATATATCGACTAAGCGCTTCATACGGTTATTCCATTACTTTTGAACTTTTTTTCTTAAAAAAGTATTATATATTTTCCCTAGTAATGAACTAGGCATCAGTCTAAATAATGATCTGAAAAGAAACAGCATATTAGCATGAATCGAATTCTGTAATTTAAGCTGTTTTTTCAAATTTAGTAACTGTTTCTCACTTCTAATATATTCGAATCCTTTGCGACGAGCATGCATACCATTATCAATGCGAGCATACACAAGGACATCTGCTAAATTCTGTATCTTATAGCCTTTGGCGATTACCCTTAAGAATAAGTTGTAATCTTCCATCCATAGATGATGTTGATAACCTCCTACCTCAAGAATCTTAGACTTTCGGTAGGATATAGTCATGTTATTAAAAGGACTTTGCTTTTTTGCATAATGTCTCAAAGCTTGATTATCCAATGGAACAACCCGCATACCCGAAGGCGATGATATATCATCCACAAATTCGGTAATTTGACCACCTAAAATCACCAAATCACCATCTGCTTCAAAGCATTGCATTTGCTTTTCAAAGCGATCGGAAACAGAAATATCATCTGTATCTACAATACAAATAATTTCATGACTACATTGTTGTAAACCAATATTTTTTGCTTTTCCTGTACCCACATTCTCAGCTAATTTAGTAATTTTTAAAGCTGTACCTATTTTTTCTTGCCATTGAGCAATAACTTGATCTAACTCAGGAGTTAAAGATCCATCTTCAACCATAATAATTTCAGATGGTTTAAGTGTTTGGAAATCCCATATACTTTTCATACAGGCATCAAAGTATTCAGGCTTTTCTTTATAGTAGATGGATATTAATATGGAAAACATATCATTTTTAAACTTCATTTAGTAACTTCATCCAATTCAATGTAACATTATCATTACTAAACTCAGAAATCGAATCTCTAAAGTCAGTATTAATTAATTTCTCACATGATGCTATTTTTTTTTCAAAATCATCATATTCACCATTAATTAAAAAACCATTAATAGCATCTTTAATAATATTTGCAGGGCCGTATGGACAATCAATTGCAAGACACGGAATATTTTTAGATATTGCTTCTAACAAAACCATAGGCATGCCTTCAACTTTAGAAGTCATTACCAATGCAAAAGCATCTTTATATATTATATTAGGATTAGTTTCATCCGTTATAATATCAATTAAATGACTAAAGCCAGACGAATTCACATGAGAAATCAGCTTTTCTTCTAATTCACCATGTCCATACATCTTCAACCTAAAACGCTCCCTGGCAAACTTAGAATTAACAAATAAATCAACCACTTTGAGCGGCTGTTTCACGTCATGAAACCTACCAACAAATATTATATTTTTCCTTGCGTTATTAACATGAATCAAATCAAGATTAACGCCATTAGGTATATAAACAGACCTAATATTGTTTTGAATATAGAAATCCCTATCTTGTGGCGTTAATGCGACCATTATATTTATTTTTTTTAAAATTAAATTCCTTATTTTTTGTACATATCCACCTTTTGAGTAAAGTGTAGAAATATGATCACAACCAATAACTTTTAAATTATATTTAAATTTAAACAAACCTAAAAGCAGTGTTAAAGGTGGTGATGATGTAACCCAAATTGCTTCTGAATTATTAACCACAGATTCTTTTAATGCGTTAAAAGCATCAAAGAACCATTTTACCTTCATATTACCCTTATAAAATGTTGTTTTATACTTAGGCATATCTAAGGAAGAAAATTTAACACTATCATTAAGATCGAATGCAAAACTATTAACTACACCTAAACTGATAACATTAATATCATCAATATGACTAACCAGACTCTCAGTCAGTTCTGAAACAACTTTAAGAACTCCACCCCTTTCTATGGTATCGAAAGAATGGACTAAAAAAATCACTTTCATAAAACCTCTCAAATAAAATCTGAAAACCTATATTGATTGTATGGAATATTGACAGATTTTATAAAAAACAACAGAAAAACAGAAAAAAATACAATAAAGAAGAAGAGCCTATACCTATAATCTCGAATACATGTTAAGGCATACGGAATTAAAACTAATTCAAGCATTCTAAAAAACATGTTAAATCTTGCGGCCAATAAATTATTATCAGAAAGAGCTATATAAACAAAGAAACCCATTAAATAAAATAAAAAAAGTTTTTTGTAAAAGTCATTATCCACTCTAAAAATTAAGAATCCAATTAAAAAAGCAACAGCAACCCTATATAAATATTGAGACAGAGAAGTATCCTCTGAAAACTGAACAGTGTAAACCTCTTCATAGCCAGAACCGATATAATTAAATATTAAATATTGTAAAACATTAAATTTGTAAAGAAAAAAACTAACGAAAGAAAATAAAAGTGTAATTGTTAGAGCTTTCTTGTATTCAAAAAAAGTAAAAATATAACACAAGAATATAATAAATCCTGTTGTATGAAATAAAGAAGAAATTGCTCCCAACAACAGAACCATAAAATGTTGTCTATCACGCATATATGGCAAGGAAAGTACAAACAAACCCATTGATATGCCTTGCCTAATTACACTATTTGGATAATTAATAAAAAAAATAAGGAAATAAAAAAACAAACCAACTAATGCATACTCTAACTTAAGCTTTTTCAGCCCCAAATACACAGGAATGATACAAAAGGCAGAAGATAAAAACAGAAAAAATTCTTCACTATGAGTAAAGATTTTTATAGTAGCTAAAAAAAATCTAAATCCGATTTCTATATGAGCTAAGTAGTCAAAATCAAAATTAAATAAATTAGGAAAGTCCTGAAAAAACATCAAATAAACTAATGTATCAGCACCAACCCCAAAAGACCTAAATGTAGACAGAAATATTAAAGTAACTAAAAGGTATAGTTCTAAATAGAGAGTATTATATTTTGATACAACTCTAGTCATACAAAACATCAGGTATATAAATATTAAAAAATAATAAATCATACTACTAAGATCTCATCCCTTTTAAAATATTTTTAATCCTCTCAAAAATCTCATAATTAAAAACTAGAATACATAGTGCACTAAATAATGTTAAAATTTTCTCTCTCGATCTTCTCACATTAAATAAAAACAGGTAAAGATTTTTTAAAAGTTCTTTCTTAGAACCTAGAAAACTATTTCTAAGAATTTTGTAATTAACTAAATCTACATATAAATCCGTGTCATTAATAAACTCATTTTTAAAATATTCAAAATCATGCTGTAAATTATTTACTCTTGCTAAATATAAATTTTTAGCTATTAACTCACTGAATAAAGAAACCTGATTTTTTTCATAGTTCAATCTAGTTACACTTTGAACATGTTGTCTGTACAAATACAGTGGCTCAGGAAAATTCCCTAGCTTAAAACCTGATAATGCCACTCTATAGATCCAGTCAAAATCTTCTGCACCTATTCTGTCAAAATTAATAGAGTAGAGACCGCATTTTTTTACTACTTCCGATTTAACCATCACGGCAGAACCGCAAAAAGGAGGATGGTTTTTTTCTAAAAGGTCTTTAACTATATCTTTATGTTCTGTACTATATTTTACTACTGATAACAATTTATCTTTTTTTAAGAAAATTCCACAATATGAGCCAACTAGATCCAACCCATTTTCAACTAAATAAGTATGTAACTTAAATAATCTATCCGGAGTGCATAGATCATCAGCATCTTGGAAAGAAATATACTCACCAACAGCATGAGAAACTAAAAAATTAGAAGTTTTTAAGTAGCCTTGATTTTCTTTATTCTGAAAAATTTTTAATCTAGCATCTTGTATGCTCTGCATGATTTCCCAAGTATTGTCTGTTGAACAATCATCACAAACCAATAGTTCAAAATCAGTGTAACTTTGATTCAATATAGAATTAATACTATCTTTTAAATATGATTCAGCATTAAATGCCGGCATTAAAATACTAATCATAATTTACCTGTCAATTTATATAAGAAAAAAGCTGGATTTCTTATTAAATAAAAACACTTTGAAAAAAATTTCTCCCACCGCCCCGTATAGTTTTCTTCAAGGCAGTTAATCCAACCTACCTGCTGTTTAGCTAAAGAGTAGTTTTTATCATTACTAAAATTAGAGATTACTTTAAATCTCTCAACACTCATTATATTACTTTTTTTGGTTGTATTATCCAGGTGATCTCTATAATACGAAAAAGCTTTTGGTAGATAAACGATTTCACCTATTTTCGAAATCTTTAACCACATATACCAATCTTCAATTCTAATTTCAGGATCATACTTTCCAACCCTAATTAAACTTTCTCTTTGAATAAATGCCGTTGGTGCAGGCAAGTTATGTTGGTGCATTAAAATTTCATTAAACGTATATTTTTTTTGTTCATCAATAATCGTTCGGATCACTTTATTTTCATTATTTATAATATGAACTCCTCCAAAAACTGCCACACTACTTGAATGATCTTCCATATAATCAAGCTGAGTTTTAGTTTTTTCTTCAAGAAGCATATCGTCTGATGCTATAGCAGAAAAATATTTACCGCAGCACCAATCTATTGCTTCATTCAATGTTGCGCTTAAACCTTTATTAGGCCTATATCGAAATTCAAATCGTTTAAATCTGTTCTGACATTTTTCCACCATTTCTTGAATTTTGAGTACAGAATTATCTTTTGAACCATCATCTATAATAATGAGTTCAATATTCTCATATGTCTGATCAATTACACTCTGTATGCAATCTTGTACAAACTGCTCATGGTTATAGCAAGGGATAACTATTGAGACTAAAGGTTGATTATTCTTTTCCAAAACTATTCTCTCGATCTTTTAATATGGCAAATACAAAATAACTCATCGCCATCCAATACAATGCATAATTCACTAAATGTGCAATAGAAACACCTTTAAAACCAAAAATCTGTGTGCATAGGTAAGTTAAAGCAATTGAACTACATGCAAAAATAATTTCAGCACTTATAAATAGCCTCGTCATTGCTTTGCCTAACATCAAGTAAGCTAAAATCCAACTGCCTATTTTGAGTGAGTCGCCAATCATCTGCCATAAAAACAACTCTCTCATTGGTAAAAAGGCAGAGCTAAATAGTAACGGAATAATCCAATCTTTTAGCAAATATACTAAAAACCCACCAACCACAGCCAAAGGAAAAATAAATTTATAGCCTAAATAAACTTCTTTCCTTATTTCTTTAATACTTGTCAGCTCAGACAACCTTGGTAAATAATAGACGCTTAGTGTTGTCGTAACTAACATTAAATAAGCCGCACTAAGCCTTATCATTGCTTCCCAATACCCTGCATACGTAGCATTATATTCATGAATCAGGTAGCTACGAATAACCATTTGAGACAATGGTACACAAATGGCACTCACTAAGGCCATGGCAGCAAATGCAGCAAATTTTTTTGCAACTTCAGGATCTATTTTTCCATAAAGGTATGAAAAATCAAACCATTCTGACCTATAGCTGAGGTATAGAGTCACAAAAAAATTAAGCGATTGATATATACTTAGTGCAACCAGTGCCCCATACAATCCAAATTTTACGGCAAGTAATCCAGTAATGATTAAAGAAAATAAACTGCCGGCAATATTGGCTGTGACTAACTTCAATATTTCTTTTTTACCATTTAAGATTGCTAATAAAAGCGCATTTAAATTAAAAAAAATCAGAAATACTGCAAACCATATTAAAACAGAGCCATAGTCTTCCGTTTTAAATATCCAAAATGATAACTGTTGATGAAAAATTAAGACTAGAAAAGTAAAAATAAAACTAAAAATTGAAACAATACTTCCGGCAGTTTTCCAGATGGCTTTTTGCTTCGCTTCATCCTCATGATATTCAGCCGTATATTTCACTACAGCGATATTTACTGCACTTCCTGCAAAAGTCGTGATCATTTGAATAAAATTTTGAAATTGACCTATCGCTGCATAACCAGCTGGCCCAACATATACCGCTAATATTTTATTCAAAATAAACATTGTTGCTGTTTTAATTAAAACAGCAATTCCATTTAAAACACTGGTCTTAAGTAAGTTCATATCATGCTTTAAAGCTGTTGCAAAGCTGAACCACTTTTTCTGCGTCTTCCCAAGTTAAAGTGGGTCCTATTGGCAGACTTATGACTTCTTCATGAATTTGCTCAGAAATTGGGTAACTCAAATCATTCCACTTTTTATAAGCCTGTTGCTTATGTGGTGGAACTGGATAATGAATTAGAGTTTGAACGCCAACATCAGCTAAAAACTTTTGCAACGCCTCACGATGATCTGTACGTATTACAAACAAATGCCACACATGTTGGGTATATTTAGTAGCATCAACACCATCCAAAGGTAAGGTAATTAATGGATTCTTAATTTGAGTTAAATACAAATTCGCTATTAAACGACGATGTTCCGTATCTTTTTCTAAATACTTCAATTTAATATCAAGTATCGCTGCTTGAATTTCATCTAAACGACTATTTACACCAGGGACTAGGTTTTTATATTTCTCATGTGAACCATAATTACGAAGTGCTTTAAGCATATTTGCTAGCTCTTCATCATTAGTCGTTACAGCACCTGCATCACCAAGTGCGCCTAAATTTTTACCTGGATAAAAACTAAAACCAGAGGCATGGCCCCAGTTTCCTGCTTTTCTACCATTTAATTCAGCACCATGTGATTGTGCTGAATCTTCAAGTACCAATAAATTATATTTTTTTGCAATTTCCATAATTTCTGGCATGGCTGCTAGACGGCCATACAAATGCACAGGTAAAATTACACGAGTTTTAGATGTGATTGCCTGTTCAATTTTAACTGGATCAATATTGTAAGTACTTAAATTAGGTTCAACTAATATAGGTGTTAAGTTATTGGCTGTAATTGCCAAAATACTTGCAATATAGGTATTAGATGGAACAATAACTTCATCACCATCTTGAAGTTTACCTAATTCTTTCCATGCGCGTAAAGTAAGAATTAGGGCATCTAAGCCATTTGCGACTCCTATGGCAAATTGTGTACCACAATAGTCAGCAAAATCATGTTCAAAAGTCTCTAACTCTTTACCACCAATGTACCAACCTGAATCAATAACACGGGCACAAGCATCTTTAAGTTCGGCATGATACTGAGCATTTATAGCTCGAAGATCTAAGAAGGGAATCATTTTTATAATACCTAAGGAATAAATATTTCTGCTGTACCTGTCGTTACAACTTTTCCGTTAGCAGAACATACAGTTTCAAAAGCAACACGCTTTTTAGAAATATCGACAGCAATAACAGTTACTTTCGCAACGACTGTATCTCCTAAATAAACAGGCCTTTTAAATTGTAGGTTTTGACTGACATAGATACATCCTTCACCCGGAAGTTTGGTGCCAAAAATAGCAGAAAAGAAACTAGCAGTTAGCAAACCATGTGCAATACGATCTTTAAATCTAGACTGTTTTGCATATTCTTCACTCACATGTACTGGATTATGATCCCCTGAAATTCCAGAGAATGCCTTTACATCTGCATCAGTTATCGTTTGAGAATACGATGCTGTCATACCAATTTGAATTTCATTAATGGTAAATGAGTTTTTTATTTCCATTATTCAGTAATCCATTTTTCTATAATTTCAGCTGGATAACCGCGATGAAAATGCTTCCGCCAAGGATATGCATCTTCTTTACTATCTTGTAATTTTATTTTAGATGTTGGACATATTTTTTTAGCTGGCGATCCTACATAGACCATATTTGCTTCAGTCTGACCTTTAAGTGAAGAGTGTGCTCCTATTAAGACCCCTTCAGCGACCGTTGCGCCCGGTAAAATCACTGACATAGTTGCGATTACAGCAAAATCCTCAACAGTTACTCCTATAAGGGTATCGCTAGGCGGGTGAGGATCATTCGTAAGAACCACGTAAGGAAATATCCATACAAAATTTCCAATTTTACTTTTTTGCCCAATATGTACATTACTATGAAAACGAACGTAATCGCCAATTTCACAATGTCCTTGTAAATCAGAGAGTGTGCCTATTTGTAAGTTTTTCCCTGCTTTAACCAACTCCCTAACAGTTACTCTGTGCCCAGTAGTTAGTCCATCCCCAAAACATGAGCCTTCGTAAAAAATACTATGCGATCGAATATTGGAATTTTGACCAATAATTAGGGGCGAACCTTGTGAGAGATGATTAGCAACACCTAACTCACAGAATGCTCCAATAATTGAGTTATCGCCAATTTCAACATTATCATACACAATAGTTGATGGCCCAATTTCTACATTACTACCAATTCTCGCTTTAGGTGAGATAATTGCTGTAGGATGAATTTTCATTTTCTCACCTCATTTAGAAATTCTTGATAATCACGAATATAATCATTTTCATCATAATGATCGCTTGCTAAAACAAGTAAGGTACAATCCTCTGAAAAATCATGCATTTCGTGCCAAATCATGGGAGGTATTTTTAAACCCTTATTTGAATGATCAATCCAAACTTCCTGCTTTTCAATCCCATTATCCATAATCATTTTGCACTTCCCTTTTATGCAAAATGCAATTTGTTGTAATTCTTTATGGGCATGAAAACCACGAGGAATATCTGACTGAACACCAAAAATATAATAAAGTCTTTTAATTTCGAAAGAGATATTTTTATTTGTCTCAGCAACTACTAGCGCACCTCGATGATCCCCTAAATCAGGAAGTTCAACCCACTCAATAAGACTCATCAGTTTTCACCCACCAAAGAAATCAAATATTGGCCATAATCATTCTTACTCATGCTTTGACCAATACTTAATACTTGTTCTTTGCTTAACCATCCATTATTCAAAGCAATTTCTTCCAGACAAGCCACTTTATAACCTTGACGTTTTTCTATGGTTTCTACAAATTGAGCTGCTTGTAACAAACTTTCATGCGTACCTGTATCTAGCCATGCAAAACCACGACCCAATAGTTCAACACTCAAATCACCACGTTCTAAATACATCTGGTTGACTGTAGTGATTTCTAACTCACCACGTTCAGAAGGTTGGACTGACTTTGCAATTTGGATGACATCATTGTCATAAAAATATAAACCCGTTACAGCGAAGTTAGATTTTGGTTGCTTCGGTTTTTCTTCTAAAGACACAGCCCGCTTTTGCGCATCAAACTCCACAACACCAAAGCGTTCTGGATCTTTTACCTGATAACCAAATACTGTTGCACCTTTCTGACGTGCAACAGCTTGACGCAACATTGGGGTAAAACCTTGACCATAAAAAATATTGTCCCCCAGTACCAAGCACACATTACTGTCGCCAATAAAGCTTTCACCAATAATAAAAGCCTGTGCTAAACCATCTGGGCTAGGTTGAATGGCATACTGAATTTCAATGCCAAAATCAGAACCATCACCGAGTAAGCGCTTAAAACCATCAATATCATCTGGTGTGCTAATGATCAGTACTTCACGAATGCCTGCCAGCATAAGCACCGACAATGGATAATAAACCATCGGTTTATCATAAATCGGCAGTAACTGCTTAGAGACACCTTTGGTAATTGGATATAAACGTGTACCTGAACCACCTGCTAAAATGATTCCTTTGGTTTTATTTGACATTATATATTTACACCTAATCTTTCACGCTGATAGCTGCCATCTTGTACACGATGACACCATTCTAAATTATTTAAATACCATTCAACTGTTTTACGAATACCTGTTTCAAAAGTTTCTTGTGGAGTCCAACCTAAATCATTTTTAATTTTGCTGGCATCAATTGCATAACGCAAGTCATGGCCAGGACGATCTTTTACAAAAGTGATGAGGGATGCATAAGGCGTATTATTCGCTTGTGGACAAAGTTCATCCAAAATTGAACAAATCGTTTTTACCACATCGATATTTTGTTTTTCATTGTGGCCGCCAATATTATAGGTTTCACCCACAATCCCTTCTGTCACTACCTTATACAGGGCTCTCGCATGGTCTTCTACATAGAGCCAATCACGAATTTGATCACCTTTACCATAAATTGGTAATGGCTTGCTTTCTAACGCATTTAAAATTACTAGTGGAATGAGTTTTTCTGGGAAATGGTATGGCCCATAATTATTTGAGCAATTTGTTACAATTGTTGGCAAACCATATGTTCTATGCCATGCACGAACCAAATGATCAGAACTTGCTTTACTTGCCGAGTAAGGAGAACTGGGTGCGTAAGAAGTAGTTTCTAAAAATAAAGCATCTGTTCCTTCTAAATCACCATAAACTTCGTCGGTTGAAATATGATGGAAACGAAATGCTAATTTTTTATGCTCTTCTAAGTTATTCCAATAATTTCGAGCTGCTTCTAATAATTGATATGTGCCAATAATATTGGTTTCAACAAATGCGGCCGAACCTGTAATAGAACGATCGACATGTGATTCGGCAGCAAGATGCATCACTAAATCAGGTTGGAATGCTAAAAATAACTGATCTAGCGCTTCGCGATCACATATATCCGTCTGTGAAAATTGATAACGCGAATTTTTAGAAATTGAATTTAATGATTCTAAGTTTCCTGCATAAGTCAACTTATCTATATTAAGTACCTGATAAGGTGTTTTTTCAATAATGTGGCGAATAACAGCTGAACCTATAAAACCTGCACCACCAGTTACCATTAACTTCATATTATTCCTACTAAAAACTTAAATATCTGATTAATCTTTTTCATCATGTTTATAAATATGAAGGTATGCGTATCAACTTACCTTTAATACTATCTTCCCAATACGTTCTAAATATTGTCTTACTCTTTCTGGATTTATATAGCCAAATTATAGAGCATGGTTTATTTACATATCTATCGAGTGATTAATTGTCATTAGTCTTCTGGATCGAATAAATAAATTAGCCGGCAACATTCTAATCTCTTCTGTTATAACCCTCAACATAAGAAGTTAGTATATAGAATATATTATTTTGTTTATTTTCCTGCTGTATTTCTTTTTTTAATTCCAAAAATACATCTGAAATTTTATTAAAATCATAAAAAATTTCGAACGATTTTAAAATTCGTGCATGTTCGGTCTGCTCAACATCTTGCTGATCAATCAAAAGCTCTTCATACAATTTTTCCCCAGGGCGTAATCCTGTAAACTGAATTTCGATATCTCCATTACCTTTATCATCCATGGTTTTAAAACCACTCAGACGAATCATTTGCTTGGCTAAATCGACAATTTTGACCGGCTCCCCCATATCCAACAAAAATACATCACCACCCGTCCCCATGGCACCTGCTTGAATAACAAGCTGCGCAGCTTCCGTAATAGTCATAAAGTAACGCGTTACTTCTGGATGCGTCACCGTCACAGGCCCACCCTTAGCAATTTGCTTTTTAAATAGAGGCACAACTGAACCCGAAGACCCCAAGACATTACCAAAGCGCACAATACTGATTTGAGTTTTAGGATTTGTAGACGCTAAACCTTGGCAATAAAGCTCTGCCATACGTTTTGATGCGCCCATGACATTGGTTGGGCGTACAGCCTTATCTGTAGAAATTAAAACAAAAGTTTCTACTCCTTGATTCACCGCCGCATCCACACTGCGTGCAGTACCAATCGACGTGTTATAAATACCTTCGAAAGGATTGGCTTCAACCAATGGCACATGCTTATAAGCTGCAGCATGGTAAATGGTCTGTACTGTGTATTGCGCAATAATGCGCTCAAGTTTTGTTTGATTGGTCACTGACCCTAAAACAGGAATCACTCGAATGCCTGAAGTCTGTAATTCGCGATCAATGGAATATAGTGCAAATTCCGACATCTCAAACAATACTAAAAGTTTCGGCTGATGTTTCACGATTTGACGGCAAAGCTCGGAACCAATCGACCCCCCTGCCCCAGTCACCATCACGACTTTATCTTTAATATTTTTCTCAAGTAGCTCCGGTTTAGGTGGGACAGGATCACGGCCAAGTAAGTCTATAATATCGACTTCACGAATATCCGAGATTTGTACCTGACCATCGACCAGCTGGGTTACCCCAGGCAGTTCCATAATCTTCACGTCAGCAGAGTCAAAAGATTCAATAATCTCTTTTTTACGTGCACGACCAACCGAGGGCATTGCTAATAAGACTTCTTCAATCGCAAATTTTCCGAATTTTGTAGCGGCACGTTTGAGCGAGTAAATTTTCAAACCACTTAACGACTGGCCTTGCAGTGATTTTTTATCATCAATAAAACACACCGGCAAATAATCATCTGAGCGATTTAAAGCTGCTGCAATTTGTTGACCAGCGAGTCCCGCACCATAAATCGCCACACGTTTACGGGTTTGTTTTTTGGCAAAGGTTTTAATCGTTGCATAGCGAATCACCGCACGGCTCCACCACATGTAGGAGAACAGCATGAAGCCGTACATCAGTGGAATACTCATCGGGATAAACGCGACATCTAACTTTTTAATCGCATACAACGCAACGATTTGAATAAATGTACCAATCGAGATCCGCAGTAAATAATCTTCATTAAATGAACGGACAATGGCACTATAAATGCCAAGCAAGGCAAAAATCACAATGCCGAAAATGCCGACATACAAATACCAGCCATCAAGCCCTTGCATCACTTCTACATTTGGACGTGCCAAACGAATGGCATAAGCCAGCCACATCATGAATGGCAAGACACAGATATCCATCAACACCAATACAATCTGTTTTTGGCGACGCGGTAAAGATGCAATAGATCGAATAATGTCTTTCACAAAGGGCTCGATGGAGGAAATGGGAAAATCATGGCGTAGATTATACGCCATACAGATTTTTAAATTTGACTGATGACTGTTTGAATGGCATTTACCGTTTTTTGCATGCTTTGTTCAGACAAGGTTGGATGTACCACAAACATCAGGCTGCTTTCACCAAGCTGTTTGGAATTTTCTAAACGCTGTGCAGGACGCCACTTTGTTCCATCAAAGGCTTTTTCTAAATACACTTCTGAACATGAACCGCTAAAACATGGCACGCCTAAACCGTTAATTTCTTGCATGATACGGTCGCGTGACCAGCCTTCAGGTAAAGCGTTAATATTCACTTGTACATAGCATTTATAAACTGCATGCACATAATCACTGGATGGTTTTGCGACGGTAAAATATGCACTGTTTTCAAATTCAGCCAAAATACGTACCATATTTGCATTACGCTTTTCGGTCCATTCAGGCATTTTTTTCAGCTGCAAACGACCGATCACTGCCTGCATTTCCATCATGCGCCAGTTGGTGCCAAATGAATCATGCAACCAACGGAAACCCGGTAGATGTTGTTTATTATAAATGCTGTCAAAGTTTTTGCCGTGATCTTTGTACGACCACATTTTTTTCCAAAGGCTTTCATCATTGGTGGTAACCATACCACCTTCACCGCCTGTGGTCATGATCTTGTCTTGGCAGAATGACCAAGCGCCAATATGACCAATTGAACCTGCAGATTTACCTTTATACATGGCACCATGGGCTTGGGCACAGTCTTCAATCACATATAAGCCTTTTTCTTCAGCCAACTGCATAATTGGATCCATATCACACATCCAGCCCGCCAAATGCACACAAATAATCGCTTTGGTATTCGGCGTAATCACCGCCTCAATAGTACGGCGTGAAATGTTTTGTGAGTCGAGTTCTACATCGGCAAAAATTGGATTTGCACCTGCAGTGACAATTGAACTGGCAGATGCAAGGAAAGTTCTTGAAGTCACAATGACATCATCACCTTGACCAATTCCAATGGCTTTAAGACCTAAATCCAATGCAACCGTACCGTTTGATACCGCCACTGCGTATTTTGTCCCTGCAAATTGCGCAAATTCTTTTTCGAATTCCCGGCACTCTTGACCTGTCCAATAATTCACTTTATTCGACAATAGAACTTTTGAAACCGCGTCTGCTTCAACTTGGGTGAAACTTGGCCACGGCTCAAATGCAGTGTTTAACATGGATTTTTCCTAGCTTTAATATCTATTTTTGCTCGAGAATACGAGCAGGATTGCCCACCACAGTCACGCCTGCAGGAACACTTTTGGTGACAACGGCCCCCATCCCAACAATCGCACCACGCCCAATCACCAAAGGCTGATCTGGTGTGCCTTGTTTTATCACGGCGCCTGCACCAATGTAAGCATGATCTTCAATATGAATATTACCGTTACATTTTACGCCTGGCGCAAAAGTAACGTAATCTCCAATCACACAATCATGCTCCACATAGGTGTATAAATTGGCATGAAAGCATTTACCGATTTTAATATTCGAAGTAATACTGACAAATGGACTTAAGGCACAACCTTCTGCAATCTCAGCCTGATCCATTAAGACCACATTGTCTGCAATCACAGACCATAAATAAATACCATCTTGTTCGAGTTGTAACGCTAGCTTTTCACGAACTGCACTGTTCGCAATCGCTATCAATGCAAATTTCTGCTCAGCGTGCTGTGCTTTAAAAGTCACATAGTTCATGGCGCGATGACCATTCACGACTTGAATATCATTTAAAGCATCATCAATAAACACGATTTTTGATGTGTCATTTTCACGTGCCAATTGCTGACGTGCCACAGGCATCAGGCTGCGCCCGCACCCCGATGCACCATAAACCGCATAGAGTTTAGTCATTTTTCTGTTCCGGCGAACCAGTGAACTTGGTCATAGTCGCTTCACCTTCGGCACTAATATCATCCTTGGCAATCACTTTTTTTACTGTTTTTAGCATAATTTTAAAGTCCAGCCAAAGCGACTGATTTTCCACATACCACGTATCGAGTTCAAACTTTTTTTCCCATGAAATGGCATTACGGCCATTCACTTGGGCATGCCCTGTCATGCCTGGACGCACGTCATGGCGTTTGGCCTGCTCAGCATTATATAAAGGCAAATATTCCATCAGCAGTGGTCTAGGCCCGACAATGCTCATCTCCCCTTTAATCACATTCCACAGTTCCGGCATTTCATCCAGACTGGTGGCACGGAGCATTTTCCCAAATGGGGTGAGACGTTCATTATCGGGTAATGGGTTTCCGTTTTTGTCCACAGCATCTTTCATGCTGCGAAATTTAATCATTTCAAAGGGTTTGCCATGTAGCCCCGGACGCACCTGACGAAACAATACGGGTGACCCCAAGTTTTTACGCACTTTATAGGCGACATAAGCATAAAGTGGAGAGAGCAGCAATAAAGCGGTGGATGCAATCACCACATCACAGACACGTTTCAGCATCAGATCAACTCCATTTCAGTCATCATATGCTTATTTACTTGATGCACATCATATTTATTAAATGCAATTTCACGTGAACGTTGCCCCATATAGGCGATCAGCTTTGGATCTTCAATAAAATATTGCATGCTTTGAACGAGATCATCGACCGATTTCACCCCGACCAAATAACCGTTTACCCCATTGGATACTGTTTCACGGCAACCCGGTGCATCGGTGGTAATCACCGCACGTCCCATCGCCATCGCTTCTAACACGGTACGCGGTGTACCTTCACGGTAAGATGGCAACACATAGATTGAACTTGCCGCAATTGCAGGACGCACATCACTGAGTTTACCCCAGTAATTTACCGTTTTTTCACTGACCCAAGTCTCCAGTTCAGTTTGAGAAATGGCTGAGGGATTATCATCAATCCAGCCGACCAAATGGAATTCAGTTTCGGGATATTTGGCTTTGATAATCCGTGCAGCTTCAGCATATTCACGAACACCTTTATCCCCCAAAAAACGGGCGATCAGCAAAAATGAGGCTTTGACGATGCCTTGCTCATTTAAAGGCAAAGGCATCACCTCAAAATTTTGTACATTCACCCCTGAACCATTCACCACCACCATCGGCTTACTGGCTTCAAGCAAATGCATATCCTGGAACAGCTTTAAATCATCCGGGTTTTGGAAAAAGACTTTATGAGTATGTTTTAGGGCCTGCGCATAGAGGCCATGCACCATTTTTTGAAACAGACTGCGCTTGCCCGATTCGACATTTTGAAAAGCATAGCCAAGCCCAGTAATCAGCGCAAAACGTTTCGGAACCTTCGCCAACCAAGCCGCCAAAGTACCGTAAATGACCGGTTTAATGGTATAGCACAGTACAACGTCTGGCTGAATTTGACGGATTAACCGATACATTTCCATCAACGTATTCAAGTCTTTGATCGGATTAGTGCCAGTGCGTTGCATTGGAATTTCATAAATGTGATAACCCAAAGCTTGCAGCTTTTGATGCTCATCAGGAAATTGCAATAGGTCAGGTGCCATTACATAAATGTCATAACCTTTGGCGTGAATCGCTTCGAGTAATTTGCCACGGAAGTTCAAAACAGATGGCAGAAAACTGCTGATCATGAGAAATTTCATCTGCCTGATCTCCACACATTCATATATTGTTGGCTGACATTTTCAATACTAAAATTCTTTTCTACTCGCTGACGTGTCGCTTGTTTGAGTCGCTGTTTTTCATCTGCACTTAAATTTACATATTTCAGAATTGCATTGGCAAGCGCATCTGAATCACGTGGCGGTACAATCCAGCCAAGCTCTTGCACAATATATTTGGCATCGCCGACATCAGTACTGATACACGGCAAACCTGATGCCATGGCTTCAACCAAAACATTTGGAAAACCTTCGGTAATCGAAGTCATTAAAAACACATCAATCGATTGATAAAAGGTTGGCATATCGGAGATTTGATCCAGCAACTGGACTTGATTTTCATCGAGCTGATATTGCTCAAAATAGCCCTTGATTTCAGGATTGTCTAAATTGGCACCCTGGCCGGCAATTTTAAAAATAATCGGCTGATCTTTCAGTTTGGCGATCGTTTCAAATAAATAAGGATAGCCTTTTGCCGTATGATAACGACCTGCAAAACCAATCACAATCGGATCATGCAATACAGGATTCGGCTGAAATTTATCTAGGGATACACCATTGGCAATCACCTGTGCATTCGAGTTATTCAGACCATATTGCTGATGTTGGTGTAACGATGAATGCGCACAATAGATAATGCCTGCCGGTTTGGCTGACAACATTTTACTTATTGCCAAAGATAATTTAGTCGCTATCGACTCTTCTTTTGGAGAAGCCAGTGAGTGATGGATACCCCAAAACACCTTCGGTTTATTCGCTAAGCCGAACACACTGAGACTGGTCATCACATTGGCGTGGTACATCCAACATTGCACTGTTTTCGGTGCAAGCTGTTGCAGCAATTTCTTCAGTTTGGCAATAACACCAAAACTATTCAAACCATTCCAGGCCAGCGCATAGTGAGATGAACAGATCGCCAAAGTATCCGCATAAACTTCAGATGTTTTCATGAGTGAAATCACCACATGATTATATTCATTTTGCGTCTGTTTGATCAGGCGTGCCAGCATCATTTCAGCACCGCCCACACCGGCAAAATTGGTGATCACATGTACCATCAATTCTTTGTTCATGATGGATTCTCCATCATCTCTAAATAGCGCTGCAGTACATTGGATTTATAAAATTGCTGGCAATGCTGTTCAAATTCAGCATTAGAAAATTCGACATAGTTACCGAACAATGCCTGATTCATCGCAGCAACCATGCCCTCGACATCATTACATTCAACCAATAAACCAAATTTCGAGTTCACCAGAATTTCCATTGGACCACTTGGACAATTGGTGCTGACCACTTTAATTTTTGAGGCTAAGGCCTGAATTAAAACGCCTGGCAAGCCTTCCCAATTTGAACTTAAAACAAATAAATCGGCATATTTTAAATAGGCATAAGGATTTGGATCGAAGCCCGGTAAATCGACCACATCTTGCAGACCTAAGCTGGTCACCAAAGCTTCAAACTCAGCACGCAGTTCGCCTTCGCCCAAAATAAGCAAACGGGTTTCAGGATGCTGCTGATGTAATTTCGCAAAAGAACGAATCAAAAAGCCAAAATTTTTCGCTTCAGTTAAACGTCCCACAGCCAGAATTACTTTCTGTTCTGGCTGAAAGAAACGATGCTCAACAGGGACGTTTAGTTTTGCCAAATAAGCATCATCAATCACAGGGTTATAGATGGTGATTAAATTTTGCTTTTGATAGCCATAATATTCACGAAAATCTTCCAAGCCGCCATTCGACACACAGACGACTTGGTCTGCCGTGTTATACGTCCAGTTGATGAGGCTAGTCAAAATAAATTTCTTGAAGCCTGAAAGCTTCATATTTTTAGAAGGCGTGGATACCTCTCTAAAAATCAGTCTGGTATTCACCCTCGCCAATTTTTTGGCAAAAGCGCAAATAATATTAGTATGCGTTTGTGTGGCAACCACACAATCATAGTGTTGTTCTTGTAAACGCTTTTTTAGTGGAAATAAGGCATTGGCCACACGCCCACAATTAAAATTAATCAGCTGAATTTTGCTGTTCACTTCAGCAAGCAATTTCGCTTTTTCACCATTCAAATTACATACTGCCAAATCGATCTGCAAACCTTGCTCAGCAAAACTGTTGGCAAGTTGAATGACCGTACGTTCTGCCCCGCCACCACCGAGTGTGGGTAAAAAGAACATGACTTTATTCAGCATAACGAAACCTAAATGAATGGGGAGATTAATGATGGGACTGTTTTTGAGATTGCAGCTCAATTGCGCGCTGCACACGCTCGGCATAATCAGTGATACCTGCAAGTTCAGAATCACTGGCGCAAGTGGCTTTAATTTTGTCTTGATAATCTGCAAAGCTTGAAACGACTTTGGCCGGAACACCAATGGCGACTGAATTATCTGGAATGTCTTTGGTCACCACGGAACCAGCACCGATTACTACATTTGAACCGATCGTTATCCCTGGCATCACAATGCTGTTGACTCCAATAAACACATGCGAACCGACTTGAATCGGTGCAAAACGTTGGTAACGTTTACCGTGCTCATCTTTGACCAAACAGGTACTGCCATCATGGGTAATAAATTTCACCCCTGAGGTGACGGTAACATCATCACCAATGCTCACCAAGAATGGTTCAGAACCCCAACTGCGGATATAGATTCTGCAATTGTTGCCAATGGTCACGCCTTTTTTTCGCGCGTATGCCACACTGCCTTTGGCAAAAAAATAGGCCAAATCAAAGACAGCGTTAAAAACAGCACGGATAAAGCTCATGATTGAAACCTGTGTGATCCGATAAAGGCAATATTCAAGTGAAACAGCAAAAGAAAATGGGCTTTAATCAGCCCATTTTTTCGACAGATTATTTTAACCGAAAATGCGCCTGACAGATACTGCCCCACATATTGGTTTAATCTACTAACTTCGGTAAGGACTTTTCCAGCTTCTTGGCAGGAATGCCGACATAAACGCCTGCTTCAGTGATGTTTTTACTCACCAAAGAACATGCCCCAATCACGCTATTATTGGCAATCGTGACACCATCCAAAACTGTCACTCTTGCACCAAACCAAATATTTTCACCAATCACAATGCCCTGCTTGGTAATTTGATCTTTCACCAAAACCTCGGGATCATCAAACTTATGGTTACTGGCAATCATGATGCTTTGCGTGCCAATACGGGTGTTGTTGCCAATTTTTAAACCGCCACAGCCATTTAAAAAGGATTTGGAATTAATGCTAACATCATGCCCAATCTCAATTTTTCCGCCAAAGCATTTGATATAACAACTTTCACCAATAAAGCTGTTATCACCAATGATCAATGAGGCACCTGACTCGACAATCAGAGTGACATCATCGCCAATATAGACATTTTTCCCGATGATGATTTTACCTGAAATTTCGAGTTTGGTTCGGCGTCCAAAATATTTAAACTGACTGCCAAAAGCTATGCCATATAGGCTTTTTCGGCACTGTGCAGAGAACCAGTTCAGCAATTTTAAACATTTAAAAAAGATCATTCTGGACGTCTCCACACAACGGCTAAAATGGCAAAATTATAGAAGATCAGCGCAACAGGCACCGCAAGCAACATATACAATTTGTCCGCACACAGCCAATACAACCCTGCAAACAAGATAAACTTAATGATGAGTTCGATAATTTGCAGTTTAAACAAAATATGGCTTTGGCGCTTGGCAATCAGATATGCCGAACTTGGCGGATTACAGAAGACTGCCCAATAGCCCAAGGCTAAAATTTGAAAATATGTAGCAATTCCCTGCCATGCTTGGCCAAAAATCATTAAATAAAAAGATTCAGGCAGCACAAAGAAAATTGCAAAAAAAGGCAAAGATACAAGACTTAAAAAGACACTGCTTTTTAAAGCCTCAGTAGCAGAATCCTGCTGATAGAATTTACGGATAAAGAACTGACGAATGGTTTGCGACATCAAATTGATTGGCACACGCAAAGTCCGCTCGACAATAGAATAAAAACCCACTGCTTGAAAGCCAACAAAATGCGCCACCACATAATATGGCAAATTATGCGAAAAACTGTTCAGCAAAGCATGCGGGGTATTGCTGAAAATAAAATCCTTATAATTTTTAAAGGCATTCCAACTGACTTGATAGAGACGCTGATTCAGCACATAAATCAACAGCACCATGATCATTGCCAATGAACTGACGCTATAACTATTGAGTAAATTGATGTTCAACATCAAAGGCAGACTCAGCTGTACCGCCACCACAATCAGACTGCGGAAAATATTTAAGCCTGCACAAAACCATTCCGCTTCGTGGGCAAATTTATAGTTATAGACACTTTGAATCAAGGTGTTGGCAAAGACACCGAGTGCAATCGCAACCGCCATTTCCGCATTGTAAATAAAGCCAATCACCACAGCACTTAAAACTGAAAAAAGCAGTGAAAAAACACTGCTTTCGAAGATTAAGCTTTTTTGATGTTCAGGCTTCGCCACCAATAAGGCTTGATCTAAACGTAAATTAGCCACAGTCGACAAGACGCTGACAAATGCCAACGCCACACCGTACTGACCAAAATCATTTACAGAATAGAGGCGCGTTAAAAAAGGAAGTGCAATAAATGTCATTATCGCACCCACTAATAAACTTAAGGTAATCAGCCCGATCGATTGATATTTTCGGGCTAAATGCATCAGCCTCATTTCAGATTTTGCACATACCATTGCATCGCTAATTGAATACCGTCATCAATACGGAACTGAGGTGCATAACCCAAAGCCTTTTCAATTTTGGCAATGCTGGCTTGTGAATGACGCACATCACCGGCACGGAATTCACGGTACACTTCATCTTTGCTGTAGTTCACACCATTTTCAGCCAACGCAACTTTAATGGCATTAAACAAGTCATTCAGCGTGGTACGGTCACCCACTGCCACATTATAAACCTGGTTTTTCGCTGCATCATCTTGCGTAGTCGCAGCTAAAATATTGGCTTGTACAGTGTTGTCGATAAAGCAGAAATCACGGCTGGTTTCACCATCACCATTAATAAACACATCTTCACCGGCAATCATCGCTGCAGTCCATTTTGGAATCACCGCAGCATAGGCACCATTTGGATCCTGACGCTGACCAAATACATTAAAGTAACGCAGACCAATCGCCTTAAAACCATAGGTTTTGGCAAATACATCAGCATACAGCTCATTGACGTATTTAGTCACTGCATAAGGTGATAATGGCTTACCAATGTTTTCTTCGACTTTTGGCAATGCAGGATGATCACCATAAGTTGAACTACTCGCTGCATAAGTAAAGCTAGATACACCGGCATCACGCGCTGCAGTCAACATATTTAAGAAACCACTGATATTGGTCTCATTGGTGGTGATCGGGTCTGCGATGGAACGGGGTACAGAGCCAAGCGCTGCTTCATGCAAGACATAATCCACACCTGCACAGGCTTTTTGACAATCTGCGAATTGACGGATATCCCCTTCAATAAACTTAAATTTAGCCCATTGCTCAGAACTCACCAAAGCTTGTACTTGATCTAAATTATATTGATGACCTGTCGCAAAGTTATCTAAACCCACAACCATTTGATCTAACTTTAATAAAGTTTCTAATAAATTAGAGCCGATAAAGCCAGCCACACCTGTCACTAACCATATTTTAGGTTGAGCTTGCAGGGTTTCACATACCTGTTGATATTGATTCATGAGGGCATGTCCTATTATAAGCGAAGGTCAGATTCGGCTTGAGACAGTACGTATTTCAAGTCATATAGCACATGTTCAGGCTTGCCGAGTGCGCGGATCGCTTCAGCGCCCATGTCTTTAAATTGCTCATGCGCAACAGCTAAAATCACAGCATCGTAAGTATTATCTTCTAATGTTTGAATTGGGCTAATACCATACTCATGCTCTGCTTCCGTAGCATCTACCCAAGGATCATAGACATCAACATTGACATGATATTCTTGCAATTCATTAATGATATCAATGATACGAGTATTCCGAATATCCGGGCAGTTTTCTTTGAAACTTAAACCTAAAATCAGTACCTTGGCATCTTCAACCTGAATACGTTTTTTCAACATTGCTTTGACCAGCTGCGTCACCACATACGCGCCCATGCCATCATTCAAACGACGACCCGCCAAAATAATTTCAGGATTATAGCCAATCGCTTGGGCTTTATGGGTTAGATAATAGGGATCGACACCAATACAGTGACCACCGACCAGACCGGGACGGAAAGGTAAGAAGTTCCATTTGGTGCCCGCAGCTTGCAATACCGCTTCGGTATCAATACCCATTTTATTGAAAATTAATGCGAGTTCATTAATTAAAGCAATGTTGACATCACGCTGCGTATTCTCAATCACTTTGGCTGCTTCAGCAACTTTAATGTTCGCAGCTTTATGTGTCCCTGCTTCGATAATCAGATTATAAACTTCATCAACAAAATCTGCGACTTCGGGCGTAGAACCAGATGTGATTTTTAGAATATTGGTGACGCGGTGTAATTTATCACCTGGGTTAATACGCTCAGGACTATAACCAGCAAAAAAGTCTTCATTAAACTTTAAACCTGAAATTTTCTCTAATTCAGGAATACACACTTCTTCAGTCGCACCCGGATAAACTGTTGATTCATACACCACAATATCGCCTTTTTTCAAGACTTGACCAATACTATGGGAGGCTTTTACCAGAGGCGTTAAATCAGGTTGCTTATATTGATCAATCGGCGTTGGCACAGTCACAATAAAAAAATTACAGCTTTTTAAGTCATCCAAACTCGTGGTATAGCTTAAATGCATCGATTGTTTTAATTCTTCAGGTGAGACTTCTAAAGTATGATCTTGGCCACGTGTTAATTCATCAATACGTTTTTGGTGAATATCAAAGCCAACAACTGGAACTTTTTTTCCAAACTCCACAGCTAAAGGTAGTCCTACATAACCTAGACCAATAATTGCTATTTTTAGTTCAGAGAGTTGTAACATATAGAAGCCTATGTGATCGATGCTTTATTCATCATCGTGACGTTATAAATAGCATTCTAATATAGCAGAAATTCAAATAATTTTAATTGTAAAATATTGTCGTTATAATAGAGATTATTCAAATATGCAATTCAACATAATCTCCCAATTAGTCACAACAATAGAAAAAAACATCATATTTATTATAGACAAACCCTAACCCTAACCCTAACACCATCTCAATACTTCTATTTTAAAAAATGTGAAAATAATAATTTTTCTTGCATATTAAACGGCAGAGTAAAACTTGAAGTGCGACATAAACCACCTAATTAATTTAAAGGGTTTATGGAGTATATAAAATTGTCATACCATCATCTTAACTTTGAAGATCGTACTGCATTAATGCTTGAGTCAAGAAAAGAAGGCTTTTCACCAAGAAAATTTGCTGAACTCATTAAAAGACATCCGAGTACGATCTATCGTGAGCTTAAAAGAAATAGCATCAATGACGTTTATCAAGCTCAATATGCTTCTGATAACACCTTCGCTAGACGTAGACGCGGTCACAGAAAACTCAAAATCGATTCAATCCTCTGGAAATTTATTGTTGAAGCGATCCGTTGTTTATGGTCTCCTCAGCAAATAGCAAAGCGTTTAAAGACATTTCCTGATTTGGATCAAACAATGAATGTAAGCCATACAACGATTTATTCAACTATACGAGCATTACCAAAGGGTGAGTTGAAAAAAGACTTATTATCCTGTCTGCGTCATGAAAATAAAAAGCGAAAAGCTAACGGTGAACCTAAAAAAGATTCTATATTACATGATATTAAAACTATTCATGAGCGCCCAGCCGAAGTTCAAGAAAGAAAAATACCGGGTCATTGGGAAGCCGATTTAATTAAAGGTAAAGATAATAAAAGTTCGATAGCAACACTTATTGAACGAAATACACGGCTCTGTATCTTGGCAACATTACCTGATGCAAAGGCAGAATCAGTGCGCAAGGCTTTAACTGAAGCTCTGAAATATTTACCTGCAGAACTACGTAAAACGTTGACCTATGACCGTGGACGTGAGATGTCAGAACATAAAATCCTCGAAGAAGATTTAGGCATAGATGTATATTTCTGTGACCCACATTCGCCATGGCAGAAAGGTACATGCGAAAATATGAATGGTTTAATTAGGCAATATTTACCTAAAGGGATTGATTTAAATCAGGCAGATCAGCATTATTTAAATCAAGTTGCCATGTCACTGAATACTCGTCCTAGAAAAGCGTTAGATTGGCTGACACCATTAGAGAAATTTGCTCAGCTTGTTGATTATCATAAGGCTTTTGAAACTGTCGCACCTCATGTTTGAATTCGCCAACATATTACAATTCAACAAAATGTTATGCTAGGTAACAAAAGCTTATTAGTATAAAATACTATTGTTCAAATTTTATATTCTTGGACAAATTATGCCTATATTTATTCATTTCAAATTATTTTTATAAACAGGATTTCGTGTGAGTTACTACCGTTACAGTTTTATGTTAGCGCTTAGTTTAGGAATGACAGGTTGCGCTATTACATCAGGTCTCCAAACATATGATTTACCTAGTGAAGGTGTTTATCAAACTGAGCTTGGAACCTCTGTTAATGTAGTCAAGCTCACTCAAGAATCACTACCTGCTGTACAGCCTGCACAAGTTAATATCAAACAAGATTATGCGCATTTATTCAATACATCACACAAAAATTATAAATTAAGTGCTGGTGATATTCTCTCTATTTATCTTTGGGCTTATCCAGATATAACTCCTCCTACAAGTTCAGTTAGTAGTGAGCAATCTGTTCAGGCCAATGGCTATCAGATTGACCAAAATGGTTATATTCAGTTTCCAATGATTGGCCGTTATAAAGCTGCTGGAAAATCATTAACACAGGTCAATCAGGAATTACGTAGTCAACTTTCTCGTTATTTAAAAACACCCGATGTTATTGCACGGGTATTGTCCTACCAAGGTCAACGCTTTTCTGTGCAAGGTAATGTCATGCGCGGTGGACAATTTTTCTTAAGTGATCAGCCAGTAAGTGTTTATACTGCATTAGGTCTTGCTGGTGGGGTAAATACTGAAAAAGGTGACAATACCTCCATTACCCTTGTTCGCCAAGGTCAAACCTATAGCCTAAATAGTATTGAATTGGAAAAATCAGGCTTCTCTTTACATAACCTACTCATTCAACCTAATGATACCATTTATGTAAACTCTAGAGAAAATCAAAAAATTTATGTCATGGGTGAATCCGGGAAAAATCAATCCCTTCCTATGCGTGACCAAGGGATGAGTCTAAGCGATATTTTAGGTGAAAGTTTAGGTTTAAATCCCCTCTCTGCCAGCCGCAGTAAAATTTATGTGGTGCGCAGCAATCCCAATGACTACAGCACAGAAATTTATCATTTAGATTTGACCAGCATTGGCGATTTTGGTTTAGCCAATCAATTTAAAATGCGCAGCAATGATATTGTCTATGTCGATGCTTCTGGATTGGCTCGTTGGCAACGTGTGATTAACCAAGTTGTTCCTTTTTCTAGCCTTGTGAATACGGCCAGTAATTTGGGCAATTAATATGAATATTGAAAATATTCTTGTGGTTTGCGTGGGGAATATCTGCCGCAGTCCAATGGCTGAATATTTTTTAAAACAGCAATATCCGCAACTTCATATTGAGTCTGCAGGTATTTCTGGCTTAATCGGCCATGCTGCAGATGAAAAAGCACAATTATGTATGCAGCGTTTAGGCATCGATATGCAGCCGCATATTGCCAAGAAACTGAATAGCGACTTGATTAAAAAGGCGGACTTGATTTTGGTGATGAGCCAAAATCAGCAAAAGCATTTAGAACAGACCTGGCCTTTTGCTAAAGGAAAAACATTCCGACTCGGGCATTGGCAAGGCAGAAATGTACCTGATCCCTACCAGCATGAGCAATTGATCTTTGATGAAACCTGTCAATTAATACAAGATTGTATTAGCGACTGGACACAACATATTTAACTTTTTGATAGCAAAATTATGAGCCAAAATACCAATACTGAAGATACAATTGATTTAAAAGAGCTGTTCTTTTCACTCATTGCTCAATGGAAACTCATTGCACTGTGTGTAATTTTAAGTTTGGTATGTGCGTTATTGTATTTAAGAACCACACCCGATACTTATTCAGTCGATGCATTGGTGCAAGTTGAAGAAAGTAAAGGTACCTCTGCCGCTTTATTGGGTGATCTCTCCAGCATGATTGAGCAAAAACAACCTGCTCAAGCTGAAATAGAACTGCTTAAATCACGTTTAGTACTCGGTTCTGTCATTAAAAACTTAAACCTGGATTTAAAAATTTCAGGAACAGAAAATAGTTTTTTTGATCGTTTACTCAGCCCGCATGATTATCAAACTCAATATCAGGCAAAATCAGTTTTATTCCAAGATGATTCTAAATCTTTTGATGTTCGAAAATTTGAAGTTCCAGCTTATTACTTAGATAAAAATCTTCTGCTGAATTTTAATGCCAATAAATTTACTTTAACCGATCCAAAAACCAAGAAAATCCTGTTTAGTGCACCGACCAACCAAGAAAGCCAGCATACTTCTCAACAGGGTACCTGGAAAGTTGCAATCTATACTGAAGATCAATTCAAAGACAGCTATAATATTCAAAAAATGTCATTACCTGCAGCTATGGGGTCAATTACGAACAATTATTCTGTGGCTGAAAAAGGTAAATTGACCGGTATTTTAGGTTTAAATTATCAAGGTCAGGATAAAGAACATATCACTAAAGTTCTGAATTCTATTCTTGTTGCTTATAGCCAACAAAATATTGAACGTCGTTCTGCTGAAACTGCACAAACGCTTAAATTCCTAGATGAACAGTTACCTGAATTAAAACAACAGCTTGATGTTGCAGAGCGTGAATTTAACAAATTCCGCCAACAATATAATACCGTGGATGTGACCAAAGAATCTGAATTGTATTTGACTCAAAGTATTACCTTAGAGACGCAAAAATCACAATTGGAACAGCAACAAGCTGAAATGGCAGCAAAATATACCAACGAACACCCGGTGATGCAGCAAATGAATGCACAGTTGGGAGCGATTAATAAAAAAATTGGTGAGTTGAATGATACTTTAAAACAACTGCCTGATTTACAACGTCGCTATTTACAGCTATATCGAGAGGTTGAAGTTAAAACCCAACTCTATACAGCTTTGCTTAACTCTTACCAGCAACTCCGTATTGCTAAAGCAGGGGAAATTGGTAATGTCCGTGTTGTGGATACTGCCGTTGAACCGAATAAACCAATTGCACCGAAGAAATTACAGATTCTGATTTTATCCATCTTCCTGGGTGGTTTCCTCGGAACCTTGCTAGCTCTACTGCGCAACATGATGCGTTCGGGCATTAAAGATTCCAGCCAGATTGAAAATGAGCTGGATTTACCAGTATATGCCACGGTTCCACGTTCATCGATTCAAGAAAGCCGCATTAAACTGCTGAAAAAGAAAAAGCATATTCCTATTTTAGCCATTAAAAACAGCGATGATATTGCAATTGAAAGCTTACGCAGCATGCGTACCGCGATTCACTTTGCCATGAATCAGGCGAAAAATAATATCATTATGATTTCAGGTCCTTCCCCAGAAGTGGGTAAATCCTTTATTTCTGCAAACCTGGCAACAATTTTAGCGCAAAGTAATAAACGCGTCTTGATCATTGATGGGGATATGCGTCGTGGTTATTTACATAAATATTTCAATCATGACAACCAACCAGGTTTGGCTGAATATTTAAATACTCAGCAAAGTATTGAAAATATTATTAGGCCGACTGAAGTTCATAATTTAGATGTAATTACGCGTGGCAAGAGTCCGGTGAATCCTTCTGAACTTTTGAGCTCAGCAAGATTTTCTACCATGCTAGAACAACTTTCACCTCTGTATGATCATATTATTATTGATACGCCTCCTGTGCTTGCCGTAACCGACGGGATTATCATTTCACAATATGCCGGCGTGAATTTAGTCATTGCACGTTATGCAAAATCACAGATGAAAGAACTTGAATTAACAATTAACCGATTTGACCAAGTCGGAGTTAAGGTCAATGGCTTTATTCTGAATGATATTCAACGTGGCACTGGCGGTTATGGTTATGGTTATGGTTATGGTTATGGTTATAACTATGCCTATGGTTATAAAACCTCAAAAGATAAGGATTAAAAGATTTGATTCATATCAATTGAATTTCTTTATTGTAAAAGTCAGTGATTCACTGGCTTTTTCTTTTTAAGATCATCTTAATCTAAAAATATTTTGGTTTATAAACAAATCAGGATCAAAGCAAAAAAATTATAATTCACTATCAAAGTAGATAAAAAATTGATATTTAATTGTATTAAAAATGTTTTATGTATTCAGTCTGTTATAGAATAACTGGCTTGATAAGAATATATTGGATTTCTGTACAATACGGCTTCCTCGAAACGTGTTGGATAGAAAAGTCTGCTAAAATTAATGCAACTTTTGAATATAAAATGAATTTGGGAAAACCTATGAGTAAAGCCTTACCCATCGCTGTCGCTGTTCTTTTAGGCGGTGCTGCACTTGTACCTGTTTATTATGCAACTCAAAATCCGGCTACCGTGACATCAAAAGCATCAAAGAATGCATCTGCTGTTGAGAAAATCAGTTATGCGCTAGGCTATGAAGTTGCACATCAAACACCACCTGAATTAAATATCAATAGCTTTGTTACCGGTGTACGCGAAGGTCACGCTCGAAATAAACCTGCTTATACAGAACAAGAACTTCAACAAGCCTATGAGCAATTCCAAAAGGAAATGCAACAGAAGCAAGTTGAGCAAGCACAGCAAGTTCAAACAACTAGCGATTCTTTTTTAACTGAAAATGCGAAAAAACCGGGTGTAAAAACTACAGCTTCAGGCTTGCAGTACAAAATCATCAAAGAAGGTACAGGTAAACAACCGGCTGCAAACTCTATTGTGACCGTACATTACAAAGGCCAATTGGTTGACGGTAAAGTATTTGATAGCTCGATTGAACGTGGTGAACCGATTGAGTTCCCATTAAATCAAGTCATTCCGGGTTGGACTGAAGGTCTGCAATTGATGAAAGAAGGCGGTAAAGCGACCCTTTATATCCCTTCACAATTGGGCTATGGTGAACAAGGTGTTCCGGGAATGATTCCTGCCAACAGCACCCTGATTTTTGATGTTGAACTGATCAAAGTAAAATAAAAAAATTCAAGGAGAGCTTTTGCTCTCCTTATTTATCTTGGGATAAGAGAATGAAAACACCTATAACATTGCTTTGTTTCTGCCTTTTTACCACGGCTAGCTTTGCAAAACCCGTGACCAATACCAGTAGTTTAAATGAACAGGTCGGCTACAGCTTTGGCTACTTAATGGGGCGTAGCAATGCCGAATCTGTAAAAGATTTGGATTTAGATGCTTTCATGCTCGGATTAAAGACTGCAGCTCAAGGTGGTAAAGCTGCTCTCACCGATGAGGAAATGGCACGCGTCCTGACCCAACATAAAAAATTAAGTGATGCAAAACAGCTTATCGAACTGAAACAGAAAGCAGATGCCAATGCCAAAATCGGGGCAGAATTTTTAAAAGCCAATGCTAAAAAACAAGGCGTGCAAACCACTAAATCTGGTTTGCAATATCAAATATTAAAACAAGGCACAGGGAAATCCCCTCAAGCCAATTCCGTTGTCAAAGTCAATTATGAAGGTCGTTTAATAGACGGTACAGTTTTTGACAGCTCAATTGCCCGAAATCAACCAGCTGAATTTCAGGTTAGCCAAGTCATTCAAGGTTGGACTGAAGGCTTACAACTGATGAAAGAAGGTGCTCAGTATCGCTTCTTTATTCCAGCACAACTTGGCTATGGTCAAATTGGCTCTGGTGATGTAATCGAACCGAATAGTACTTTAATTTTTGATGTAGAACTTCTTGAAGTCTTACCTAAATCGACTAAATAACCCTTATTTAACCCATATTAAAAAGTAGCGGGCAGGTCAATTTGAGCAAAAAATCATGCTCATTCACTCCTCGCTATTTTTTATGATTTAATCAATCTATTTGCCAATATTGGCGTTCAATATAAAAGCATTTCTTCTTTTTCAAGCGATGTATACCCCCTGCCAAACTGCATAATATAATAAAAAATCAATAATTATCAAAAACTTATATTTTAAATTTATCTTAGCTAATAGCATGTTGCAATTTATTGATAATAGTATGCAGTCAAAATAAATCGATCTTGTACAATCTTCAAAGATGCTTTATTTCTATGTATCCATCAATACATTTTCTTCACGAATAACAAGGATTGAATCAATGGCTCTAACAATTAAAACTCGCGAAATTCAGTACACTGCTGCAGATGGAACTCATTTGATTGGATACTTTGCAGCGCCTGAATCAGAAACACCGGTCGCGGGCGTGATTGTAGCGCCTGAATGGTGGGGACGAAATGAATACACCGAACAACGTGCACGTGAACTCGCCGAACATGGCTATGCAGCGCTTGCCATTGATATGTACGGTGATAAAAAAGTAACCACTACAGTTCCACAAGCCAGTGAATGGATGATGCAAACCTTTAAAGATCCTGAAACAATTGTGACTCGTGCGTCTGCAGGTTTAGCAACATTAGCAGCGCAAGAAGAAGTAAATGCAGATAAACTGGCTGCTGTAGGCTTCTGTTATGGTGGCAAAGTTGTGCTTGATCTGGCACGTTCCGGTGCACCTTTACAAGCGGTGGTCACGTTCCATGGCACATTGACTCCGAAAGCACCTGCACAGCCCGGAAAAGTAAAAGCTGAAATTTTAGTTCTCCACGGAGAACTCGACAGCATGGTCAGTTTAGATGATGTTGCACGCTTTAAACAAGAAATGCAGGCGGCTCAAGTCGAGCATGAAGTGATGATCTTTAAAGGTGCCAAACATGGCTTTAGTAACCCACTTGCCGACGAACGTGCCAAAGCCAATGGGGTTGATCTTGGCTATAATGCAGCCGCAGAACAACAAGGCTTATCTGCCATGTATGAATTATTAAAAACTCGACTTGGTGAATAGCAATGAAGGTAAAGATGGTTCTGCCATCTTTACCCATCCAGTGAGCTGGATATTTTAAAAATTATATTTTTAAAGAGGATAGAACAATGACTGAAAACAACTGCCCGTATTGCAACTTTGATGAATATGACATCATTGATAAAAATGACTTTGGTGTGATTTTGCCTGAGCCGAATGCATTATCTAAAGGTCACTCTGTCATTGTTCCTCTACGTCATGTCAGCTCTTTTTTCGATGTCACAGACAAAGAACGTAAAAGCTTAATGTCTTTACTTGAGCTTGCACGTAATGAGCTTCAGTTGCGCCACCACCCTTCTGGCTTTCATATTGGTTTCAATGATGGCAGTGTGTTTGGTGAAGCCTCTGAACATTTACACATTCATATTATTCCACGCTATGAAGGTCAAACCTTAAAACTGGATGAGCGTTGGGGTATGACCAGTAAATAGAAATAGATCCTGCTGATTCAAAAATGATGCTGTAGCATCATTTTTTATGTCTGGTCACAACCGCAATGCTACACAGTTTTCGCTATACTATTCATCTACTCCAAATACGCGGTTCGCATGTCACAGTTTTCTTTTTCCGATGCCCTTCTTTCCTGGTTCGACGTTCATGGTCGTCATGATTTGCCGTGGCAAGTGGTCGATGATCCATATAAGGTTTGGGTATCAGAAATTATGTTACAGCAGACCCAAGTTAAAACTGTACTGCAATACTTTGATCGCTTTATAGCTCGCTTTCCAACAGTTAACGATTTAGGCTTAGCCAGTTGGGATGATGTTGCACCCTATTGGGCAGGACTCGGTTACTATGCACGTGCACGAAATTTACATAAAGCTGCGGGAATTGTGGCACGTCAGGGTCATTTTCCAGCCACATTAGAACAATGGATTGAGCTTCCCGGGATTGGCCCTTCGACCGCTGGTGCACTCATGTCGCTTGGTTTACGTCAGTACGGCGTCATTATGGATGGCAATGTCAAACGAGTATTAGCGCGTTTCTTTGCCATTGAAGATGATCTGTCTAAACCCGTACATGAACGTGCCATGTGGCAACTGGCAGAACAGCTTTGCCCTGTTGAGCGCAATCACGACTATACCCAAGCGATTATGGACTTGGGCGCAACCGTATGCACCCCGAAAAAACCGCTGTGTTTATATTGTCCGATGCAGCCGCACTGTAAAGCGCATCAACAAGGTTTAGAAACTGAACTGCCTTTTAAAAAGCCGAAGAAAGCCGTACCCGTCAAATCAGCACAAGTCTTGGTGATTCAGTCGAATGATCAATGGTTATGGCAACAACGTCCGAATAGCGGCTTATGGGGTGGTTTATGGTGCTTGCCGATTATTGAAAATCCGGTTGAATTTGAAAGCTTGTGCCAAACCTTAGGACTCAAAAAAGTCATCCAACGAGCTGAGATTACGCATAGTTTTACCCATTTTACCTGGCAACTTGAAGCCATCTGTTTTGAGGTGGATGCAGATCAACAAGAACATCTTTCTATTGAATTAGGTGGTTCCTGGTTAGCAACACAAATTGCAACCGAAATGGGCATTCCCACGGCGATGAAAAAATTGATCTCTGCCATAAATTTATGACATAGTCAGGCACTGTTAATGAACTACTCGCAGCTAAAGCAACAAGTTTCCGAAGTACAACCTAGGTTGCACTCATCTCTTTTGACATTTCATCGACAATGCGATTAAGGGCAGAACCCTTAACCGACTTACGACTGCCTCCACGCCCACTAGCAGAAGAAAGTAAATCCTCTACCAACACTGTTCCAGTGTCTAAAATTAAACTTATCGCTCGACTCTTAATCACTTTTGATGCATTTTTATCTGCATTATCAGTATGTCCACAACTCACACATTTAAACCTGTCTTGGCTTTTGCGATTATCGGGGTGAGTGTGGCCGCACAAAGCGCACTCCTGACTTGTATAAGCAGCTCGAACTTTAAATACAGCTTTATCTAATCTCTTGGCTTTGTACTTCACGTAATTTTCGATCATGTACCAGCCGACATTTAGGATTGCTTTATTTAATCCTGCTTTTGCTTTTGCCTTATTTGGCAAATAGCAACCTGATTCATCTTGCACAGGCTTTGGTTTTAACGTCATGTTTTGAGTATTTAATTTCTCAAAAATAAAGACCTTATTCTTTTCATTGCCGACCAAGCTATGGCTTGTCTTGTGAGCAAAATCATTGCGTATATTGGCTTTTTTTGCGTGATGAGTAGCGATGCGATGTTTGGTTCTAGCTCTGCTATTAGAGCCTTTTTGCTGTCTGGCCAATTTACGTTGCAATCGCTTGATATAGCGATCCGCTTTAGCCATATGGTTCTTTTGTTTCTTTGAAAAATCATATTCCTGCTCATTGGTGCAAACAGGGATGGTTATACCACGGTCAATCCCAATCACGCATTCATTTAACTGCTCTTTGTTAAATCCATGTAAATATTCTAAATGTTCGCTAGGCTTAATTTCAGCAACATCATTTAGATCATCGTAGCAGAACGACACAAAGTATTGCCCACGTTCTTTACGAATGTAGAGAGACTTAGGTATTTGAAAATGACTATGGGCTTTGAATTTTAAAAATCCAATATTATTTTTTTTAGCACCGATAAACAGGATGGTTTGACCAAATTGATCTTTCTCGAATCGGAACAATTCACGAGTTAGGTAAATGCTACCTTTATCGGTTTTAGCCTTACGCTTTGGTCGACCACATAAACCTTTTTTAAAATTACTGAGTGTATTAAACCAATTTGTAGATGTATTTCTAAGGATTTGGCTGGGGCAATCCGACAACCAAGGGCTTAAATCTTTTGATTTAAAGTGGCTGTAGCTTTGGTCTTGAGTTAAGTAATATTGCTTTATAATTGTAAATTTTTGAGCAAAAGTTCTGTAATACTTATCTTCATCACACTTGGCATTCCAAATGAATCTCGCACATCCCATCCACTGGCTCAGAATCAACTTCTGCTCTTCTGTTGGATATGCTCTAAATTTAACGCCTAAAATCATAAGTATTTTGCTATTTGGTTGCTGTAATTTTATACCAACCTCAACCTTGAGTAAATTCAGTAAGTGAATAAAATATATAAATAGAGAACAGGGAAACGTTGTGTTTTTAAAAACCATGCTCACCTAGTATTTGTTACTAAATATCGCAGAGTTGTTCTAACAAAAGAAATGTTGGATGCGCTCAGGGAGATAATAAAAGAAACTTGCGAACAAATGGATTGTGAACTTTTATATTTTAATGGTGAAGATGATCACCCCAACATCACCATTTCTAATTTAGCAGGAAAGCTAAAAAGCAAAAGCTCATATTTATTAAGAAGAGAAGTTTCTAGGACTTAATAACTGATGTTACGCAGTAAGTATATTTTTGAACATCTTCGCCACTACATATTGTGGTCGATTTTTTTAAAAATAGAATGGGGGCGTAACATCAGTTGATAAAAACAAAATTGTGGGTCAATCATTTTTGGTTGCCTAGTTATTGTGTTGTATCTTGCAGTGGGCAAGCCTTGAAGTAGTAAAACAATACATAGAGAGTTAAAGATAGCCTCCCTCAATATCCCCAATAAAAAGATCGAAAAAATTAAGAGCTAAGAATGGCTTAACTCACCCTTAAAAGAGCGAGAATGCGTTACTATTTTTGTTCAAATAATTTTCACATAGATTAGAATGAAAAAAGGATAAACAGTGCTTCGTTTTATTTATGCATTATTACTTGGTTTTAGTGTGCTATGGATTTCCGCATGTACATCAAGCCCTAAAAAGCCTTCCTCTACTCCGCTTCCATCTGCTCAGGTACAAAAGCTGAAAAGTATGCAGCTGAAATCGTCATTGCCTATTCCGGTAAAAAATATCAAAGCCAGACAGTTAAAGGATACCTGGGGGGCTTCCCGTAGTAGTGGCCGCACCCATGAAGGCATTGATATTATGGCTCCACGTGGAACAAAAGTGCTGAGTGCCACAGAAGGTTTAATTGCTGACTTACGCAATAACAATTTGGGTGGTAAAGTGGTTTGGATTATGGGGCCTGGCGGAACCTGGCATTACTATGCCCATCTGGATGAGCATAAACGCGGCTTAAATGTCGGTGATTATGTCAAAAAAGGTGATCTGATTGGCTATGTCGGCAATACGGGCAACGCACGTCATACGGCACCGCATTTGCACTATGGTATTTACCTTGATGGTAAAGGTCGTGGTGTGGTCAACCCCTATCCTTATTTACGTTAATTTTTTAGGAACTATTCATGTCAGAAGCGCTGATCAATCGTTTGGTCGAATTTGCTGAATCAGGCAATCAACAAAAAATTGTTTTGGCTGGACAAAGCCATCAAGGTTGGGTGATGGAAATCACTGAGGAAGCGCTTTTGATTAGCACCGGTTTTGCCGAAAAAACGGGACAAGACATGTGGGTTCAATTCACTGACTTGCCCCAGGCAGAGCTTTATTATTGGGATAGTCAACAGGATCAGTGGGCTGAATTTAAGCTTTAAGCCGCTTCAGGAGCATCAGAAATGTCGATTCAACGCTGTGGTTGGTGCTCGAATGATGCTCTTTATATCGCTTATCATGATCATGAGTGGGGCAAAGCCAGTCATAATGAAGCGCATTTATTTGAAATGTTTTGTCTGGAAGGACAACAAGCAGGTTTGTCCTGGATTACCGTGCTGAAAAAGCGGGATAGCTATCGACAGCATTTCTTTCAATTTTCAATTGAAACCATTGCCTCATTTACAGATGAACAACTTCAGCTGAAATGTGAAGATGCTAGTCTGATACGGCATATCGGCAAGCTCAAAGCCATTCGTGACAACGCTATTGCCTGGCAATATTTAACCCAAGAATTAAAGCCACAACAGAGCAATGTCAGTGAATGGTTATGGAATTTTGTTGCACAGAAAACCCGATATAATGATGTACCGGACTATCGTCAGGCACCCGCCCAGACTGAAATCAGTATTGCCCTTTCCAAAGCCTTAAAAAAGAAGGGCTTTAAATTTGTTGGCCCCACCACCTGTTATGCTTTTATGCAGGCAGTCGGTATGGTCGATGATCATGAAAACTATTGCTCTTTTAAATCATTTTAAAACATCCACAAGATAATAAAAGGATTCTCTCATGAGTAACAATATCATCCATGCCTATGCCGCAATGAAAGCGGGTGCAGAACTTGAACCCTATCAATTTGATGCCGGAGAATTACAAGCGCATCAGGTTGAAGTCAAAGTTGAATATTGCGGTTTATGCCATTCTGATGTTTCTGTAATTAATAATGAGTGGCGCTCTTCGGTTTATCCGGTAGTTGCAGGTCATGAAATTATTGGCATCATTACCCAGCTGGGTTCAGAAGCCAAAGGCTTGAAAGTGGGACAACGTGTTGGCATCGGCTGGACAGCAGAAAGTTGCCAGCACTGTGATTCTTGTGTATCTGGACAGCAAGTATTATGTAGCGGTGGACAAACAGCGACCATTGTTGGACATGCTGGCGGTTTTGCTGACAAAGTGCGTGCCGGCTGGCAATGGATCATCCCCCTGCCTGAAGATCTAGACCCAGAAAGTGCAGGCCCACTTCTTTGTGGGGGAATTACGGTATTTGATCCGATTCTTAAACATCAAATTCAAGCCACTCATCATGTGGGCGTGATCGGGATTGGCGGTTTGGGGCATATGGCGATTAAACTGCTAAAAGCCTGGGGCTGTGAAATTACGGCCTTTACCTCCAGCTTAGACAAGACTGAAGAACTAAAAGCCATGGGTGCAGACCATGTGGTGAATAGCCGCGATTCTGCTGCGCTAAAAGCTCAACGCGGAAAATTTGATTTGTTACTCTGTACCGTGAATGTCACTTTAGACTGGTCGGCCTACTTAAGCAGTCTGGCACCGCATGGCACCATCCATATGCTGGGTCTGGTTTTGGAGCCAATGCAAATTCCAGCCAGCATGCTGATTGGCGGCGCGAAATCGGTCACAGGTTCGCCAACAGGCTCCCCTGCCGCACTGCGTCAACTGCTCAAGTTTGCAGCGCGTAAAAATATTGCACCGCAAATTGAAGTCTTTCCGATGTCGCAACTTAATGAGGCAATTGAACATCTGCATTCTGGTAAAGCACGTTACCGGATTGTGTTAAAAGCTGATTTCTAATTTTTATTTGATCCCGCTAAATTTAAATCTGCCTAGCCGCAATGGTTGGGCAGATTTTTTTGGAAATTTCACCATTAAATTACTTATAAATACACGGCTAACTTTTGTGCCAAAAACTCGATAAATAGACGTACACGTTTCGGCAGGTGTTCTTGTCGATAATAAACTGCATGGATTTTTTGATAATGCAGTTCAATTTGATCTTCAAATAAGGCTTTCAGGCGACCTGCCTGTAAATCTTCCTGTATCAAAAATCGGGATAAACAGGTAACTCCTACCCCTTGTAAAGCCAGTTGCCTCACAGTTTCACCATTAGAGGCTTTTATTTTGGGATGAGCAATAAAATCTTCAGCATTTAATTGGATCGGCCAGGTGTTTAAATGGGTCGGATGGCTAAAACCCAATAAAATATGTGAGGCTAAATCCTCTGAGGATTGTGGTATGCCATGTTGTTCTAAATATGATGGACTCGCGACAATATATAAACGACTGCGGCACAACAATTTGGCATGTAAGCTGGAGTCGTGCAATTCCCCAAAACGGATCGCAACATCAGTTTTATGTTCGAGCAAATCAATCACCTGATCATGATTACTCAGTTCAATTTCAATATTCGGATATTGCTGCATAAACTCCTGAATTAAAGGCACAATCACATGCAAGATAAATGGTGTGGCAGAATCGACCCGAATCAGTCCGGAAATATCACTGTTCGACTTCAGTAAAGCATCTTCGGCTTCTGCCAAGTCATTTAAAATTTTGCGGGCTTTGGCCAGAAACAGTTGTCCTTCCTGGGTCAGTTTCAGCTTACGTGTGGTACGTTCCAACAAGGTCACGTTCAGCTTGTTTTCCAGCCGTTGCAAGGCACGACTGACACCCGATGTGGTTTGTCCCAAACGTTCTGCTGCCATGACAATTGAACCACTATCGACGATAGTGACAAAGGCATGGAGTTCCTCAATGGTCGATTTCATCTTCCACTCATTTATTGATTTTTAGTCAATAATATTTTGCAAATTAACCTGTTTTTTAGCAACAATAAAAGCATCAAAATAATACCCATCTTAAAATTTAAATATTGAGTAAAACCATGATTGTGCCAAAATTTGGTCTCGGAACTTTTCGCTTATCTGGACAGACCGTGATTGATTCTGTCAAGACTGCACTTGAAGTCGGTTATCGCGCAGTCGATACTGCGCAAATTTATGCCAATGAAGCAGAAGTAGGACAAGCGATTGCCGAAAGTCAGCTCAATCGAAATGAGCTGTTTATCACCACTAAAATCTGGACAGACCATTATGCGCCGGAAAAACTGATTCCCAGTATAAAAGACAGTTTACGAAAACTGCGGACTGATGCCGTCAATCTCACCTTGATCCATTGGCCTGCACCTAAGTTAGGCATATCCATTGCTGAAGTGATGCAAGCGCTACTTGAAGCCAAACAACAAGGCTTGACCGAGTATATCGGGATTTCCAACTTCAATATTGAACTGACTCAACAAGCAATTAACAGCATTGGTCTAGAACATATTGCGACCAATCAGATTGAACTCAGCCCCTATTTGCAAAATCATCGGCTTGTAGATTTTTTACAATCTCAGAATATCGATGTCACATCCTATATGACTTTGGCTTATGGCAAGGTATTGAATAACCCCGTCCTGCAAGATATTGCCGCACAGCATCAGGCTTCAACTGCACAAATTGCTTTAGCATGGGCAATGCAGCAAGGCTTTGCCGTGATTCCATCTTCCACCAAACGCGAACATTTAATTGCCAATTTATTTGCACAAGAGATTCAACTGACGAAAGATGAAATGTCAACCATTGCCCAACTCGACCGTAATGCACGTGAAATCAGTCCTGAACAACTTGCCCCGCTTTGGGATTAAAATGAGCTGATGAAAATTAACTTTCCTTTACTGGCTCTGGCTGTAGGTGCCTTTGCCATTGGCACCACCGAATTTTCTCCGATGGGTTTTCTACCTGAAATTGCACAAGATCTGGAGATTTCAATTCCACGTGCCGGCATGCTGATCAGTGCCTATGCGTTTGGGGTGATGCTGGGTGCACCGCTGATGACTTTGTGGCTGAGTCGCTATTCAAAACGTAAATCCTTAATTTTACTGATGGCGATTTTTACCATTGGCAATATTCTGGCAATGCTTGCGCCAAGCTATTTAAGTCTAATGGGCGCGCGTATTATTACCAGTTTAAATCACGGCGCATTTTTTGGGATTGGCTCAGTCGTTGCAGCCAGTGTAGTACCGAAAGATAAACAAGCTAGTGCAGTCGCAATGATGTTTATGGGGCTGACTATTGCCAATATTGGTGGTGTGCCACTGGCCACCTGGATTGGACAAAATATTGGTTGGCGCATGTCTTTCCTCGGGGTCTCTGCCCTTGGCCTCATTACCATGTTTGCTCTATGGAAAGCTTTGCCTGAAGGTAAAACCAGTCATAAGCCTAATGTAAAACAGGAGCTTAAAGTCCTCACCCGTTTGCCTGTGGTTCTGGCCTTACTGACCACTGTGATGAGTGCAGGTGCGATGTTCGCCTTATATACCTATATTGCGCCCAGCTTAAAAAGCTTTGCCCAAGCTTCACCTGAAATGATCACCCTGATGCTGGTACTGATTGGAATCGGTTTTTCTGTTGGTAATCATTTGGGCGGTAAATTTGCCGATCTGTCTTTAGATAAAACCCTGATTGGATTTTTACTGCTGTTAATTGTGATGATGTTGCTGTTCCCTGTTTTGGCCACTACAACTCTAGGGGCAGCAGTTGCATTGATTATTTGGGGGATTGCTGCTTTTGCCGTAGTTCCTCCACTGCAAATGCGAGTGATGTCGGTCGCACATGATGCGCCTGGTTTGGCTTCTTCAGTGAATATTGGTGCCTTTAACTTGGGTAATGCTTTAGGCGCGATTGCGGGAGCCAGTGTGCTGAATATAGGTCTCAGCTATACATCAGTTTCATTTGCCGGTGCGGGATTGAGTGTACTGGCGTTGCTGTTGGTGTTGATTCAGATGAAACTTGCGTCTAATAAAGCAGTGGATTATCAGCCCTGCGCATAAAATTCATCTCACTATATATCCAAGAGAAAAGTCCGCATCATGCGGACTTTTTAGTGTTATGGATTAACGCAAAGCTTCGGGCAAGGCAGTAATACTGGATGGCTTACTCAGTTCCGTTTTCATTTTTTGCAACATCTGATAAGGTTGCTGCTGTACAAACATATTCACAAAGCTTAAAGGAATGGCGCCTTCGGGATTGGCATAACCATAAGTGGAAACTTTAGTTTTATTATTGGCGAGTTTTTGAAAGGTCCAATCGCCTTCGTAATGGGTTAAACGTACATAATCCGGATTTTTGGCATAGCCTTTGTCGACCGCTTTATTTTTAATCGTGATGATACCTTGGGCATCTTTCATGATTTTGCCTTGTACCACTAAATCACGATCTTTTAGCGGAAAAGGGAAATCCAGCACCATATACAATAAAAATTCGCCTTTTTTGTCATCCCGCGAAAGGACTTTGATACTCCCCATATATGGCACCCATTGCACTGCATGGTCAATATCTAAAATCAGATTAACCGCTTTTTCTAAAGGGCTATCGTAAGTCGTTTCAGCTTTGTATATAAACACCGGGTTTTGACTATTTTGAAAGGTCCAAACTTTAATATTGTTTTTATTAATACTGAGCTTGGCATTATCCACAGGTTTAGCCTGTACTGTAGCCAACATTGCCACAGCACAAGCCATCAATATCACTTTTTTCATTCCGTTGAGCTTCTTATTTTAATTTTGCTGTATTGTTATAAATGATTTTGACGATTTTTTACACCTGAATATCGTTAAATCCAAGTACATCTTTCATGTCATATTTACGCGCCTCACGGCCCACCACCCAAGCTGCAGCACGGATTGCACCTGAAGCAAAGTTCATGCGATTAGTCGCTTTATGGGTAATTTCAACACGTTCACCATCAGCAATAAACATGGCGGTATGCTCACCCACAATATCGCCACCACGAATCGTCTGGAAACCAATGCTTTTACGCTCACGTGGACCGGTATGACCTTCACGGCAATATACAGCATCTTCTTTAAGGTCGCGACCCAAAGCACCTGCAATTGCCTCACCCATCATCAGGGCTGTACCCGATGGCGCATCCACTTTATGGCGGTGATGTGCTTCGATTACTTCAATATCGACCGTGTCACCAAATACTTTTGACGCAAGTTCCAACAGTTTGATTGAAACATTGACACCGACAGAATAGTTCGCGGCATAGACCACCGGGGTTTGGGTTGCGCTTTCATCAAGAAAGGCTTTTTGTTCATCGTTCATGCCGGTCGTACCGATCACAATGGCCACGCCCGCCTCACGGCACAATTTTAAATGCTGGGCAGTTGCAAGCGGTGCAGTGAAATCCACCACCACGTCGCAGTCTTTTAATACGTCTTGCAGATTGCCAACAATCTTCACTCCCACTGCACCAATACCGGCAACCTCGCCTGCATCTGCACCAATCAAGCTGCTTTCAGGACGCTCAACCGCTGCGGCAAGCTGATAACCTGCTTCTTTAACGGCTTGAACAAGGATGCGTCCCATACGACCGCCTGCACCCAATACACCAATGCGTGGAGCTGCTGACATAACATATTCCTGATGTTGATTCTAAGTGGGTCTTACTATAGCAAAACTCTGTACTAACACTAAGTTTCAGTCTGAAATATTTTATTGAAAAAAAGAGAAACCGGTCGTGGCACATGCTACTAGCAAAGCACAATAAAATGGCTCAGTCCAAGCCGGTTCCTATATTGAAAGTTGAGTGTTAAAAATAAATGATTTTGCTGCTGATTTTCATCTCATTGTAAACATCACTACGCAGACTACGCGACACGATTGACATCATCTCCCCCCTTAAAAGAGGGAGATTCCTACTGCTAGACGCTTATGCCCAAGCGCAAGTATGTTCTTAGCGGAATTTAAATCACGATCATTTACACTTCCGCATTCACATTCCCATACTCTTATTCGCAAATCTGCCCTACCTTTCGGACTGCCTGCGGTGATCTCACCACAGCACGAACAAATTTGGGTTGTGAATCTTTCATTAACTTCTTCAAACAATACGCCTGCGTTCTCGCATTTATACTTGAGCATTGTTTTTAGTGCTGAAAATCCGGTATCCAAAACCGATTTTGCCATTTTAGTTTTTACAAGTTTTTTGGCACTTAGATCGCCAACAACAATCAGTGCATTTTTCTTCACAAGCATAGTGCTTGCTTTATGCAAATGGTCTTTACGACAATTCGCAATCTTGGCGTGTAATACACGTACACGTTTTTTATTCTTTGCTCTTTGAGCAATCCCTAATTTCTGCTCATACTGGCGATAGAAATTTGGATTTGAAATCACTGTTCCATCGGAACAGGTGGCAATATCTTTTAAACCCAAATCAATCCCGATCGCTTTAGTTGCAGTCGATTTCTCAGTTTTAGGGTTATCCACAACCAAGCAAACGTACCAACGTCCACGCGCATCCTCAACGAACGAGCCTGTTTTAATTTGATACTTACTTAGTCCGTAGCTATCCCAAAGGCTAAACCACTGCTTTCGATATTGAATCTGTCCATTATGGTACTTAATACAACTCTTTTTAAATGGAATCCAACCTAAAGAGCGTCTAGCAGATTTCTTGTTGCTGATACGCCATCTTAATTTAGCTTTTTTGAATTGCTTTCTACGAGTAACAAATTCTTCTGTGACAGCTTGAATAGTATTGCTGTTTAAGTTGATACCAGCTTTTGAAGCGCCAGCAGTATATTGGGACATATCAAATGCAGAGAAGAACTGTTGCTTTCTCTGGAGGTGTTTAAAACTTAAATCATTGACATAATTCCAGACAAAATTCACCTGAGATGCGAGTTCATTAAGCATCTTTGAATGTTTGTCTTTTATGCGTAATTTAAGAGTTTTCATGCATCAACATTAACACATACAGGGTTTATTTCTTTTTAAAATTATAATTTTACGACAAATTGTGACGCATGGCTTGGTCCAGTCGCTTACCTCCTCGCCCTGAAGGCATAGGTGACTTGGCGAATACAGCATTCTGAAGATGAACAAAATCAGAAAATCCGTGCGTTTCTCGCCCGTCTTTCAGGCAGGTAGCAGAAAAGAGGCAAACTTGAAAGTGCGCCTGCCCTATTGGCAGGACTTTCGATTTTACTGAACACCCTTCAACTGCTCTCAGAATATTCAATAGATGAACTGAATGAGATTGCATTAGGTACCTCATAGAGGTGTAAATACCTATGCCCTGAAGGGCAAGGTTTCACGTTCCAAATGATAAAAAAAGGGTGATATCAATATCACCCTTTTTCTGACAGCCGTTTGAAATTAATCAAACAGACCGAAGAACGATTTTTTCTTTGGAGATGATTTACTGTCTTCACCATCCATCGTTTCTTGCAATTCTTTTAATAACTCACGTTGACGAGCCGTTAAATTCACCGGTGTTTCTACCACTACGCGGCAAAGTAAATCGCCTTGCATACTGGTACGCACAGGTTTAACCCCTTTACCACGTAAGCGGAACATTTTCCCGGTTTGAGTTCCCTCAGGAATTTTCAAACTTACACGACCATCGAGGGTTGGAATTTGAATTTCTTTACCCAAAGCGGCATCAGCAATGCTGACAGGCACATCCATATACAAGTCTGCACCATCACGCTGGAAGATTTCATGCTCGCGCACCACAACTTCAACGTATAAATCGCCTGACTGACCATCACGAATCGCTTCGCCTTTGCCAGTTAAACGTACGCGGTCACCATTGTCCACGCCTGCAGGAATAGTAACTTCAAGCGTTTGTTGACGATCTGATACACCAGAACCATGACATTTATTACATGGATTCTTAATAATGGTACCTTGACCACGACAGGTGCTACAGGTTTGCTGAACAGAGAAGAAGCCCTGTTGCATGCGCACTTGACCTGCACCATGACAGGTTTTACAAGTTTCAACATCTTTAGGATTTTTTGAACCCTTACCATCACACGCATCACAAGGTGCAGGTGCGGTAAACGTAATGGTTTTTTTCACGCCCTTGACTGCTTCTTCAAGGGTCAATTCCATCACGTAGCGAAGGTCTGATCCACGACGTGCACGTTGTTGTTGACGACCACCGCCACCAAAAGCGCCACCAAAGATATCGCCAAACTGGCTAAAGATATCTTCTGCATTGAAACCGCCACCAAAGCCGCCACCGCCGCCGCCCATACCACCTTCAAAGGCATTGTGCCCCATACGGTCATACATGCTGCGTTTTTCACCATCGGATAAAATTTCATAAGCTTCAGCAGCTTCTTTAAATTTATCTTCAGCTTCAGGGTTGTCTGGATTGCGGTCCGGATGATATTTCATCGCCAACTTACGGTAGGCTTTTTTAATTTCATCATCACTAGCGGTTTTAGCGACGCCCAAAACCTCATAATAATCACGTTTAGCCATATCTGGCGATGCTCCTCACGGAATTTGATTTAATGCTTAACTGTGGACTGAAATTGGGGGTCAATCCAAATTTTACAAGGGGAATGCTGGGAAAAAATTTAGCCAGATTAGAAAACGGCTTTATTTTTTAAAAATCGAGAGATGCCTTTAAGCCAAGCATTAAGCAGAAACAAAAAGGCGATCATCGTAAATACTACACCAGCAACCGTACAACCGGTTACCCAAAGTGCGCTATCCCAATAAAAGAAAATCAGCGGAATAAACCAAAGTGCAGCAAATAACACCAAAATAGAATAGATCACAATATTTCGCATCACCCAAAGCGCTTGAGCTTCAAGCCATACTTCAACCCCATCCACTTGTGTGACTTTGCGCGCATACCAGTAGGCAAATACACCACTAATCACAGTAAATAAAGCAAAAAACATGAAGACATAAGAAGTCGCAATGGAACGGCGAAGTCGGCTTAAGTTATCTTGCTTCATGTGCTTTTTAACCCCATTTACTACACGCTTAATATTTTAATATGCAGTAAATTGCTTTATAGAAATGTATACAAATATCCAGTGCTACTATATTGAAATTTTCAATATTTCGCACCTGGTTATTGTCAAAAAATTATGTACTTTGCTTATTTTTATTCACTTTAAAGCATTGTGCATACAATGCAGGTAAAAAGAACAGCGTCAGCAGGGTTGCAACAATCAATCCACCCATAATGGCAACCGCCATCGGACCAAAGAAAATACTGCGCGATAAAGGAATCATCGCCAGTACCGCAGCCAATGCCGTCAACACAATCGGACGACAACGGCGCGTCGTTGCATCAACAATCGCTGACCACGGATCATGTCCCTCTTGAATATCCTGTTCAATCTGATCAATCAAAATTAAAGAATTTCGCATGATCATGCCGGAAAGTGCAATTGTTCCCAACATCGCCACAAAACCAAAAGGTTTATTGAACAATAACAGGAATAATACCACCCCTATCAAGCCCAACGGTGCCGTTAACAACACAATGAACGCACGTGACATGCTCTTGAGCTGAATCATCAATAAAGTCATCACTACAGCCAAGAAAAATGGCATACCGGCATTCACCGAGTTTTGTCCGCGTGCAGACTCTTCCACGGTTCCGCCCACTTCAACCAGATAACCACTTGGCAATTCAGCACGCAGTTGATCCATTTTTTCAGCCAGTTCACCGACCACAGTTGCCGGCTGTAATTTACTGCGAATATCGGCGCGCACGGTAATAGTCGGTAAACGGTTACGATGCCAAATCAGACCATCTTCAAAGTCATATTCAATTTTTGCAATTTGCGCCAGCGGAACGGAACCCCCATTTGCTGTGGGTACTGCCAGACTGGATAAGGCCTCAACATTAATCCGTTCAGCCTGATCACCACGCAGACGAATTTCAATCAATTCACGTTTTTCACGATATTGATTAATGGTTGCACCACTAATGGAGCTATTTAAGAAATTGGCTAAATCCAAGCTCGACACCCCCATTTGGCGGGCACGGTCCTGGTCGATATTTAAATGAATGACTTTGCTTGGCTCGCCCCAGTCCAAATGCACATTGCTGGTATTCGGATTATCACCGATTACAGCAGCAACTTTATGCGCCCACTGACGGACTAAATGCAAGTCCTCACCTGAAACCCGATACTGCAATGGATAACCGACTGGCGGACCATTTTCTAACAGGGAGACGCGGGTACGAACATCCGGCAACAATTTACGAATTTCCTGATCTAAAGATTGACGAATTTCATCACGGTCATCCAAGGACGAAGCCAAAACCACAAACTGGGCAAAACTGGCCTGTGGAAGTTGCTGATCTAGCGGTAAATAGAAACGGGTTGAACCTGTGCCAACATAGGCCACATAGTTATCAATGCCTTGTTTAGTCGACAAAAGTTTTTCGACTTTTTTCACCGCATTTTCAGTTGAAGTGAGTGATGCACCTTCTTCCAGTTTTAAATCCACCAAAATTTCGGCACGATTTGAGGGTGGGAAAAACTGTTGCGGCACCAGTTTAAACATCAAGACCGACAATACAAAAATAGCCACCGTCGCTGCAATCACCGTTTTACGATAGGTCAGGCAGGTATCAACCCAATTTCTAAATTTTTGATAAAACTTGGTCTGATACGGATCATGATGTTCACCGGCATGATGCTGTAGTGGTTGTGGTTCAGGTTGCTTACGTAAACGTGCCCAAAGACGCTGATACCACGGTGCTTTTTGTGGCAAGTTTGCAAAATCCGGGAGAAGTTTGTCGCCTAGATATGGCACAAAAAGCACTGCGGCAAACCATGACACAATCAGCGCAATCGTCACCACTTGGAAAATGGAACGCGTATATTCACCAGTACTGGATGCAGCCGTTGCAATCGGTAAGAAACCTGCTGCGGTAATTAAAGTCCCTGTCAGCATGGGGAAAGCGGTGGTCTTCCAGGTAAAACCTGCGGCCTCAAGCCGGCTATAGCCCTGCTCCATTTTGATCGCCATCATCTCGACGGCAATAATTGCATCATCAACCAATAAACCCAGTGCTAAAATCAGTGCACCCAGTGAAATTTTATGCAGTCCGACATCGAATAAATTCATCCCGGCAAAGGTCATCGCCAATACTAAGGGAATCGAAAATGCAACCACCAGTCCGGTACGGAAGCCGAGTGAGAAGAAGCTGACCAGTAAAACGATAATCACCGCTTCAGCCAACACTTTCATGAACTCATTGACGCTGTGTTTCACCGCCACCGGTTGATCAGAAACCTTTTGCAGCTGCATGCCCAAAGGCAAAGACTTTTGTAAACGGGAAAATTCAGTTTCGAGGTTTTTACCTAAAGCCAGAATATCTCCACCTTTACGCATCGAGACCGCAATGCCAATCCCGTTTTCACCCATAAAGCGCATACGCGGTTGAGCCGGCTCGCTAAAGCCACGATAGACTTCTGCGACATCGCCCAGTTGAATGGTCTTGCCTGCCACCAAGAGTGGTATTTGTTTTAATTCTTCAACATTTTGCAGCTGACCGCTGACCCGCATCTGAATACGGTCAGTGCCCGTTTCAAAGAACCCGGCACTGGCCACGGTATTTTGTTGTTGCAGGGCTTGCTGAATAGCCGTGACCGGAATACCGAGTTGAGTTGCTTTGGTATTGGAGAGTTCAATCCAGATTTTCTGGTCTTGCAAGCCGACCAGATTGACTTTGCCGACATCTTTCACCCGTTGCAATTGCAGTTGCAAGCGGTCGGCATATTCTTTCAATATGCCGTAGTCAAAATCGTTGCCAGTGAGGACATAAATATTGCCGAAGGTATCGCCAAATTCATCGTTAAAAAACGGACCTTGTACGCCACTGGGTAATTGCTGTTTGATATCCCCGACTTTTTTTCGGACCTGATACCATACATCTGGAATCTGACTGGAGCGTAACGAGTCTTTGGCCACAAAAGTCACCATCGATTCGCCCGGACGTGAAAATGCCATGATGCGTTCATAGTTGCCCGTGCTCATCAGTTCTTTTTCAATACGATCGGTGACCTGTAATGAAACTTCTTCAGCTGTTGCTCCCGGCCAATAGGTTTGAATCACCATCACCTTAAAGGTAAATGGTGGATCTTCGCTTTGTGCCAGTTTGGAATAAGAGACGATCCCGACAATGCCTAATAGCAGCATAAAATAAAGGATCAGGCCTTTATTTTTTAGCGCCCATTCCGACAGGTTATAACGTGATTCAGACTTCAGGTCTTGCTTCATGAGGGCGCTCCTGCCTGAATTTTCACGGCACGGTTTTCACGGTCAATCGGCTGGATTTTTTGTTTTTCACGCAATAAATGCACCCCGCCAATCACCACATAATCTTGCGGATTCAAGCCGGACAATACCGGTACGCTGTCACGACCATAAGCACCTAAAGTCACAAAGACTTTCTGAATGGTCTGGTCAGGTTTTACCACCCAAACATAGGCATGCTGATCATTGGCAGAAACACTGGATAAAGGCACACTTAATACATTGTTTTGGGTGTTGTTAAAAAATACCCGGGCACTTTGCCCCAGTTGAATCGCAGTATTGCCTTCACGTAATGCAACTTTCACGCTAAAAGTACGGGATTGATCGGCTGCTGGTGAAATTTCACGAACATAGGCTGCAAATTTATCTTCTGGTTTAGACCACAAGGTCACCCATGCGCTTTGACCGACTTTAATCTCTGAAATGGCCTGTTCAGGAACCCCAATCACCACTTCACGATCACCGGCAATCGCCATTTGATAAGCTACCTGCCCTGCAGCGACCACCTGCCCCACTTCAATATTACGCGCAGTAATTACGCCATTTTTATTGGCGACCAACTGGTTATAACCGGTTTGGTTACGGCTGACGTCATAATTGGATTGGGCTTGTTTTAAGCCTGACATCGCTGCTTTATATTGGTTTTCAACGGCATCATATTGCGAGCGGCTCACCGCACTCATTGGGAGTAACTGCTTAAAGCGTTTCAGTTCATCTTCGGCATTTTTTGCTGCAGATTGCGCACTTTCCAGTTGAGCATTGGCCGCATTCAGTTGTAGCTGTGCATCTTTCACATCCAGTTTAGCCAGCACTTGACCGACTTTGACCTGATCACCGACATCGACATAACGTTCAATAATTTGCCCCCCAACCCGGAATGCCAAAGCCGTCTGCTGACGTGCCTGTACATCACCGGCATAACTTTTCTGCTCGTTATGCGTGCTATTCGGTTGAGTCACCATCACAAAGGGGATGTGTTCTGTTTCGGTTGCATCCGTGCTGCATCCCCATAAGGTCACACTGCAAACGATGATCATGCTGACAACTGCGGTCTTAATTATGCTCATGAAATTCGCTCTTATTTAAAAATGTTTTTTAGGGCAAAATAACGAGTATCTTAAATTGTCTATTTTTTAATTAATATACTCATTGGTACATTAATTAAAACTCATCGGTCAAAGCAATGACTTTTTTGATTTTTTTGGAAAAAATTGTGCAAATAAATGTCGGTCGCCCGAAGGACTTGGAAAAACGTCAGCAAATTTTAACTGCGGCAAAAAATCTATTTTTAAAATGTGGTTATCATGGTTCCAGTATGAATCAGATTGCGCAAGAAGCAGGCGTGACCAAACTGACGGTCTATAATCACTTTCAGGATAAAGCCAATTTATTTGTCTGTGCCATTGCGGTGACCTGCGAGGAACTGATCAGCGCGCGTCCACTGAATTTGCAGGCCGACAGTGATTTTCATCATGCATTCGTGCATGCCTGCGAGCTGGCGCTCAATATCACCAACTTACCGGAAGCCATTAAACTGGAACGGTTATTGGTGGAACTGGCGGCTGCACAAAATCCATTGGCACAAAAGTTTTATGAGGCTTCGCACCTGCGCATGAATGCAGTGTGGGAAAACTTCTTTCAACAAGCGATTAATCTGGGTTTTATTCAAGCTGAAGAATTAAAAACGCTGACGATGCTGATCGTGTCTTTGTTGTTTGGCATGCGCCATCATGAAGTCCTGCTCGGCGTTCGGGATGTTCCTACTGCTGAAGAAAAGCAGCAGATTATTCTGAACAGTATTGAATTGTTTATGCTGAAATATCAAAGAATCACTTAAAATGATCATTTAAAAAGTCAGCCTTCATTTTCCTAAAAGCTCAACGGGCAGATCAATTGCTATTTTTAGCAGCAACAGATTACATACTTTTGTCTGCCCCCTACTTGGAATGTCATCGAATCGGGGTATATTCAAAAGAGAAGCCTAGGAGAATGAAAAAAATGATTCAACAAATTGATGCTCCACTGCGTGAGGACGTACGCTTACTTGGGAACTTATTGGGAGAGACCCTCAAGGAACATGCAGGTCAAGATTTGTTTAATCAGGTCGAACAAATTCGTGCCCTGTCTAAAGGTGCACGTGATGGTCAGGTGGAAGCAGAAAAACAACTCGAACAACTGTTCTTAAGTCTGGAAGATGAGGAAATTCTTCCCCTGACGCGCGCATTTACCCACTTTCTGAATTTTGCCAATATTGCCGAACAGTACAATGTGGTTCGTAGTCGTCGTAAGAGTGAATTTGATGAAAATGCCCCTTCACCCAATCCGCTCGATCATCTGTTCCAAAAATTTAAAGACCATGAAATTTCATCAGACACTTTATTCAAGCAAATCTGTGAACTGAAAATTGAATTGGTGCTCACGGCACATCCGACTGAAGTCAGCCGTCGTACCCTGATTCAAAAATATGACGATATTAATGATTGCCTATTTAAGGCAGATCAACAGAAATTGACTCCACGTGAACGCAAAGCGGTACTCGAAGAACTCAAACAACTGATTTGTTCAGCCTGGCAGACCGATGAAATTCGTCAGCACCGCCCAACCCCGGTTGATGAAGCGAAATGGGGCTTTACCACCATTGAACAAACCTTGTGGAATGCCGTACCTAAATTCGTGCGTGAACTGGATGAAATGGTTGAAGACCACTGTGGTCAGCGTTTACCCTTAAGTATTGCACCGGTTCGTTTTGCTTCATGGATGGGCGGTGACCGTGATGGCAACCCGAATGTCACGCATAACATTACCCAGGAAGTGCTGTGGTTATCGCGCTGGAAAGCGGCCGATTTATACCTGCGCGATATTGAAGACCTGCGTTGGGAACTGTCGATTCAGAACGCAAGCCATGAACTGATGCAGGCGCTGGGACATCCACATCCCGAACCGTACCGCGAATATCTGCGTGATACTCGTGAGCGTCTAAAAGCAACTCGTCACTGGCTGGCTCAAAAATTACAAGGCCAAGAGGCCGACGACAGTCTGGTGATTAAAAGCAAAGATGAGTTATTACAGCCGTTGCTACTTTGCTACCGCTCATTGATTGCTTGCAACCTGCCTGAAATTGCCAATGGCAAACTGCTCGATTTTATCCATCGGGTCAACTGTTTTGGCATTGAGTTGCTAAAACTGGATATTCGTCAGGAATCAGGTCGTCATCGTCAAGCCATTTCAGCCATTACCGAATATTTAGGTTTAGGAAATTTTGAAACCTGGACCGAACAAGCGCGTCAAAACTTCTTGTTGCAAGAATTACAAAGCAAGCGCCCATTGCTGCCGAAACATTTGAATGAGCCTGAACAAAGCCTGATTCAACATCCAGATGTGCAAGAAGTGTTTGCCACTATGCGCACATTAGCGGAACAGCCTGAAGAAAGTTTAGGTGCTTATATTATTTCGATGGCTGAATATCCAAGCGATGTATTGGCGGTTTTATTACTACAAAAAGAAGCCGGCATTAAACATCCCTTACGTGTGGTTCCATTATTTGAAACGCTAAAAGATTTGGACGGCGCAGCCGACACCATGAATACCTTGTTCAATATGCATTGGTACAAACAGCATATTCAGGGCAAACATGAAGTGATGATTGGCTATTCGGATTCTGCCAAAGATGCCGGTTTTATGTCTGCCAACTGGGCGCAATATCGTGCGCAGGAAGAATTGACGGCAGTTGCACAAAAACATGCTGTGCAACTTACCCTGTTCCATGGTCGTGGTGGTTCGATCAGCCGTGGTGGTGCGCCAACCCAGCAAGCTTTATTTTCACAACCGCCAGGGTCTATTTCTGGTGCAATTCGTGTCACCGAACAAGGGGAAATGATTCGCTTTAAGTTCGGTCTGGAAGGTATTGCGCTGCAAAATTTAGAAATTTATACTGCAGCGACTTTGGAAGCAACCTTGTTGCCACCGCCAGTGCCTAAAGACGAATGGCGTCAGTTGATGCATACCATGACTGATTTATCGGTACAGGTCTATCGTGAAACGGTGCGTGAGAATCCTCATTTTGTGAAATACTTACGTACCGTCACGCCTGAACTTGAATTGCAGATGTTGCCACTCGGTTCACGCCCAGCGAAACGTAAAGTCAGTGGTGGGATTGAATCCTTACGTGCCATTCCGTGGGTGTTTGCATGGACCCAAATTCGTTTGATGCTTCCTGCTTGGCTGGGTACAGGGGCTGCGATTAATCAAGTAATTGATCAAGGTCAAAAACCCTTGCTCGATGAAATGTTGCAGCAATGGCCTTATTTCCAGACCCTTATTGATATGCTGGAAATGGTGTTGTCTAAAGCAGACAGTCATGTGGCTTTATATTATGAATCGCATTTAACCGATGATGAAGATTTAAAAATCTTGGGTGAACAACTGCGTCAACGCTTAAAAGATGCGGTACAAACGCTATTGGCTCTAAAAGGTGAATCGCAACTGCTTAGCAGTAACGAGGTACTGGATCAGTCCATGAAAGTACGTAAACCGTATTTACTTCCGCTACATTTATTACAGGCCGAGCTGATGAAACGTCGTCGTCGCTATTTAGCGGAATGTCAGGCCGAACATACTCCGGTCGATCACGCCTTGATGGTCAGTATTGCCGGAATTGCCGCAGGTTTACGTAATACAGGTTAAGTATTTCATCTGCACAGCAAAGCACATCTTCAGGATGTGCTTTTTTATTGCCCAGCAATTAGCAGAAAATATCATATTGTTTATAAGTAAAATAAGTATCAGTTATGAATAATGGACTGGCTCAATTACTCTATTAATACGCTGATTTAACGCTAATTTTCCAATAATAAAACTTTTACCATCCGGTAAAAAAACAAGAAAAGTCAGTACATTAATTTGAACAAAAATATTATTAAAGAGATTAAATCTTCTAAAAAACAAGAGTATGATGTGCACAATTTATCTTTTGAGCGCTCATTTTATGTCCAGCTGGTTTCCCAAATGGCGTCCTTATTCAGGTCAAATCGATGCACGTCCAGTCGGTACCAATGAGTATCTCCCTCCTGCTCAAAGTGTGGTCTTAGGTGTACAACATGCTTTTGCCATGTTTGGGGCAACGGTTCTTGCACCTTTTTTGATGGGTTTTGATCCGAATCTGGCGATTTTAATGTCGGGTATTTGTACCATTCTGTTTTTCTTGATTACCGGGGGGCGTGTACCGAGTTATTTAGGTTCAAGTTTTGCCTTTATTGGGGTGGTGATTGCCGCTACCGGTTATGCCGCGTCTGGTACAGGTGCACCAAATGCCAATTTAGCCGTGGCTGCTGGCGGCATCATGGCCTGTGGTGTGCTCTATGCCATTTTTGGCTTTATTGTCATGGCGACCGGCACCAATTGGATTGAAAAACTGATGCCTCCAGTCGTCACTGGTGCTGTGGTGATGATTATCGGTTTAAATCTTGCACCCGTTACGGTGAAAGGTGTGGCAGGCAATGACTTTAACATGTGGATGTCACTGGTGACCGTGCTGTGTATGGGCTCGATTGCGGTATTCACCAAAGGTTTATTGCAACGTCTCTTGTTATTGGTGGGTTTATTACTGGCTTACCTGACTTATTACATTGTTTCCAATGTCATGGGTTACGGCACAGCGATTAACTTTACCCCGATTCAACAGGCAGACTGGTTTGGTGTCCCAACTTTCCATTCGCCTGTATTTGATATCAATGCCATGCTCATCATTGCCCCGATTGCTTTGATTCTGGTGGCAGAAAACCTGGGTCATATTAAAGCTGTGGGCGCAATGACTGGTGAAAACCTCGACCCGCATATTGGTAAAGCCTTTATTGCAGATGGTATTGCCACCACATTATCTGGTGGTGTCGGGGGTCCGGGGATGACCACGTATGGCGAAAACATTGGCGTGATGGCAGTGACCCGTGTCTATTCCACCATCATCTTTGTATTTGCCGGTGTATTTGCCGTGTTCTTAGGTTTATCTCCTAAGTTTGGTGCAATTATTCACACCATTCCGACTGCAATTTTAACCGGTGCATCAATTGTGGTATTTGGTTTAATCACCATTGCCGGAGCGAAAATCTGGATTGAAAACAAAGTTGATTTCTCTAAAAACAAAAACCTGATGGTGGCTGCGGTTACGATTATTTTAGGAACGGGAGACTTTGCGCTGCAATTCGGTAGCTTCAACCTCGGTGGTATTGGTACGGCTACATTTGCAGCATTAATCCTCAACTGGTTCTTTAGCTTAGGCGATAAACCATAAATATAAATGCACATTTTTAGGCAGCCGCAAGGCTGCTTTTTTATGTCTGATACCAAGAAAATTTTAGTATGATGAGGTGAATTACACTTAGATGACACCCTACATGCGACTGGACTTTTTTGATCTACAGCTGTTGTTAAATATTGTGGACACAGGCAGTCTAACCAAAGGTGCAGAACGCTCTTCAATTTCCCTGCAAGCCGCAAGTGAACGGATTAAAAAAATAGAACAACAGTTTGCAGTGCCTTTATTTACCCGGCATGCTTCTGGGGTCAAACTGACTCTCGCTGGGCAAACTTTTACAGAGCAGGCACAGTTGCTAATCCAGCAAAGCAGGCAACTGCAACAGGTCATGGCAGCTTTTGCCGAAGGCTTAAATTCGCAAATGACGCTCTGGTGTAACTCGTCGGCACAAAGTGAATATCTTCCCCTGCTCCTTCCGCAATATCTGGTCGAAAATTCCAATATACAGATTGATTTAAAAGAAGCTGAAACGAACGATATTATTCAGGCACTGGAAAAAGGCACGGCACAATTGGGCTTAATTTCGAGCTTTTTTAATTCTGATCATCTACAAACGCTGGAATTTTCCGATGATCCTTTAGTGCTGATTTGCCCTATGAATCACGAACTAAAAGACAAATCAGCACTGCAATTAGTCGATGTGCTGCATTATCCCTTTGTCGGTTTAATGCAATATCATTCCCTGCAACAATCCATTGAAACGCAGGCAAAATTACTAGGCTGTGCAATTCAATACCGTTTACGTTTACCCAATTTTGCCGCGATTGCACAAGTGGTTGCCAATGGGGTCGGTATTGCGATTATGCCAAAACGCGCTGCCAGTCGTTTAAAGACGATTTACGCATTTCATCACATTGAACTGACAGGAGATTGGGCGAACCGTAAACTGTTATTGGCCGCTAAAAACTTTGATGAATTACCCGTATCCTACCAACATTTCAACCAGTTTTTACTTTCGAAAAAGTCCAAGTTGTTGATTTAATTTTAGCTATCAATTATCTCTGTTTAAGCACGAATTTAGATAATTCCAAACTGATGCAACACCATGTAACCACCAAAAATCACCAAGCCACAAAAGAACACTTTACGGAATTTTTGTTCTGGAATGCGATAGCGAATTTTTGTGCCCAGCCACATACCAACCAATGCCGGTAGCAATGCAATCAATGACATTTTATAGTCGATGGGAATATCCTCGACTGGATTCTGATTCAAAAAAACTGCGAGGCAAATGGTCGAAATGGTAAAAGCCAAACCTAAAGATTGCACCAGATCATCACGTTTTAAATGCAGTGATTGCAAGTAAGGGACCACCGGAATCACCACCACACCGGTTGCCACCGTCAGCGCACCACCTAGATAGCCCATAATCGGTGATAACCATTTTTCATGCGGTGCAAGGTTCGGCATATTTTTAGAAAATAGACCGTACAACCCATACAATGCCAGCATTCCACCAAGCAAAGCTTCACTTTGAAATTCACCCTGTCCGAGGGTAGGGAAAATGCTCCAGATCGAACCGACAATAATACCGAGCAATAAGGGCCAAAAGCGGCGAACCAATTTGAGTACATGACCTTCTGCAAACAGTTGCCAAAAGTTGGTGACCATCGAGGGAACTATAAGCAAAGTTGCAGCTTGGAATGGGCTGATAAAAATCGTCAACAAGCCCATGGAAACAGCGGGTAAACCTAGGCCAATAGTGCCTTTAATCATGCCGGCAATGGCAAATACAGCAATGACAAACCCAACCATGCTCAGCACTCTTCAAATCGTAGCGCTATGCTAAATGAATCGGGAAAATTGAAAAATCATTGTTTTTTGGAGTTAGCCTCAAGGAAAAATTGAGGCTTTTTGATACTTGAATGTTAAAAACATGAACTATAAATATGACAAAATGTTAAGTTTTGATTATTAATTGATCAATTAATTGCATGATTACATAAAAATTACATCAATTAATAACATATTGTTAAGTCTATCTTAACTGTATGATTTATGAGCTATCTTGTGTTTATTTTCTGGCCTGCTCGTAGCAATTTTAGCGCTTTTTTCGCCCCATATTTTCTTTTTTGAAGAGCAAAACGGGTGGATTTTCGAACAAAATCACTTTAAAGTACGCACTCCTGATGAGTAGGCGCTATGTAATAACATATCGTTTAAATAACTTTAAGGAAAAAATATTGGTATTTCAGTTCTGAAAAATGCTGTCTATTTTTTTCTAAAAGCAATTGAAGATAAGGTAGAGATTTAAGAATGATTTATGATGCACATCATAGCAATATGATTAATGCTGCAAACCAGAACACTGCAGTGATCTCCCAGAAATATCAAGATAATCAAGCAGGTTTAAGAGCCAAGAATCCACAGAAGAATAAAGGTATCCCCTATCTTGATGTGCGTAAATTCACGCAAAAGTTACATAGTATGTCGTCAGCCTCCAGTACTAAAAAATGTGCACGAAGCATTCGTATTGCACTACAGTCAGCAGGTGCCAGAATTGTGAACCATCCGGTGGCAGCTGCAGATTGGGGAAATACGCTTCAGACGATTGGCTATAAAAAAATCAATCCCTCTTTTAATAATCCGAAAGAAGGCGATATTTATATTATTCATAGAACCCAAAAGCATGTTTATGGTCATATTGCTGCCTATACAGGTCGCCAATGGGTTTCTGATTTCCGCCAAAACAGTCATGCGGTTTATAAGAATGATCAGGTGAACTATACCTATTACCGACTTGTGTAATAGAGAGACAGCGCAGTTCGAATAGACACCTTTTAAGGTGTCTTTTTTATAGTATGTTGGGCATTAGACTCAATCAAATTAGGGTCTAATCTCTTTTAACTCGCGTTGAATAAAACGCTGAATCATTTCTCTATATAAGTGTTCAACCAGATCCGGATCGGTTCCCAATTCAACCGCTTGTGCGCGCACTTTGCTAATCACCTGCTCAACCCGTTCCGGTGACTGCACATCCTGCACAGTACGTTTAAAGCGTACCGATTGATCAACATAAAATTGACGCGTTGCAATCATTTCAATCAGTGCAGTATCAATGGCATCAATCTTTTCACGGACTTGTTCTAAAGACTCACATTTTTCTTTCTTCATCTTTTCTATCATCATTTTCACTTTTATATTGGTCTTCTAAAACATTACTAAAAATACTTTCAATCATCCAGACCCGATACAAGCTATTAAACACATAACTTTGACCATCAATGCGAAGTTCAAGTACTGGGAAATCAGGCTGTGATTTCATTTCACAGAGTATGTCATTTTCTTTCAGTTTGGCAGTGATATCTTCATGGGTTAATTCATCGATCTCTAAATCACGTTGCATCTGATCGAAATGCGATTTAAACGACATGTCCTTGCCTTTGGTCCATACCGCCTGCAAAATACTATACATCGCTTCAACACGCTGCTCTTCAGGCACACTATAAAACAGTTGCGCCATCTCAAAAGTGGCAGACTGTGTGGGACGGCAAAACGGGGTAAATGTCACTTCTGTTCGTTTTGAAAGACGAGTCGCCAGACTCCAGTCAAATAGATCGCGTCCATGATAAGAAAGCGGATAGACATTCAGGTGAATATTATAATAGTTTGCCAGTTCTTCTTTAATATAGGCCAACAACAACCAGGAGATTGGATCTTCAAGTGCAATATACAAATCCAGTTCCGGATCTAGCGCCTGAATTTCATTCAGTTCTTCAGCATCACTAATTAAGTGTTCACACCAATCAATATGATTAATCAGAAAGATTGGATTTCCGGTCAGCAATTTTTGTTGTTTTAAACGACGCATCAGGCGAAGCAAATCATCAACTGCATGATATTTACGCTCGCCAAACTCAAAATAGCTAGCAAGAACTTCATCATCATTAAAAATACGTTCTGGAAAGTCTTGTGCTATGTGATGTCGGCTGGCCATGGCATGTAATGTACGTAATTTTCCATACTGTTTTTGCCACAGCATGTGGAATACATCTTCGAGTAAATAGAGAAAATCTTGGCCGCGTAATGGGGTATTGCGAAGGATGGTTTCTGCTTGTTTTATGGCATCAAGCGGCGGTTGTTCGGGGGTTTCATGGAAACTAAAGCGATGCTGTTTAGATAGGATTTTGGCATCGTTTAAGCAGTAATTTTGCCACTCAATTGCAGACATATTATTGGGGGGTTCTGCCGTTCGACTAGAAATAATGACTTTTAAAGGTTTGAGTTCATCACTCAAAATTTCTTCAAGCTCAGGTAACTGCTGTACAGCCAAATAACTGTACACATCATCCAGACGTAAATGGATACTTAAACCCTGTTCCGTAGATAACACCACTTTACGAGTCGGCTTTTGGTAAAACCAACGCGATCGAAGTGGATCAAACCAACGGCGCAACAGTGACATGAGATAAGCCTCGAAAAAAAACCCTTGTAGTGCTACAAGGGTTTATAACAATTTGTTAGGGAATGATCAATTATACATCTAAATTTAAATCCGTAACTGCCCCTTTTTCAGCCCCGGTAGTCAATTTAGCAAACTTCGCCAAAGCACCGTAGGTGTAATTGGGTTTTGGCTTCACCCAAGCGGCTTGACGTGCTGCCATTTCTTCATCGGAAATATGCAAGGTCATTTCTCGGGTTTCAGCATTAATGGAAATTTTGTCGCCATTTTTAACCAAACCAATCGGACCGCCTTCATAAGCTTCAGGGGTCACATGACCAATCACAAAACCATGGCTACCACCAGAGAAACGACCATCCGTCAGCAGCGCCACAGATTTTCCTAACCCTTTACCAATAATGGCTGAGGTGGGTTTGAGCATTTCTGGCATACCCGGACCACCTTTCGGTCCTTCACCACGAATCACCACCACTTCACCTTCTTGTACTTCACCATCCAGAATCCCGCGCATGGCACCGATTTCACCTTCAAATACCCGTGCCGGACCTTCGAAATACAGACCTTCTTTACCGGTGATTTTTGCCACCGCACCGGTTGGTGACAAGTTGCCTTTTAAGACTACTAAGTGAGAGTCTTTTTTGATCGGCGCATCAAATGGCAGGATGATTTGCTGACCTTCAGGATAATCTTCAACATCCGCCAGGTTTTCAGCCAAGGTTTTACCAGTCACGGTCAAGCAAGAACCATCGAGCATGCCGGCATTCAGCATACGTTTCATTAAAGGCTGAATACCACCAATGGCAATCAGTTCAGACATCAGATATTTCCCTGATGGACGTACATCTGCCACCACTGGAATATCCTTTCCGATACGCACGAAATCATCCAGAGACAGTTCCACCCCTGCGGTATGAGCCATGGCCAATAAATGCAGCACCCCATTGGTCGATCCACCAAGGGCAATCAGCACTTTAATCGAGTTCTCGAATGCCGCCTTGGTCATGATGTCACGCGGTTTGATGTCCAGACGCAGCAAGTTCATCACCGCTTCACCGGCACGCAGACAGTCAATTTTCTTCTCTTCTGAAACAGCTTCCTGTGCAGATGAACCGGGTAAGCTCATGCCAAGTGCTTCAATGGCAGATGCCATCGAGTTTGCGGTGTACATCCCTCCACAAGAGCCCGGACCCGGCAGTGCCACTTCTTCAATCTGTTTGACTTGAATTTCGTTGATCTCGCCTTTGGCATGCTGACCGACGGCTTCAAATACAGAGATCATGTCGGTATGGCCCGCGCCCGGTTTAATCGTTCCACCGTAAATGAACAAACCCGGACGGTTTAAACGTGCAAGTCCCATGATGCAACCTGGCATGTTTTTGTCGCAGCCACCAATCGCAATCACGCCATCATAAGCCTGACAGCCAACCACGGCTTCAATCGAATCGGCAATAATCTCACGAGAAACCAGTGAGTATTTCATTCCTTCGGTACCGTTTGAGATCCCGTCAGAAATGGTAATGGTATTGAAGATAATGCCTTTACCATTTGCAGCATTGACGCCTTTTTCCACTTCACGTGCCAGCCCATCAATATGCATATTACATGGCGTGACATTGGCCCAGGTTGAAGCAATACCAATAAATGGACGGGTAAAGTCTGCATCTTTAAAACCTGTGGCACGCATCATGGAACGTGCTGGTGCATTTTCAATACCTTCATATACCGGTGCTGAATGCTCGCGGATATTTTCTTTACTCATTATTTTATTCCTTGGCGATGACCGACTTTAAGCTTCAGTCTGTAGCAATTTATCCTAATATCATTGTATAGAATTAAACCTGCGCAATACAGCTTTCAGCTGTTTCTCTAGCATTTAGATACATGCCAAAGTCATCTGCAACTGTCCGAGGCAGGACTACAATTAATATTTACTGTTTCTGCGATATAAGTAAAAAATGCTAGTTTCGGACGAGTTTTGCAGATGAAAATGGTTTTGCCTACTTTTGCCGAAACAAAAGTAGGTCGAACCGAAGGTTATAAACTGCAATTAAACAATTTCCTTTAAGACTCCGTCGTGCTGAACCTATAAATCTCAAATAAAAAAAGCACCCCATCTGGGGTGCTTTTTTAATCTGTAAAAACTACAAATTAAATTTCACGTACCGCGCCTTTCGCCGCACTTGTGGTATGCATCGCATACGCTTTCAATGCTTTAGAAATTTTACGTGGACGTTCTTCAACTGGATGCCAGCCTTTCGCTTCTTGTACTTCACGACGTGCAGCCATGGTTGCTTCATCCACTGCCAAGTGAATAGTACGGTTTGGAATATCAATTTCGATCAAGTCGCCATCTTCAACCAGACCAATTTCACCGCCTTCAGCCGCTTCAGGAGAAACGTGACCAATAGAAAGACCTGATGAACCACCAGAGAAACGACCATCAGTCAATAAGGCACATTCTTTACCTAAACCTTTCGATTTTAGGTAACTGGTTGGATACAACATTTCCTGCATACCCGGACCACCACGTGGACCTTCGTAGCGGATCACCACTACATCACCGGCTTTAACTACACCACCTAATACTGCATCTACAGCGGCATCCTGACTTTCAAAGACACGTGCTGTACCATTGAATTTCAAAATAGATTCATCTACACCGGCAGTTTTTACAATACAGCCATCCAGCGCGATGTTGCCGTAAAGCACAGCCAAACCACCGTCTTTCGAGAAGGCGTGTTCTGCATTACGGATCACACCCGTTTCACGGTTGCCATCTAAAGTTTGATAGTAGCGATCTTGCGAGAATGCAGTTTGAGTCGGTACGCCACCCGGTGCTGAACGGAAGAATTGATACACTTCCGGATCTTCGGTACGGATGATGTCCCATTTATCCAAAGCGTCTTTGAGCGTTTTTTCATGAACCGTTGGAACATCAGTGATTAACAGACCTGCGCGGTCAAGCTCGCCAAGAATCGACATAATGCCCCCGGCACGATGTACGTCTTCCATATGCACGTCTTGTTTTGCAGGCGCTACTTTACAAAGTACAGGGACTTTACGCGATAAACGATCGATGTCGTCCATAGTAAAGTCAACACCTGCTTCATTTGCAGCAGCCAACAAGTGCAGAACCGTATTGGTTGAACCGCCCATCGCTATATCCAAAGTCATGGCATTTTCATACGATGCTTTGGTGGCAATTGAACGTGGAAGAACGCTGTAATCGTCTTGTTCATAATGACGTTTAGTAATTTCAACAATCAGTTGACCGGCACGCTCAAAAAGCTTTTTACGGTTGGCATGAGTTGCAAGTGTTGAACCATTACCGGGTAAAGATAAACCTAAAGCTTCAGTCAAACAGTTCATTGAGTTGGCTGTGAACATGCCTGAACATGAACCACAAGTTGGACATGCCGAACGTTCGTATTCTGCAACTTCTTCATCGCTAAAGCTGTCATCTGCGGCCACAATCATCGCGTCAATCAAATCGATGGCTTTTTCATTGCCACGGATTTTGACTTTACCGGCTTCCATTGGACCGCCAGAAACGAATACCACTGGAATGTTCAGGCGCATTGCCGCCATCAACATCCCTGGAGTGATTTTGTCACAGTTGGAAATACACACCATCGCATCGGCACAGTGCGCGCTGACCATATATTCCACTGAATCCGCAATCAGGTCACGTGAAGGCAATGAATACAGCATGCCGTCATGACCCATCGCAATCCCGTCATCCACGGCAATGGTATTGAATTCTTTGGCTACACCGCCTGACGCTTCAATTTGACGTGCCACAAGTTGACCTAAATCTTTCAGATGCACATGACCCGGTACAAACTGAGTGAAAGAGTTGACCACCGCAATAATCGGTTTACCAAAATCTTCATCTTTCATGCCGGTTGCACGCCATAAGCCGCGTGCGCCAGCCATATTTCTTCCGTGTGTCGATGTTTTTGAACGATAGTCAGGCATTGTGTATTTCCAACAAAGTTTGTGCTCGAAATGAATTCTAGGATTCACTCTGGCTGAATGATACTGATATATAACGCTAAATCAGTCGAAATATAGACCTATCTTACTACAGCTTGCGGTTAAGCAAAGCCTCATAAGCATGATCTTTTATGAGAGAAATCTATGGATCTTTCGACGATTTATATAAAATAAACTGATACTGAAAGCTAATATAACGCCATAACACTGAATTAAATACAAAACTTTCATGAATAATTTTTTAATTTTGCATTACTTTATTTTATTACTGACCCATCCTAAATAAAGATCCAGCTTCAAAAAGCTTCGATAAGTATCTTAGTTTCAGTAGCTTGTGAGTTCATGTACACGACCTTAGGTCTGGCTCTGGTTTTGCCTTATAATAAGTTAAGTTTATTTGGAATTTCATGTGTGAAAATCATCTTTGCGGGTACCCCAGAATTTGCAGCTGTCGCTTTAAACGCGCTGTTAAAAACCGACCATGAAATTGTGGCTGTCTATACCCAACCTGACCGCAAAGCAGGTCGCGGGCAAAAACTTCACGCATCCGCCGTCAAACAATTGGCTTTAGAACACAACATTCCGGTTTATCAACCGCTCCATTTCAAATCATCGACTGAAGAAGGTTTGGCTGCACAACAGGAATTGGCTGCCTTGGGCGCGGACATTATGGTGGTGGCAGCCTATGGCTTGATTTTGCCGCAAATAGTGCTAGATACGCCTAAATATGGCTGCCTGAATATTCATGGTTCCCTGTTGCCGCGCTGGCGCGGTGCAGCCCCAATTCAACGTGCCATTGCTACAGGCGATGCCGAAACTGGCGTGACCATTATGAAAATGGCCGCAGGTCTGGACACCGGTGATATGATGTATAAAACCATCTGCCCAATTGAAGCCACAGATACTTCAGCCACTTTGCATGACAAATTGGCCATTCAAGGTGCAACTGCAATCGCCGCTGTTTTAGAGTCAGAAGAAAAACTGCAACACTATTTAGAAACGCGTGAAGTTCAAGATGAAGCTTTGACTGTCTATGCGCATAAATTGTCAAAAGCTGAAGCTCAAATTGACTGGTCAATCGATGCAGTACAAATCGACCGTAATATTCGTGCTTTCAATCCTTGGCCCGTGGCATTTATCGTACTTGATGAGCAAAACAACTTACGGGTATGGAATTCCAAATTATCCAATACCACTGCGGAAAATGCCCAAGTGGGTGAAATCATTGCGATTGATAAACACGGCGTACATGTTGCCTGTGCAAATAACACTGTAATCACGCTAACTGCTTTACAATGGCCGGGTGGCAAACCACTGAATGCCGTACAAATTTTACAAACTCAAAAACTGAATATCGGACAAATTTTATAATGAGACAATCTCCCCACGCCTCTGGTAAGACTTTAAACTTACGTGCTCAGGTTGTTAAAACGTTATTGGCTGTCCAAAATGGTCAATCACTGGCATCGGTGTTAAATCAACACATGAATATCGTGTCAGATAAAGACCGCGCGTTGTATCACGAACTGGTTCTTGGCTGTCTACGCCAGTGGCACGCATTGAAACAGGTGACTTTACCGCTGCTTTCTGTACCGCTTCAAAATGCAGTGGTTGAAACCTGTTTATATGTCGGTTTATATCAATTGTTGTGTACCCGTGTGGCTGCACATGCTGCGATTTCTGAAACGGTAGAAGCCAGTAAACAACTGGGTATGGAAAGTTTAAGTGGCGTGGTGAATGCCATTTTACGCCGTGCAACCCGTGAAACTGAGCAGTTCTACGATGTTCTAGAACAAGCATCGAATTTGCCAAGCTGGTTATCAAAACGCTTGAAAAAGGACTGGGGCGAGCAACTGGCTGAAATCAGCTACGAGCTTAAACAGGTTGCGCCACTGACTTTACGTGTCAATACCCGCCAAGTGAGCCGTGAAGAATACCTTGATATTCTGGAAGATGAAGGCATCGATGCACATCGTTGTGAACTTTCGGATGTCGGTATTGTACTGGATGAAAGTATTCATGTGCCTAGCCTGCCAGGTTTTGAAGCCGGCGGTTTTTCGGTACAAGATGAACATGCTCAGCTTTGCGCAAGCTTAGTGCCTAATCTGGACGGTAAATTTGTGATTGATGCCTGTGCAGCACCCGGTGGTAAAACGGCGCATCTTTTAGAGAAATATCAGCCGAAAAAACTGATTGCCCTCGACCAAGATGAAAAACGCCTTAAACGTGTGTCTGAAAACTTGGAGCGTCTGGTTCTCGATGGTAAACACGTTGAAATTATCACCGCAGATGCAGTGAAATGGACTGCACCTGAGCTTGCAGATTGCATCGTACTGGACGCACCTTGTTCAGCGATTGGGGTGATCCGTCGCCATCCAGACATTCGTTTACTGCGTCAGTCGGGTGATATTGCCAAAACTGTTCAGTTGCAAAAGCAGATTCTTGAAAATATGTGGCAACAGCTGAAAATCGGTGGCACCTTGCTGTACATCACCTGCTCGATTTTAAAAGCTGAAAATGAACAGCAAATGGTCGATTTCTTCGCTACTCATGCCGATGCGCAAGAACAAAAAATTGATGCTGACTGGGGAATTGAACAAATTCACGGTCGCCAATTACTACCACAAGTGGGTCATGGCGATGGTTTCTTCTATTGTCGTATCCAGAAAACTGCATAATGACATAACCGAGATGCAAATCAAAAAGGTGGCTTTTGAGCCACCTTTTTTGTGTCTATGTTTTTTAACTCTATGGTTTTTAAAAGACAAATTAAAGAGCACTAAACTAAGAGCTAAGGATGCCATGCTCCATTTCAGAAACAAAAAAGCCATCATCATAAATGATAATGACTTTCGTTTACAACAACAATCAGTTTATTTGAAGATTGTTAGTCTTCTGGTTCTTCTGGATTTTTTGCCAGATGAATTACAGACAGTACCAGACCACCCCATAATAAAACAATGGAGAAAATCATCATGATCAATGCAGATGTATTCATATTCCTTCTCCTAACTATGACGATCTTTAACTAGGCTTAATAGAACGGCGCCCAGAATAAAGAATGCAATGGTGCCCCCACCGATCACCCACAGCGTACTTGCGGGATAATCACCATAGCCTTCTGCCATGATTGATTTCAGGGTTAAACCCAATGCCAATAATAAAGACAACGGCGTGATCACGGTCAGCATGAACTTCCAGCTAGCACCAAGTTTCACACTGGAAAACTCGTTCACATGTATTTCTAGCTGTTTCATCAATGGACGGCGGAACCAGGACAATAAAATAATCGATAACAGACCACCACCGACAATACCGATGTTATTGGCAAAGTAGTCGATGATATCGACAAAGGTAATCGCACTATGTGTCGAGAACATTAGGGTAGAAATCACTGCTGAACCACCAGCAATAATCGTCACTGACTTGTTCTTTGACCAGCCCAGTTTGTCCTGGAACGCCGCAATCGGAACTTGCAGGATGCTCACCATGGAGGTAATACCCGCTACCGTCAATGAACCAAAGAACAGGAAGCCGAACAGGTCACCGCCTGAGCCTAAACTGGAAATGATTTTCGGGAAGGCAATAAAGGCCAGACCGATACCACCGGACACTACATCTTCAACTTTGGCACCTGAGCTGAACGCCATAAAACCAAGCGCTGCAAAGACACCAATACCCGCCAGAATTTCAAAAGACGAGTTAGCCAATGCCACCACGATGCCTGAACCAGTCAGGTTGGTTTTGCGTTTCAAATAAGAAGAATAAGTCAACATAATCCCGAAGCCCACCGATAGTGAGAAGAAGATGTGACCAAAAGCTGCCAGCCAGACTTTATAATTGGTCATGGCGTCCCAGTTCGGGGTAAAGAAGGCATTTAAACCATCAACGGCACCGGGTAAACGTACCGCCTGAATCACCAGGATCGTGAATAAAATCACCAGCAATGGCATAAAGATTTTATTCGCCAGTTCCACCCCACGGCGTACCCCACCGTAAAGAATCAGCATGACCACCGCCCAAACGACTACCAGACCAAAGAACAGTACAGGTACAAAACCGAAAGTCAGGCCCTCACCATTTTGAAGGTAGCTGTTGAAGAAGAAGCCCTGAGTATCTGCTCCCCACTGCTGTCCAAAGGAATAGAACATATAGCTGCCGGCCCAGGACAATACGCTGGCATAATAAATGCCGATGATCAGGGTCACCATCACCTGCCACCAACCCAGAGATTCTGCATTCATGAGTTTTTTATAGGCCATCGGCGGTGCTTTGCGGAACTTGTGTCCGACTGCATAATCTAAAAATAATAAAGGTAAACCTGCTGCAAAAATCGCAATCAGATATGGAATTAGGAACGCGCCACCGCCATTTTCATAAGCAATGTAGGGAAAGCGCCAAATATTACCTAAACCAACAGCCGATCCAACCGCGGCAATAATAAAGCCCGATCGTGACGTCCAGTTTTCACGAGTATCTGTCATAAAACACCTCAACCTTAGGCATCTTTCGCTGCTGCTTGTTGTTGGGTTATCTCGCGAGCAAAAAAAGTACCATTCAAAAAATTAATCTTTTTATGTCTGAAGTTAGTTCTACGCCTTTTGAGCATTCTGTCCTAAATTGCAAACAGGCAGTCATCACAAAATCTTGCTTAAAGTCTTTTGCTTCTTTTTGCCTTTCAATGCTTGAACAATACCCACTTTTTGGGCCTTTTTCTGTAGTTTTTGCGGAGATTATTTAATTTTATAATCTATAAATTATGAATTGATCAAAATATGGCTGATTTAACCCATTTTTAAGTCCGCGCACTTTTTTTAAAGTGTGACCTGATTTTTTATTTTGCTTAAATCAATGGCAATCAGCGTATTTCAATATACTGATTGCCTGAATTTTTTATCTTTTAATCGCTAAAATACGCTCTTCCTGCATATCACGAATCGCATATTGCACGCCTTCACGTCCCAGACCGGAGTCTTTTACACCGCCATACGGCATGTTATCGACCCGGAAAGAGGGAATGTCATTAATAATCACGCCACCGACATGCAAATGATCCCAGGCATAGAGCATTTTATTCAGATTCTGGGTATACACCCCTGCCTGTAAACCGAAACGGCTGCTATTGATTAGGTCTATGCCTTGTTCAAAGCTTTTATATTTCTCAATAATAGCGACTGGTCCAAACACTTCATCTTTATACACTTCTAAAGAGGCATCGACATTTTCAAGCAAAGTCGGTTCAAACATCACTCCGTTCAACTCACCACCGGCAAGCAGTTTTGCGCCTTTTTTCACGGCTTTATCGACCCATTTTTTCAGACGGATTGCTTCAGATTCCTTAATCATCGGACCGACCAGCGTGCTATCAAGCTCAGGATCAGCGGCTTTAATTTTTTTCAGTTTGACGACCAGTTTTTTCTTCAATTCGGCATAGACATCGGCATGCACTAAAATGCGTTGCACACTAATACATACCTGACCCGCATGATTATAGGCACCACCAATCAAACGATCCACCAAAGCATCGGTAATTTCAGTATCCGCATCAATCATGACTGCGGCATTACCCCCCAGCTCTAAAATGACTTTCTTCCGTCCGGCACGTGCTTTCATGTCCCAACCGACCACATCAGAACCGGTAAAACTGAGTAGTTTGAAACGGTCATCGGTGACCAGTACATCAGCATGTTCACGCGGACAGGGTAAAATCGAAAATGCGCCTTTCGGTAAATCGGTCTCGGCAAGAACTTCGGCAATTTTCAACGCTGAAATAGGGGTTAAGCTGGCCGGTTTAAGCACAAATGGGCAACCCGCAGCAATTGCTGGGGCAATTTTATGAGCGGTTAAATTCAATGGAAAATTAAACGGACTAATTAATGAGACTGCGCCAACCGGTGCATACTTCATAATACCTTGATAACCCGATGCGGCCGCTGTCACAGCCAAAGGAATCATGCGTCCATCATCCAGTTGGGTGACCGCATCGGCCGCAATTTGAAAGGTATTGATTAAGCGTTCCACTTCAGCAGCAGCTGCCTTGCGTGGTTTTCCGCCTTCTGCAATCAGAATTTCAGTCAACTCCGCTCGCATTTCATTAAAGCGTTTCACACAATGCAGCAAGATTTTTTGTTTTTGAAAAGGTTCTAAAGCTGCCATTTCTTTTTCCGCTTTTACTGCGGATTGAATGGCTTTTTCGATGGTTTTTTCATTGGCTAGAGCGACCCGCGCATAAACTTCATGCGTATATTTATGTTCTACTTCAAGCCATTGCTCTGTTTTAACCGCTTTACCTGCCACATACAGAGGGTAATCAATCACGTTTACAGCTTTATCTGCCATGTAAAAAATTCCTTTCATTTTCTAGAAATAACAGCAATGCAATTCTCTTTCATTCACTATATGATGCGCTGAGTTGGGCAGCAGTTCACTATATTTAAGTAACAAAATTATTTTCTAAAAATAACGGATCACATATTCAGGATATCCATGCAATCACTCAAATTATTTTGCCTCATCCTTGGACTTGGCGCAGTCAGCTCTGCACAAGCCGATTTCATTGGTGTTAAAGCCAGCATTGATTACTGGAACTACAGTGCAGATTTAAACAATCCTGCATCAGCCCTTCCACAACCACAACTTGAAGATGATCACAGCATGTCATTTTCCGTGGCCGTAGAACACCCGGTACCCTTTTTGCCGAATGCAAAAATTAAACATAGCAATTTACAAGCTGAAAGTGATCAGAGTTTTGCAGGGGTGAAAAGCTATCAGGTCGATCTGGATTATTCAGACTTTATTCTGTATTACGAAATACTCGATAATGTTGTGTCTGCCGATGTTGGCTTCGGTGCCAAATTACTGGATGGCGATCTCCAACAGAACTTTACCCAGAATACTGAAATCAGTGAAACTTTACCGATGCTCTATGCAGAAGCAGGGGTAAAACTGCCCTTTACCGGTTTGAGTGCCAAAGCAGAAGCCAGTTTTGCCAAGTTAACCGATACACAAGTGACCGATGCTCAGCTAGAACTCAAATATAATTTTGTGGATACGGTACTGGTCGATGTCGGTGCTAAAGCCGGTTATCGCATTTTGGATATTCAGCTCGAAGAAGGTTCAAATCAGGAAGCGAAATTGAAATTCAAAGGACCTTATATTGGTCTAGAAGCGCATTTCTAAAGCATTGTTGTACGCTTTAGCTTACATAAACTGCAGAAAACGCCAGCTGTTCAAGCCGTTTGATTCACCCTATATTTAACTCATCAGGAAACAGGACGTTTCCCAAACTAAAAACAATAATAATCAGTTTGAGCATCAGGATGTGAGGTACGACAGGAGTTATACCTAAGTCACCAATACGAAGAAGCCCTATCAGGATGATGGGGCTTTTTTCATGCCTCAAATTCATCTCATACAGAAAAAAAGCCTCCCGAAGGAGGCTTAAGTTTTACAAAAATCTATCTTGTGTAGATGAGCTGCTTTAAGAACCGATAGGTTGTGCAGATGTCTCAACTGTTGGTTCAGCTTTAATTTCACTCGTTTTTGCTGGACGGATAAAGAATATGGCAAGTGCGCCAATAATTCCAGGAATAGCCACAGCGATAAAATTCCATTTATGCGGTAGTTCCATGCCCAAAAGCATACCGATCACGATTGGACCTACAATCGCCCCGGTACGACCCACTGCCGATGCCCAGCCAATACCCGTTGAACGGACTGCAACCGGATAATACTGTGCAACATAACTGTACAGTAAAATGCTGCTGCCAATTGAGGATGCACCTGCCAGACTCACCAGTAAATAAATAACAGGCTGTGGAGAATTGAAGCCTAATCCAACTAAAGAAAGTACGCCTACAGTTAACATACTGATCAGAACGCGTTTAAAGTCAAAACGGTCAGCTAAAACCCCTCCACTGATTGTTCCAATCACTGCTCCAATATTCAATGCCAGTAAGAACATTAAGCTGCTGCCTAAAGAATAACCTGCTGCCATCATCAATTTTGGCAACCAGCTGCCTAATGCATAAAGCATTAATAAGCACATAAAGAATGCAAGCCAAAACAGGAATGTTCCTACAGCACGATTTTCAGTGAACAATTCTTTTACTGAAGTACTTCCGCTTTGATCAGTTACAGCTAAAACCAATTGTGTATTTGCAGATACTTGCGCAGTCGGCTCAACTTTTTGTAAAAAATTACGCGCCTGATCTTGTTTGTTTGCTTTAACCAGAAATATTAAAGATTCAGGCAGGAATTTCCAGAACAATGGCACAAACAGTAAAGGAATCACCGCAATCTGGAACATGATTTGCCAGCCATAGTCTGCGGTAAACCATGTTCCGCACAAAGCTGCCATAATCCCGCCCATGGCATAGCCGCTGAACATGGTGGTCACTAAAGTACTGCGCACACGTTGCGGTGCATATTCTGCAGTTAAAGCCACCAGATTTGGCAATACGCCACCAATGCCCAGACCTGCAACAAAACGTAATATTCCAAATTCTGTTGGATTCGTGGCAAATCCGCCTAAAAAAGTAAACAGGCTGAACATTGAAACGCAAATTAAAATCACTTTTTTACGGCCAATTTTATCTGCCAGCATGCCAAAGCCCATTGCGCCAAACATCATGCCGGCCAAAGCGGTACTTGCCAACATGCCTGCCTGCACGGCACTCATGCCCCACTCTTGCATCAGTAAGGGCAAAACGACCCCATTAATGGCTAAGTCATAACCGTCAAATAAGACGATAAACAGACACCAAAGCACAAGTTTCAAGTGAAATGACTTGAACTTGGCCTGATCCACTACAGCATTTACATTCATTATTGTTGCTGTCATGAGTACTCACCTCCAATTGTGAGACTTTATAATTTCAATCTACAATGGGTTTCTGGTGGAATTTTGTCCACAACTTGAAAGGCATAAACCCATACCTTGAAGGTATGAAAAATCCTATTTGGAATAAAATGTCAGGACAATACGCGCTAAGAGTAGGACTTTTTGTTACACATTTTGCTGTGAACTATGGTTCACACTTATTTTATTGAGTAAAAACAATATTTTAAAAATTAAAAATTTTATACCCGACTAAAGATGATTTGATTGAAAGATTGTCAGAGTTTGCCGACTAAAATCCTAAAATGACAAGAACGGATGCTTTGAAATGCACCCTTAACTCCTAGGTAATATTAGAGAATGTTTATATGGGGTTGACATACTCCCCCCACTTTCGACTAGCTCAAGTGAGGGATTCTAAAAGCAGATGCTCTTAGGTGACTTCCTTACGGATTTCACTTGCTTTCTGCTTCTTCGGGCGACCTTTACCGCATCCACCCTCCACAGACAAAACGGTGTGTCCCACCGCCAATATATTGCGTGATGCGTTTAAATCCGCATTCGCAACATAACCACACGCAACACACTCAAATTTAGCTTGAGTTTGTCGATTTTCTTTCGCTACATGAGCACATGAACTACACGTTTGACTTGTGTATTGTGGGTCTACTTTGATAAGTAAACCACCTCGCCACCGTTGCTTATACTCCAACATATCAACAAGCATCGACCAGCCTTGATCCAGGATTGATTTGTTTAAACCTGACTTGGCTTTAACATTTTTTCCTTTTTTCTCAATTGTGCCTTTTGCTGATTTCGACATATTGGCTACTTTCAAGTCCTCAACGACAATCATTGCGTGGTTTTTGCTGAGCGTTGTGCTGACTTTATGTAAGTAGTCGTGTCGAATATTGGCAATATGGTGATGTAGCTTATTGATCCTAAGATTCATCTTTTTCCAATTCTGACTAAACTTCTTTTTACGTTTTAGCTGACGCTGTAAACGAGCAAGTTTAGGTTGATTGGCTTTAAAGCTGTTTTTTGGGTTAAAAACCTCACCATTAGATGTGGTGACTAACTTCTTAATTCCTAAATCCACACCAATTGCAGATTTGGATGGGTGAATTGGCGTTTCCGTGAGTTCTTTTTCAGTGCCAAATGAAATATACCACCGACCTGATACTTTACTGATTGTCACATTCTTGATTGTGCCTAGAATATCTTGTGACTTTCTAAACTTAACGATTCCTATGCCATTAGGAAGTTTGACTTTATTTCCATCAATGCGACAGTATTTGTGAAATTGAACCAAACGAATTGAATCATAGCCATCTGATTTTTTCTTAAATCTAGGCATGAGGGGGCGTAATTGAATTTCAGAACCATCAGTGAGTTTGAAGAATTTAGGTTTTTTAGGTTTGCGCTTTTTTTCTTTTAATTTAGCGTGTTCTTTAGGATCAAAGAATTTAGCCCAAGCAGAAGCGAGATCACGGATTTTTTGCTGTAAAGAAACAGCATTCGAGTTTGATTCTAAAAAAGCATATTCAGGAATCTTTTTAAGCCCCGTGATTTTATTAACCAAATTTGTTGCACTAATAAACTCATTTCGGGCAAACATTTCAAATGACACAGACAATATTTGATTCCAAACAAAACGTGCAGAACTGACAAGATTGTTTAAAACAACCTCTTGTTCCGTATTAGGCTCAAGCCTAAATTTATACGCTTTGTTAATCTTCATTTAAACCTAAGTTATTGAAATGCATTGACTTATAATATTTAACTATATCATATTAGAGTTGGATACACTAATAAAAAGTCGTGAAATTCACCTCCACCCTGACTGTCGGGTGGAGGTGAATTTCACTTTAAGATAAATTTCATATTCTAAATATAGCTAATTACTTAATTTAGCAGTACACCAAAAACATTATAAAATGGTATTTTACAAAAATATTTACGTTCTACAGCCTTTAGAATTTAGCTATACATCAGGAAGCGCTATTTTTATCAAAGCAAAAACAGCAATAAAATTTGAGAGAATGAAGTACGATCGAAGTGATACCGAAGCAACTGATATAAAAAAACCCTATCAATCTAGGGCTTTTTTATTAATTTATTAAATTATTAATGTAGGCTTTCCAAGCTTTTTAGGTAGGCAACAACTTCTTGATTTCCCGCCATTTCTGCAAGTTCCAAGGCAGTATATGTACTACGATGATCAATATCCGCGCCTTTGCTGACCAAGAGTTTGACCACTTCCAGATGATCATTTTCAGCTGCTGCTTGTAAAGCACTATAACCCTCATCATCGGTAGAATTAGGGTCAATGCCTTGCTTTAATGTTTCACTCACCTGTTCAAGATCACCAAGTGAAGCCCAGTACACAAGTTCAGGAAGATGCAGTTCTTCGTCATCTTCAGGAATTGGGGAGAATGAGTTGAGTTTCATAAGAATCTCCTAGTTATTATTAAACTTTAAGAAGTGACAGTAAAATTACCATCTGCTAATCCTACTATAATTTTAACTGACACATGCTCAGTAGAAGCACTGAGAATCTATACACCTGTAAAATCTTTAGTTCTAATCACTGTAAAATACAAAGATAATAGGGATTTAATAAGATTAATTTCTCCTACCATCGATTGTGCAAAATTTTCCAACTCTTTATTACTTCCCCATGGATTATCTGCATGAAGATATTTACCTAATTTGTCATATAATGTAATAAAAAAGCCCCCTTTCGGAGGCTTCTTTTTCAAACTTAATCTTTTAAGCTTTAGAAACTGCTGGCTCAGTTGAACCAATCTTTTCAGATTCATCTTCACTCATAATCAATGCAACCGCAATCGCAGTAATCAGTACCGGTAAACCTACTGCCATAAAGTTAAAGTGCGCAGGTAAGTTCATACCCAGTAAACCACCAATTAAAATTGGACCTACAATCGCGCCCATACGACCAATCGCAGAAGACCAACCAATCCCCGTCGAACGTACAGCAAGTGGGTAGTATTGAGCTACATAGCTATATAGAAGCATTTGCGAGCCAATTGAAGCTGCACCTGCCAAGAACACCAAAATGTACAGAAGGAATTGATTCGATTGGAAGCCCATTAAGCTCATCACAATCGCACCCATAATCCCAAGCGACATCAGTACTGGTTTCAAGTGGAAACGATCCGCCAAGATACCACCACCAACGATACCCACAACCGCACCGACATTCATCACCATCATGAACATTAGACTGTTATCCATCGAGTAACCAGCCGCCATCATCAGCTTAGGCAACCAGCTACTTAACGCATACATCGTCAGTAAGCAGGTAAAGAATGCAAGCCAGAACAACAATGTATTGGTTGCACGTCCACGACGGAACAAGCTCACTACGTTTGCAGCTTCAGGCACACTTTCTTGTGGCAAAGTAAAAATCGTGGATTCCGTAACTTTAAGTGAAGGCTCAAGACGACGCACGATCGCACGTGCATTTTCCTGTTTGTTTTGCTTCACCATAAACGCTAAAGATTCAGGTAAGAATTTCCAAATAAGCGGAAGTAAAAATAAAGGAATGCCCGCAATAAAGAACATTACCTGCCAACCATAAGTTGGAGTAAACCATGAACCCAACAGTGCAGCCATTACACCACCCACGGCATAACCACTAAACATGGTTGTAACCAGCGTACTACGCATCTTTTGCGGTGCATATTCAGAGGTTAAAGCCACAAGGTTTGGCATCACACCGCCAATCCCTAGACCTGCCAAGAAACGTAAAATACCAAATTCAGTCGGATTCGATGCAAAACCACCTGCAAAAGTTAATCCGCTAAAGAGCACAATACAAATCATGATTACTTTTTTACGACCAATTTTGTCTGCCAATGATCCAAAGAACATTGCGCCAAACATCATGCCCGCAAGTGCCGTACTGGCTAACATGCCTGCTTGAACGGCACTCAAGCCCCAATCATTCATCAGCAATGGTAAAGTCACGCCATTAATTGCTAGATCATAGCCATCAAATAGGATAATGAGTAAACACCAAGCAACTACATTGAAGTGGAAAGGCGTAAATTTCGCATTATCGACTACAGAATTTACATCTATTTTTTCCGTTGTCATCGTTCTCATCTCCCATGAGTACTTGTCCATACTTAATAAAGATTATTAAGTTAAATTTCATTTATGTATTAATATACTGACAACACAATACATGCTCAATAAGACTAAAGAATATGAGTATTTCTTTATAAAATGCATTCTATCTTATTGTATTGAAATAACTAATTTTATATACAAATGAATAAATGTTCGTTATTTACTACCGTGATATTCGACTAATTGATTAATTTTGACTTTAATCGTTTTATTTTTATTAACATATTCTAAGTAATAATATAATTTAAGATTATAATAATCGCAATTCATGTTCAGTGCGTCTTGACCTATTTTAGTTTATTTTTCAATCAAATTTATTTGAAATTTCTCGTAATAAATTCTAAAAATATTTATCTAATATGATGCTCAGCAAAATCCGACTAAAATAAAACGCATTGGCTTTTTTATAAGCATAAAAAAATCCCCCTGCTCTTATGAGTCAGGGGGATTTTAGAATTAATGAGCTGGCGATGACTTACTCTCACATGGGTAACCCCACACTACCATCAGCGCAAAGAGGTTTCACTTCTGAGTTCGGGAAGGGATCAGGTGGTTCACTCTTGCTATTGTCGCCAGCACAACTGTTTATGGATACTCGCTTAGTCTTACGTTTGTGCTAAGGTTTTTCCAAATCTTTACAGATTGGGCTGTTTGAGTTGCTATTGTCTAACTAACGCTTCACTAAATCAAGTTTTTTGTATCGATTCAATCGAACCATACAACTGTTTGGGTGTTGTATAGTCAAGCCTCACGAGTAATTAGTATTGGTCAGCTTCATGCATCACTGCACTTCCACATCCAACCTATCAACGTTGTAGTCTTCAACGGCTCTTTAGAGGACATAAAGTCCTTGGGAAATCTTATCTTGAGGTAGGCTTCCCGCTTAGATGCTTTCAGCGGTTATCCCTTCCGAACATAGCTACCCGGCGATGCGACTGGCGTCACAACCGGTACACCAGAGGTTCGTCCACTCTGGTCCTCTCGTACTAGGAGCAGATCCTCTCAAATTTCCAGCGCCCACGGTAGATAGGGACCGAACTGTCTCACGACGTTCTAAACCCAGCTCGCGTACCTCTTTAAATGGCGAACAGCCATACCCTTGGGACCTGCTTCAGCCCCAGGATGAGATGAGCCGACATCGAGGTGCCAAACACCGCCGTCGATATGAACTCTTGGGCGGTATCAGCCTGTTATCCCCAGAGTACCTTTTATCCGTTGAGCGATGGCCCTTCCATACAGAACCACCGGATCACTAAGACCTACTTTCGTACCTGCTCGACTTGTGGGTCTCGCAGTTAAGCGCGCTTTTGCCTTTATACTCTACGCGTGATTTCCGACCACGCTGAGCGCACCTTCGTACTCCTCCGTTACTCTTTAGGAGGAGACCGCCCCAGTCAAACTACCCACCAGACATGGTCCTCGCTCCCGATTAGGGAGCAGAGTTAGAACCTCAATATTACCAGGGTGGTATTTCAAGATTGGCTCCACCAGAACTAGCGTCCTGGTTTCAAAGCCTCCCACCTATCCTACACAAGTAAGATCAAAGTTCAATGTCAAGCTGCAGTAAAGGTTCACGGGGTCTTTCCGTCTAGCCGCGGGTACACCGCATCTTCACGGCGATTTCGATTTCACTGAGTCTCTGCTGGAGACAGCGCCCCCATCATTATGCCATTCGTGCAGGTCGGAACTTACCCGACAAGGAATTTCGCTACCTTAGGACCGTTATAGTTACGGCCGCCGTTTACTGGGGCTTCGATCAAGAGCTTCGCTTACGCTAACCCCATCAATTAACCTTCCAGCACCGGGCAGGCATCACACCCTATACGTCCACTTTCGTGTTTGCAGAGTGCTATGTTTTTAATAAACAGTTGCAGGGGCCTGGTTTCTGTGGCTGTCAACCGCTCATCCCGCGAGGGGAATCACCGTCGACAGCGTACCTTCTCCCGAAGTTACGGTACCATTTTGCCTAGTTCCTTCAGCAGAGTTCTCTCAAGCGCTTTGGTCTACTCGACCTGACCACCTGTGTCGGTTTCGGGTACGATTCCTGTGTAACTGAAGCTTAGAGACTTTTCCTGGAAGTATGGTATCAGCCACTTCGCTGTACAAGTACAGCTTGCTATCAGTTCTCAGCATAGAGTACCCCGGATTTGCCTAAGATACATGCCTACAACCTTTCACCTGGACAACCATCGCCAGGCTGACTTAACCTTCTCCGTCCTCTCATCGCATTACACAGAAGTATTGGAATATTAACCAATTTCCCATCGACTACGCCTCTCGGCCTCGCCTTAGGGGTCGACTCACCCAGCCCCGATTAACGTTGGACTGGAACCCTTGGTCTTTCAGCGTGCGAGTTTTTCACTCGCATTGTCGTTACTCACGTCAGCATTCGCACTTCTGATACCTCCAGCAGACTTCTCAATCCACCTTCATCGGCTTACAGAACGCTCCCCTACCACTTACACTTACGTGTAAATCCGCAGCTTCGGCATATAGTTTTAGCCCCGTTACATCTTCCGCGCAGGCCGACTCGACTAGTGAGCTATTACGCTTTCTTTAAAGGGTGGCTGCTTCTAAGCCAACCTCCTAGCTGTCTATGCCTTCCCACATCGTTTCCCACTTAACTATAATTTTGGGGCCTTAGCTGGCGGTCTGGATTGTTTTCCTCTTGACTACGGACGTTAGCACCCGCAGTCTGTCTCCCGGATAGTACTCATTGGTATTCGGAGTTTGCATCGGTTTGGTAAGTCGGGATGACCCCCTAGCCGAAACAGTGCTCTACCCCCAATGGTATTCGTCCGAGGCGCTACCTAAATAGCTTTCGGGGAGAACCAGCTATCACCGAGTTTGATTAGCCTTTCACCCCTATCCACAAGTCATCCCCTGGCTTTTCAACGACAGTGGGTTCGGTCCTCCAGTTAGTGTTACCCAACCTTCAACCTGCTCATGGATAGATCACCCGGTTTCGGGTCTACACCCAGCAACTAAACGCCCTATTAAGACTCGGTTTCCCTACGGCTCCCCTATACGGTTAACCTTGCTACTGAATGTAAGTCGCTGACCCATTATACAAAAGGTACGCAGTCACCGGACACAATGCCGGCTCCCACTGCTTGTATGCATGCGGTTTCAGGATCTATTTCACTCCCCTCACAGGGGTTCTTTTCGCCTTTCCCTCACGGTACTGGTTCACTATCGGTCAGTCAGGAGTATTTAGCCTTGGAGGATGGTCCCCCCATATTCAGACAAGGTTTCACGTGCCCCGCCCTACTCGACATCATCATATAAGCCCTTTCGTGTACAGGACTATCACCCACTACGGTTGCACTTCCCAGAGCATTCCACTAGAACTTATATGACTTAATGGGCTTTTCCCCGTTCGCTCGCCGCTACTAAGGGAATCTCAATTGATTTCTTTTCCTAAGGGTACTGAGATGTTTCACTTCCCCTCGTTCGCCTTGCATGACTATGTATTCATCATGCAATACCTACCTTATGGTAAGTGGGTTTCCCCATTCAGAAATCTCCGGATCACAGGATATTTGCCGCCTCCCCGGAGCTTATCGCAGGCTATTACGTCTTTCATCGCCTCTGACTGCCAAGGCATCCACCACATGCACTTAATTACTTGACTATACAACCCCAAACAGTCGYCGACACCTACAAGGAGTGCCTACAACTTATCGTTCAAAGTTTCGCAGATTGAACTGCAGTACAGCTTCAATTGAATTCATATACCAAAACGCTTGATTAAGTTAATCGCTAGTTCTCATTTCATTCAACTTTCACAATTGCTTGCTAGGTTGTTTGAAACGAGTTAAACAATTTATTTCAACTCAAATTTGCCAATCTGTTAATGAATAAACTTGCCTTCGTCAGGTCAGGTTTAAAACACTGTGATAAATCACAGAGCTTAATAACAACGCAGCGCATTCTACGCCTTCTTGTTGCTAAGCTCTATAAGCCATCATACTGTTTGCTTAAGGACTAAACTATCAGCCAACTGACTGATCATTTATTAACTTAACGATATATTCCGAAGGAATATATGGTGGAGACTAACGGAGTCGAACCGTTGACCTCCTGCGTGCAAAGCAGGCGCTCTACCAACTAAGCTAAGTCCCCAGCTTATCATTAGGTCAATGTATCTTTTTCTCTGTAACCTTGATTTATTCAATCATCAGTTCGTCAGTAGTGGTGGGTCTGACAAGACTTGAACTTGTGACCCCACGCTTATCAAGCGTGTGCTCTAACCAACTGAGCTACAGACCCTCAGATACATCTTTATGAAGAACAACTTGTTGTGGATTCTTACCGATCGTCAATCTTTCGTTAAGGAGGTGATCCAGCCGCAGGTTCCCCTACGGCTACCTTGTTACGACTTCACCCCAGTCATCGGCCACACCGTGGTAAGCGTCCTCCTTGCGGTTA
>NZ_SJXH01000012.1 GCF_004336635.1 Acinetobacter sp. ANC 4862
CCGTTCAAAATCTTGTCGTAAGACTGGTTTAATTAACTGATGAAATACGGTATTCTGATGTGACAAAACCTGAATCCTGGTCGTTAAAGTGTTTGTTTGCACTCATATTTTAACTGTTCGGACTCAGGTTTTTTTATTTAAATCAAACTATGGGACAGCAGTGGGGTAACCTCCTTTTTTTTGGGGAATTTTTTTGAATAAATATCTTTATATCTCTATATTTTTGTTCGGTTGTCTCGCTTTTATCTTACCCAATCGTTATTATCCATGGTTAAGTGCACACCATGAATTTTCAATTTATTTTTTATTTTTATTGGTTTTTAGTATATTACTTATCAAAAAATATAAAATGTTTTTAGATAAAAAAATTATTATTGTATTTTTAATCTCATGTATTCCTTTGGTGCAATACTTATTTGGTAAAGTTTATTTTTTTGGTGATGCACTTATTGCTTTTATTTATATTTTTGGTTTTGCATGTGTAATAACATTTGGTTTTAATTTAACTCAAAATGATAATAAAAAACAAATTTTAAAATTTATCAGTTTTATTTTTATTTTTTCAGCACTAATCTCATCATATATTATGTTGAAGCAATGGTTAATAATTACAAATGATAGTATATGGATTATAGAAGTACCACACAATAGACCATTTGCGAATTTTGCACAGCCTAATAATTGTGCTACATTTTTAATATTAAGTATAATGGCTACATTATATTTATTTGAAGAAAAAATCTTAAATTCTATGACTGGCATTGCCTTAAGTTGTTTATTTTTATTTTGCCTTGCTTTGACACAGTCACGTTCTGCTTGGGTTTTTATAATCTGTTTTATAATTTGGTGGTACTGGAAATCAAGTTATTTTCATACACGTTTAAACAAAAATAGTGTTTTATATTTTATTAGTATTTATAGTTTATTTGTTTATATATTACCTAAAATTTCTACTTATTTAGGTATTATTGGGACTAGTGATTTTATTGAAAGAGTAACTTCTGGAAATCTTCGAATTCCAATGTGGAACCAGTTAATCCTTGCTTTAAAACAAGAACCAATATGGGGATATGGTTGGAATCAAGTCAGTGTTGCCCAAATTACAGTTTTTTCTGATTATCCAACTACTGAATGGACTGAACATAGTCATAATATTTTGCTTGATCTGCTTATTTGGAATGGAATTCCACTTGGTTTAGTAATTATTATTTTTTTTGTTTATTGGTTATTTGTACTAAGCAAATTGGCTCATAATACTGAAAACTTTATTGCATTAGCGATGGTCGGTGCTGTTCTTAGTCATGGATTATTAGAGTTTCCTTTAGAGTATGCAACTTTTTTACTTCCAATTGGTTTTTTAATTGGTTACGTATATGTTGATAGAGGGAATAAAAAATTAATAAATCTATCAAGAAAAGTCATGATCCCTTTTTATTCGGGTTCAGTGATTTTATATGGAATTATTTTTTATGAATATTTTATAATCGAAAATGAAACACGGCTAGTACGTGCTGAAATATTGAATATTGGTAATTCTCAAGTGAATCAGGCTGCTCCAGATATAATTTTAATGACACAGTTAAGAGAAAGAATTCGTTATTTACGGACACCTGTAGAAGAAAATATTTCTGAAGAAGAGTTATTGTGGATGAAAAAAGTTACTTATAGATATGCAACACCCAATAATTTATATAAATATGCTCAAGTTTTGTTATTAAATAAACAAGAGGAAAAATCTAAACATTATTTAGATATTCTAAACAGGCTGTACAGTGAAAATATTGAATTTAATTCATTGTATTCTGTTCGTGATTCTAAGGCATATCAATGGAAGAAATCGGGACATTAGTAGTTTTTCATATGAATAAACGTTTAAGTTATTTATTGCTTATATGGTTTTATTAGGAGTATTTGATAACTGTTATGTTGAGCCTTTATCAAAAGCGATAGGAGTAAAATATTTATGATTAATAGTGTTTACAACTGATGAAATTGCTAAATTTGAAATCGAATCAAATTTTCCAAAGCAGTAGGAATAGAATTTGCTCATGTCCAAACGTATAAAATTTTTCTTTAGCCATTTATCTATTTCATTTCTAATCGCTTTATTGGTTGTGGGATTGGTTTTCTTTATTTGGTATGAATCTCCACTCGCAACTGCAGTTGGTGTTACCCATATTCTTTTAATGCTCTTGGTTGTAGATGTGGTTCTAGGACCACTTTTAGGGCTACTAGTTTATAAAGAAGGTAAAAAAACACTTAAATTTGACCTAAGCGTGATTATTATTATTCAAATTGCTGCGTTTTGTTATGGAGTATATAGCATTGAACAAGGTCGTCCTGCATGGCTAGTCTATAATGTGGATCGCTTTGAGTTAGTGCGAAAAAATGACATTATTTTAGAAAATATTGATCAAGCTCAACCTCAATTTCAACATGTATCATGGGCTAGTCCACAATTTGCTGCAGTAAAATTGGCAGCAAGTGCACAGCAACGTCAAGATGATATGTTTACAGCGGTATTGGGAGGTGTTTCTCTTGCTCAACAGCCTGAACGTTATGTCGATTTTGCACAAGCCGAAACGCAAATCCAAAGTCGTGCACAAAATTTAGAAGACCTTAAAAAATATAATGACCAAAAACAGGTTGAACATACTTTGGCAAAATATCCAGAAGCGAACGCTTTTGTACCTTTAAAAGCCACAGTTTTAGATATGACTGTATTAATCAATAAAGAAAAAGGCGAAGTAGTCAAAATTGTTGACTTAAGACCATGGCACTAAATCTCTAGAACATCCTGAAAAAAGCAGATTACCTTTTAATCTGCTTTTTTATTATCATATGCCCATTCTATTTTCACTGATTCCATCATGAAATTCGCTTTAATGCTGCTTGCAGCAATCTTTATCTCACTGGCTTGGCTCCTGCCTATCCACTACAGGCCTTGGGTCACCTACACGGGTGAACTGTTTGCCTTTTTATCATTATTTGCCTTAGCTGCCATTTATTTAAGAGACAAAATTAAACTACCAGTGATCAGCCTGCCATTATTATTCCTTGCGGCTATTCCACTTGTTCAATATTGGACAGATGAGCTCTTTTTCTTTGATAAAGTTCTTATCTGTACGTTATTCGTCCTAGGCTTCTGGCTGAGTACAGTAGCAGGATATAACTTATCGAGCGAAAAGGTAGACCGGGTAAGCATTTTTACCGGACTCAGCTACGTGTTTTTCATGGCGGGAACAGCGACAGGTATTATTGCGATCTGTCAATGGTTAACACTCGATGCTTATATCCCCGGGATGGTGGATATGCAACGTGCTGTTCGTCCATATGCCAATTTTGCCCAGCCCAATAATATGGCCACTTTTTTGCTCATGTCTCTTTTAGCATGTTTATATTTATACGAAAAAAAGAAAGTTCATACCAAATGGTTAATTCCAGCAGTATTTATGATGTTGATGAGTCTGGCATTAAGCCAATCTCGTACATCATGGGTGGCTTGCATCTGCATTATTGTATATTTAGCTTATCAGCAGTTTAAAGGTTATATCTCAATCAAGTGGTATTACCTCACTGCTTGGACAGCACTGTTTGTCGGTTTTATATTTTTACTTCCGACCATTGGTGGCTTTCTCACCCAGCTTGCTGATACTCAAATTAAATCTGTAGATATCGCACGTCGTGCAACAGGCGATATGTCACGTTTAGCCATTTGGCAGCAAATGCTACATGCGATTGCAGACCGTCCATGGTTTGGCTATGGCTGGAATCAAACCAGCGTCGCTTATACACTGGTTAGCGATCATTTTCAGGGACCTGTTTGGGTTCGTAGTGCACATAATTTTATTTTGGATTTTATCCTTTGGAACGGCCTCATTATAGGAATTCCTTTTCTGGCCTACTTTGGCTATTGGGGATATCAACTCAATAAGCATGTCAATTCAGTTGAATCAGTTATTAGTATTTTAATGATTGGCGCTGTGCTGATTCACTCAATGCTGGAATTTCCGCAGTATTATGCTTATTTCTTGTTACCGGTCGGTTTTATTGTTGGTCTGGTTCAGTCTCAGCAATCCAATATTAAAACCATTACACTTTCACCCAACTATATGCGTGCAGGATATGCGGTTTCTTTAATATTACTGATTTTAATTGTCAGAGATTATTCGGTTATGGTGCCAAAACTGAATCAGTCGATGCGTTATGAGCAAACACCTGAGAAAATCACCAATCAAGATCAAATTTATTTACTTGAAGAGTTTGATCGACGTATTGAGTGGATTCGGATGAATCCATATACCAAGGTAAATGCGCAACAGTTGGAAGATATTAAGGAGATGGTGCTGAATTATCCAACTAAATATGATCTGATTAAATATGCTAAAGTCTTGGCTTTTAACGGTTATGAACAAGAAGCAAAACATCAGCTTTGGTTATTAAAAACATTACATAGAGTCGATCTGGATTATGCTTCATTAGCAAAACCAGTTACTGCAAAGTGATATTTAAAAACTAAAAAAGCCAGTCGATTGACTGGCTTTTTTTATAGAGAATTAAATTTGGCTTTGAATATAGTTTTCAATACCGACTTTCTCAACCAAATCAAGCTGGGTTGTGGTCCAGTCCAAATATTCTTCTTCTTTTTCCAGGATTTCCTGTACAAGATCACGGGTCACATAATCCATTTCCTGCTCAGCCAAGCTGACAGCTTTTTGTAGTGCTTCAATATCTTCGTTTACTTTGCGTACATCACAATTCAGTACTTCAACAGTATGCTGACCAATGTACAACTTGCCTAAATTTTGTAGGTTAGGTAGGCCTTCGAGAAATAAAATACGTTCAATGATTTTATCTGCATCTTTCATTTGGCGAATGGATTCTTTATATTCTGCAGAACCGAGTTTCTCAATTCCCCAGTCATTAAACATACGCGAATGAAGAAAATATTGGTTAATGGCAGTCAACTGGTGATATAGCACCTGATTTAACTGATTAATCACATCACGATTGCCTTTCATTGCAAGTTCTCCATCAACAATTTCTGCCTTAACTAGGTGTCAGGCAATCAAAAAATTATTATTGCAATGATCTTAAACAAGAACCGAAATAATGGCGAGTAATTTATTGAACGGCAAATGAAAATCGGAATCAAAAACGATTAAAGGTCCAATTAGAATAATGGGATAAGAAAACCCGCTTAGAGTCATAAGCGGGGGAGGAAGATGATCTTTCGATCATTAAACTTTGATTATTAAGGTTAGAGTCTTTAAGCGGCTATTGATATACGGGCAGCGATTTCTGAAAGTTCATCGCTAATGATGGCGCGCGCTTCTGGTGCGCAGCGACCACAGCATGTACCCAAATCAAGTAAGTCACGAATTTCGCGATAGCTTTCAGCACCATTGGCTACAGCATCTTTAATATCTTGATCGGTAATACCACGACATAAACAAACGTACATTTTCAACTCGCCACAAGAGTGAAATAGGATAAGTAATATTATTGATAATTGTTATCGTTTGTCAATGAAATTCATTTGAAATATCATTCTTGTTTATTGAGTTTTTGAATAAAAAAATACCACCTGATCGGTGGTATTTTAGACAATTATTTAACTATCTGATTTTATTTATTAATAATGACCACACCATCCATTTCCACTAAAGCATCTTTAGGGAGGCTTGCAACACCTAAAGCGGCACGTGCAGGGTAGGGTTGTGCAAAATATTCACCCATAATCTGATTGACCAGCTGGAAATGCGAAAGATCGGTCAGGAAAATATTCAATTTGGCGATATCTGCCAAAGAGCCACCCGCTGCTTCACAGACTGCTTTTAAATTATCAAATACTCGACGAATCTGAGCCTCAATACCTTCAACCAATTCCATACTGTAAGGATCTAAGCCAATTTGACCTGAAAGATACAGTGTATTTTCAACTAAAATCGCTTGAGAATATGTACCAATTGCGGCTGGTGCATTTTCCGTATGGATTACTTGGCGGGACATTGATTTCTCCTTATATCATCTTCATACATCATAGCGCATATCAGTCAAAAAAGTTGCATATGATTGAATTAACTTGCTTTAGATGCTTCTGTAATATTAATCGGTTGGACTAAACGGGTAATGCGCGGAAAACCAAAATGCATGCGTAAATCACGAATGATTTGAGCAATTTGCTTGCGGTTATGCACCACAATATTCACGTAAGTTTTCCCTTCGTGATTATGCACCATTTCTACACCGGTTTTTTCTTTACGGCATTGGTAGATGAGATCGGAAATCTGTTCATCATTCATCACCATATCAATGCTTAAATAGGCGGTAAAGCTAATATCATCGGCATCTTCAGAAGCCCACTGTAAAGGCATAATATTTTCTGGATGCTGGTGTTGTTCGTGTAGAAGATTGTGACAACGGGCACGATGGACGATTAATCCACGACGCGATAAATGTCCCTGAATTGGATCACCGAGAACAGGGTTGCAGCAATGCGCATATTTGACATCCACACCTTCAGTGCCTTGAATCAGGCGGGTTGAAGATTGAGTCTCAATACTTTTACCTTGTGCAAACAGATGATTGGCAACCAATTGCGGAAGCAAATCACCCACAGCGACTTGTTCAAATAACTGCTCTTTAGATTCGATATGTCGCCATTCCAAGATATCAATCCAATCTGCTTCGGTTAAGTCTTTTATCGAGCGATTAAACAGTTTCAGTGCACGATTGAGCGCTTGTTGACCTACCAGTTGCTGCTCTTCAATATCTTGATCACGCAAAATATTTTGTAAGGCGCGACGTGCTTTTTGGGTATTAATAAAACTGAGCCAATCTGGGTTTGGGGTCGCGAGGACATCAGTAATAATCTCAACCACTTGCCCACTGATTAATGGGGTTGAAAGCGGTTTGGTTTCACCATTTACTTTTGCACCTACAGCATGATTGCCTAAAAATAGGCTGGCTGAATAAGCAAAATCGACTGCTGTTGCTCCTTGAGGGAGTTCATGCAAATTGCCATGGGGAGTATAAACCCAAATTTTTTCTTGATGTAAATAATCTAACAGGTCGCTAAATGTGGTCTTGGCACATGCACCATCAATCAGGACATTGAGGTTTTGCATTGAAGCTTGAATGGCTGAACGGCAGGCTTGAGGTGCATTTTCACCCAGAACCACACCAAAACGAGCAGCCTTACGCATCAGCTCTGTTTGAATGGTTAGTGATAGTGTGGTTTTCTCGCCTTTTAAACGCATCATCAGTGATTGATTGCCGCCTGGAAGTGGACGGCGAATATGATCTTCATAATGCAAAATTTGGAAATTTTCCCGCAGAATTTCTGCCAGACGGTCACAGTCAGCAATGCTTTGTAAAACAATTTCAAAAGCATGGCTATGCGTGAGTTCTTGTAGATTGATATCATTTTTAACAAAGTGACGCAGTAATTCGATATTGTTATTTTTCTTTTTAATACGACCTGAAATTTGATGCTGCTGCAGCAGTTCAGTGAGGTTTTTTTCCCAAATACTTTGATATTCACAGCGTTTGGGTTTGGTTTGAAAGAGTGCTTCTTGCACATTATTAAACATATCGAGATCGAGATTTTGATAGCACAAATGTTCTAAGTTATCGGCCATCTCATTCATACCGACAATACGCGCCATCGGAACAAAAATATCAAAGGTTTCTTGAGCAATACGTGCTCGTTTATCTGGGCGTAATGAACCCAGTGTGGTCATGTTGTGATAACGGTCTGCGAGTTTAATAATAATGACACGTGGGTCTTGTAGAGTCGCTTGCAGAATTTTACGGAAGGATGCCGCTTTATTATATTCTTTATCACTGGAATGACTGAGCTTGGTGACGCCATCGACCAGTTCTGCCACGGTACGTCCAAATTTTTCAGCGATGTCTTCTTTATTGAAGTCAGTATCTTCAATCACATCATGTAAAAGCGCAGCCATCAGGGTTTCTGCATCTAAGCGCATATGCGAAAGAATACTGCTCACCGCAATCGGATGCAGGATGTAAGGTTCACCACTTTTTCGGGTGATCCCATCATGTGCAATATCGGCATAATCGCAAGCCACAAGCACGCGCTCGACATCGCTTGCACTTAAGTAAGCGTCGATAATAATTTTGAGCTGTTGTCTGGCTTGGCTGACCTGTGGGCCTGGCATATAACACCTTTATTACTTCAATTTTACAGTTTAAATCGCTAGCCCTTTAATGAAGAACATATTGCATGACTTGTCAAATTTTTCATTCAAAAAAAAGCAAAAAGATACATCTTGAATAACGTATCTTTCTACTTATGTTATAACGGTTATTGAGCAAATATAAAAGTTTTCCAATAAAAAAAGCCTAGTTAAAAACTAGGCTTTTTTAAGATTTTTTTTCTTATTGGAAAGAAAAGCCATCTAAATTCAAATTGTTTGCAGAAAGTGCAAGGTCAAGACTAGATGTTTGATAGTCTTGATCACGTTGTTTCAAAATATCTTTAGATACATGACCCGCTGCAATTTCACGTAAAGCAACTACAGTCGGTTTATCGTTATCCCACTCTACAGTTGGTTCGATACCTTGACGTGCCAATTGACGCGCGCGTTTGCTTGCCACTAGTACAAGCTCAAAGCGGTTGTCTACATGGTCTAAACAATCTTCAACGGTTACGCGTGCCATAAGAATTCTCGTTTGAATATTAAATTTGAACAGACTGAGCAGTATAAAAGGCTTTGCCTGTAGACTCAAGTTTTAATCACAATTCAACAGGAGTAATTAATTTTTCAATCAATTCCTGATGACGATCTGCTTGTTGAGATATAACCAAACGATTGGCAATAATCACGCATTCCAAGTCATGTAGAGCTTTATTAAAGTCATCATTAATAATGACATAGTCAAAATTTGTATATTGCTGCATATCTTCCACAGCACAACCTAAACGATGTTCAATCACTTCAACAGAGTCTGTGCCGCGATTTGATAGACGTTGACGCAAATCAAACTGGCTTGGCGGTAAAATGAAAATTTGTTTAGATTCTGGGAAAAGTTTACGAACTTGTTCTGCACCTTGCCAGTCGATTTCAAGTAAAACATCATGACCTTTGGCCAATTGTTGTTTTACTGTGGCTTGAGCTGTGCCGTAATAGTTACCAAAAACTTCGGCATATTCAATAAAACCACCTTGCTCAACTAGAGCAAGAAAATCTTCTTTTTGCGAAAAATGATAATGCACACCTTCGAGTTCACCAGGGCGTTGACCACGAGTTGTGTGAGAGACAGAAACGTGTAAATTATTCACACGCTCAAGTAGGGCTTTAACGAGAGATGTTTTGCCTGTTCCAGATGCAGCAGAAACGACAAACAAGAGACCCGACATGATATTTTTCCTGATATGATAAAATATCTTCTCTATTTTAGAGCAGACAGCCCGCAAACTAAATAGCTGATCGTAGGTTGTTTGCATTTATTTCAAATTATTCAGTCTAAATTCAAGTGAACATTGAGGGTCTTATGGAAATTGTATTGGCCAATCCACGTGGTTTTTGTGCAGGTGTCGACCGAGCAATTGCGATCGTCAATCGAGCACTTGAATGCTTTAATCCGCCTATTTATGTGCGCCATGAAGTGGTACACAACAAATTTGTAGTCGATGATTTACGTCAGCGCGGGGCAATTTTTGTCGATGAGCTGGACGAAGTGCCTGATGACAATATTGTGATTTTTAGCGCGCATGGTGTTTCTAAAGCAGTACAGCAAGAAGCCGAACGTCGTGGGCTCAAGGTTTTTGATGCGACCTGTCCATTGGTGACCAAGGTACATATTGAGGTGACTAAATATGCCCGTGAAGGGACTGAAGCTATTTTAATTGGTCATGAAGGTCATCCTGAAGTTGAAGGAACCATGGGGCAATATGACAAAAAAAATGGCGGTGAAATTTACTTGGTTGAAGATGAACAAGATGTTGCAGCTTTAGTCGTCCATAACCCTAAAAAAGTGGCTTTTGTTACGCAAACGACTTTATCAATTGATGATACTGCGAAAGTGATTGATGCTTTACGTACAAAATTTCCTGAAATTCAGGGACCGCGTAAAGATGATATCTGTTATGCGACCCAAAACCGTCAAGATGCGGTGCGTGATTTGGCTATGCAGTGCGATGTGGTTTTAGTGGTAGGTTCTCCAAACTCATCTAACTCAAATCGTTTACGTGAATTGGCTGAGCGTATGGGGAAACAGGCTTATTTAGTTGATAATGCAGATCAGCTTGATCAAAACTGGTTTAATGAAAATACTAAAATTGGGGTAACGGCAGGCGCATCTGCACCAGAAATTTTAATTAAACAAGTAATTCAACGTTTACAGGACTGGGGAGCTAAAGCACCAGAAGAGCTTGCAGGGCGTGAAGAAAATATTACCTTTAGTTTGCCGAAAGAGTTACGTATTCCTGTAACTCAAGCATAAAGCGTGAATGATTTAACATTCTGAAATTTTTAAAAATTTAACAGATAATTGTGTTTTGACAGTTATCTGTTTTTTTATACCTTTTATCTCTATTTGTGTCAGTTTTGTAAGTTAGTCCGATACTATTTTTACTAGGGTAAATTTTTGTTGCCTTGGGGAAAGTATGAAAAAAAATAAAGGATTCACTTTAATTGAGTTAATGATAACGATAGCTGTGTTGGCAAGTATTGCAACAATGGCAGTTCCTTCTTTTTCCCAAACGATTCGAAAAAACCAACTGATAAGGGATACGCGTGATTTTGTAGATTTGTTGGCAGAAACAAGGTCTGAAGCAATTTTTAAACAAGGTGAACGGGTTTTGGCCGTGGATAACAGTGTTTCAACATTCTATAAAAAGTGGGGACCAAATCATGTGACGAAAGACAGTGGTGATGCCAGTGTCACTTTTAACCGTTTAGGGCAATCCATCATAACAACCAACGGTCAGTGTTTTGTATTTAAACATAGTAGTGATGCAACTTTGAAATCTTATGTGTATGTGCAAAAAGGTGGAACGGTAGTTTATAACAAAGTGGCAACAAGTTGCCCAACCTGAGAATAAGGAATAATTATAAATGAAAAATACTCAAAAAGGGGTTGGGCTCGTAGAGGTGCTGGTTGCACTGATGCTTTTAAGTATTGCTGTGTTGGGTTTTGTAGCATTACAAATAAGGGCTATGGGGGCTAGTGCAGAGGCTGGGATGAATGTGCAAGCTTCTAATATTGCTAGGGATTTGTCGGAAAGGATGCGCGTGAATCGGGATGGGTTAGCAGAATATAAAAAAGTCACTACGCCGCCGACTACTTGTGCAAGTGCATTTTGTACTGCAAACGAAATGGCTCAATATGATTATGCTCAAGTGGAAAGCCGAGCAAGTAATTTGGGCATGAGTATGAATGTATTAAATTGTCAAGGTTCTACTCTAGTTCGTAAATGCGTCTATGTGGCATGGGAGGGTACAACGGCAACAAATGGTACGGGCAGTCCAAACTGTACGAATGGCACTGCTTATGTCCCAAATGCCAAATGTATCATTATGGAGGTATATAACTATGGTTCATAAGCATTATACCTCGGGCTTTACTCTGATTGAACTGATGGTTGCTTTAACCTTGGGTTTGCTTATTGTTGCGGCTGGTTTGGCTATTTTTTTAAGTAGTTCGCGTTCTTTGGGGTTGCAATCAGGTATGAGTGAATTACAACAAAATGCCAATTTTGGTTTGTCTTTGGTTGCGCATGATCTACGTCATACCAATTTAAATACTGTTTCATCACAGAGAGTGAATAATATTACGAATGGTTCAGGAATTATTTTTAAAAAAGAAAATTTGCCTGCAGCATTACAAACAAGCACGAATTTAGAAACTGAATTGGTCAGCTTGCAAAACAAAGATACTGATAATAGTACGGGTAAAAGTGACCGATTAACTATTCAATATACACCTGAAACTGAAAGCATTATTAACTGTGAAGGAGCGACAATAGGAACTGCTGTTGCACCTGCTTCCAATTTAGTGATTGTACAGCGTTATTATTTGGCTGCTAGTCCACAGCAAATTACAGGTGAACCAACAGCTTACTCGTTATATTGTGATGCTGGCTCATATCCTAAAAGTGCGGCAACCGCAATTTCTGGCTTAGGTGTACATGGTTCCAATGATGCTCAGCAAATGATGCAGCGTGTGGATGCCTTTAAAATACGCTTAGGTGTTAAAAATCCTTCTGGTCAATTCCGTTATATGACCATCAATGAATACATCACTGCAATGAATGCAATTCGTACTGCATGCGCAATACCAATTGTTGAAGATACTTGTGCAAAAACTTATCTGCAAGTGACTTCAATGGAGGTGGGTATTTTATCTCGTTCGACAGGGACGATTGGAGCTGATGCAAGTTTAAATACCCAAACTACCTTTAATCTTGCAGGTGCGGATGTAACTTTGGATGATAGCTCTGGAAAAGACGTCATTAATAAAAAATATTTGCGTCAGGCCGTGAATCAGGTTGTAGCGATTCGGAATACATTGGGGGCATCGTAATGAAACAACAACAAGGTGCAACTCTTATTACGGTTTTGATTGTATTGGTGCTTGTGACATTACTGGGCACAATTGCTGTGAAAACTGGAATTTTAGGATTAAAAATTGCAACAAATAGTCAGGTGAATAACTTATTGATGGGGAATTCCGACTCTGCTTTATTTAATGTTGAGAATCCCGATCAAGTGGCAAGGCAGTTGGCTTTAGATGGGATGTTTGCTTATTTAAATTCTTCAGCAAATGCCAATGATGAATTGGTATTTTGTTATCGCGCATCGGAAAATTCTTTTTTTAAATTATCAAAAGCTAGTGCGATTACAACGGATGGTTCAACAACCAAGATTGGTGTGGATGGCTTTTGTAAAGCCAACCAATTTTCAATGGGGCGTTCCGCAGTACTGTCTCAAGTGTATTTAACCAAAAATGCAACAACGTCTACACCATTTGGTGGTGTGCCCAAAGGAACAAGTCTTGGGCAAAGTAATGTGCCTGTAACCACCAATAATATCGGGGCAACTGTAATTTCAGTGTTACCAAGTTTTGCAGGTGCGACGACTACACAAATAGAATCCTGTTTTAAGCAGCGTGCTTCGGCAGTGGGGGCGTGTTTTGAGGGTTTAGGTATTCCCTATAACATGCAGCATTCGGATTATACGGTTGGCGGTCAGCCTAAGTTGGTATCGTAAAGAAAGAGAATTTAAAGATGAAAAAAATAAATCAAAGAAATATGCTTTCAGTATCGGTATCAATGATGATGACCTTAGCTGTTTGTCAAAGTGTAGCAACACAAGCCAGTGATATTGAAATTTATAAGACAGGTTTTACACCAAATCCAGTCGTGATGTTTGCACTAGATAACTCAGGGTCGATGTCTGTAAATGGTCGTCGTCGTGCTTTTGACTTAAAAGATTCTATGCAGGCGGTATTATTGGGTGAGGGAAGTATTCGGCCAGCACGGAATATTAGGGCAGGATTATCTACTTTTGAAAGTCCGCCATGGTATCCAATAAAAAATGGTACTACGGAACTCTACAAGACTACAGTTCATCCTGCGACTGCTGAAGTAGACTCAGATACAACAATTAAAGTACCCCGTCGTGATGCTGGATATATCGCCAGTCCAGCACAAATGCTTGATGATCGGATTGTTTATCCCTCTACTCGTAAAGATTTATTTCCATCTAATGGTGATGTTATTTTTAAAGATGGTAACAATCAACCTGTAAAAACAAATGGTGATGTTTCGATTGATAATGATACTAAAAAAGTCTACATCCGCTTTCAAGTAGATGTACCAAGAGGTGCAACAATTAATGCTGCATATTTGGAATTACGAAATTCTACTGATTACGGTTCAAATAAATTAAAGGTTCGTGTTGCAAAACATAATGATTTGTATGCAGTAAATCCGCAGATTACTTCTTTGCAGACTTTTGTCTCTGGGGCAACCAGTAAAGCTATAGCAAGTAGTGTAAATAACGATTATTTAAATAAAATTTTTACGAATGCTACTACACAAAGAGCAATTGATATATATAGGAATTCATATAAGAATGACAATATTGGTAATCCTATGTATGTTTATTCCATGAGTGTTAAGAGCGAGATGGAAAACTTAATTAGGGATAATACGAATTGGTGTGGCATGGGCGATATAATTTTTGAATTATCTCGGGACAATAGTAAAAATTATAAATTTTATGCGGATCAAGAAGATCGAGTTAATCCCAAACTATATATAGATTGGACGCTAAGCGATAATGCAATTCGAAACAATAACTGTATGTTTACAGATACCAAGCGATCAAGTGCACAAAAGATTACAAACCTAGGTGATGTAGGAATAGCAGGCTCTATGATTGCTCGGCAATCTATGAATTTACAGGTGCAAAGACTGCTAACAGATACAGCTACTCCGTCTAATGCACTCTATGCTGAAACTGTAGCTTATATGCTGGGCAATAGTACAAAGCCATTAACTAATTCAAATCCTGCTAATACTTCTATTGATTTTGCTCTTAGTGGTTTAACTACCAGTGCTGGCAGCGATATTAAATATATTAGTCCAATCAAAAGTGTAAGTGACTACTTAGCAAATTCTACGAATACAAACAATGCTGCTGCCTACCTGAAAGAACAGCAATGTGGTCAGCATGGAATTTATTTTTTAACAGATGGTGATGCAGAATTTAATATGAGGGGGGCAACTAATACCAATGATAAATTATTTGCTTCATCGATGGGGTGGAGTTCAATTTCTTGTAATAATTTTGATACGTGTGCGCAAACAATGGCAAGAGGACTGTTAAAAGCCTCAGGATACACTGCGAATAATAGAAGTCTTAAAATTAAAACCTCTACTGTTGGATTTGACTATACTGGAGCTTCATTATCAAATTGGGCAACAGCAGGTGGTGGGCGATATACAGCAGTAAATTTAAGTGGTTCAAATAGTGCAAAACAAGGCATTGTGGATAGTATCAGTGCTTTTCTAGATGATATTTTTAATACGGATATTCCAGAACTGGTTGTGACAGGGTCCCCAACTTTACCAAAAGACTCATTAAATCCATTACGCATTCAGCCTTATGGTTATTATGCTGAATTTACACCCAGACCCCAAGATCTAACACAACTGTGGATAGGTAATCTGAATAAATACCATGTCGTGAGTGGAGAACTCTACAATATTGCCAAAAGCACCCGTTTAATTAACACAGATGGTTCACTGAATGTAAATGCTCATGGTATTTGGACTAATGGTATGAGAGGGCAATTGCCTTTAGGTGTTAGTACTAATGCAAAAAGTGAAACAGTTGCAAACCGTACTATTTATACCAATCGAGAAATTACAGGCACCGCTGCCCCATTTGGGGTTAGTGAGCTTAATTCACTGAAAAAAGTTAATGTGGAAAGTTTATTCGGTACAGGTGCAACAGCTCTATTTGCCAATGATCCAGACAAGAATTATTGGCTCAATTTGCTGGGTTATAATGTAGGTGCAACCGAAACAGATATTACTTCAAATAATCTTGCTACGAAGCCTGAACTTCGTCAGGTCGGTGCCGTGATGCACTCGACTCCAATTCTACTCACGCAAAGGGGTAAAATTACTGTTAACTCAGCAGGAACATTAGATACAACAAACCGTGATGACTATCTACTCTTTGGTAGTACACAGGGTTTACTGCATGTAGTTGATGTTGGTACAGGGGTAGAGAAATTTGCTTTTGCACCACATGAAATGATGGAAAATCAGAAAGCAGCGTTCTTATCTGGAACGAGTAGTACACTAGGTTCTGCGAATTTATTCTACGGTGTAGATGCACCTTGGACAGCTTATACCCAATATGTGTCAAAAGCAGATGGGGAATTAACTGTGAATAGTTCTGATCGTACCAGTGACGGCAGTACTAATACAGATCTTTCACTTAAAGGTTTACAGTGGGTGTATGGTGGTCTGCGTATGGGGGGACGCAGCTACTATGCATTAGATTTATCCGATATGGAAAAACCAAGTTTGAAATTTCATATTAATCCTAATGCAGCAGTGACTACTACTGGAGCAGCAGATACTACTAATGCACTAAGCTATATGGGGCAAAGCTGGTCTAAACCAACAATTGCTTATGTCAAATTTGGCGGTACTAAAAAATTGGTAATGTTTGTTGGCGGAGGCTATGACATAGGCTATGAAAACACAACCTATGATCAAAGTACTACTACAGGTGGTGGCGCAGGCGTCTATATGTTTAGTGCTGGCGGTGATGATCAAGGTAATTTGTTATGGTGGACCAGTGCCAATGCTACAGCAGCTAAAGGAGCAGAAGCATATACTGATGCCAGCGCATCTGCGATTAATATGAAATATAGTGTGGTCAGTCAGATTAATGCGATTGATCGTGATAATGATGGACTTGTTGATAACTTATATTTTGGTGACTTAGGTGGCCAGGCCTTCCGTGTTGATATAAATAATGCTGCAATAGGTGATGATGCGAGTGCTAAAAAAGGCAATTTTGTTAAACGAGTTGTGCGCTTATATAACGGTCATGTCAGTGGAGGTCTAAGTCCACGCTTCTATGAGATGCCAAGTTTCTCTGTACATGAAGGAGTAGATGGCATATTTGGTACGGTTGCTTTAAGTTCAGGCAATCGTAGTTCACCAATGGCAACTGCAACCAATAGTGCTAACGATGCAGTGTATGTGATTTATGATAATGATGTCGCGCGTACCGATTTATATAGCGATATAACATTAAGAATCCCAACCTCTGTAGACGCAGGGGATGCTTTAGATACAATGATACTTGCAAGTGGTGTAGCACAAAAAACAAATGCGACTTATAACCGTGGCTGGAAATATCAATATGCAACAACAGCTGGTCGTTATAAAGGCATGAATGAGATTTTTGCAGTAGATGGGATGCTTTATGTCAATGTGTATGATCGAGATGGTACAGGCATTGGTAGTACTTGTACTGGTGGTGTGAATGGTGACTCCTATGTGTATCAGTTCTGTTTACCTACTGGAAAATGCGCTAATAACTTCTATGCAACCGGGCAAACCACACCCAATCGAGTGAAAATCGGCGGTGGGATTTTAGGAACAGGTTTGGGGCAAGGTAGTGGTAACAGTGATCTGCAACGTTTAACGGTCAATCGCCCTACGACACAGGATTGTACAACTACGGAAAATAAAAATAAGCCCGAATGCCAACAATTTAATACAACTGCAAAACTTAGACAGTTGCGTTGGTATGAAACTCGATAAAGGGGAAAAGGTCATGATTAGTCAAAAAGGCTTTACCCTAATTGAGTTAATGATAACGATTGTTATAGTCGCTATATTGGCAGCTATAGCTTATCCGAGTTATACCCAATATATGGAAAGACGGGATTTAGCAATTGCAAAACAGGAAGCCTTGAGGATTTCTGCTGAGCTTGAACGGTTTAAATCGAAAAATTTTAGCTACAAAGGTTTTGATGCTAGTTATTTATATACTTATGAAGGTGTAGATAGCGATGGAAATGCGATAGCAGCAAATTATTATGATAAAACCACTGGTAAATTGTCTTTGCCATTAGGTGCTACAACATCAACATCTAAATATACTTTAACTTTGGTTGATGGAGGTACAGGACATAAACCTTTAACAATTACTAAAAACAACGATGGGACTGAGACGGCAGATTCTGCCGGTGTGAATGGTTTAAGTTGGATGATATCGGTAGAACGGGTAAAAGATAGTTCCGGTGAACCCAAACAGCCCCGAAATTATGATCTATTATTGAGTAATACAGGACTACGCTGTATGACGAAAGTAAAAGATGTTGTTATAAGCTATACAGGGTGTGGTGGGTATGGGGAGGCATGGTAATGAATAAAAATAAGGGATTTACGTTAATCGAGTTAATGATTGTAGTAGCAATTATTGCTATTTTAGCTGCAATTGCTTACCCATCTTATACTCAATATAAAATTCGTACTAACCGCGCTGATGTACAAAGTGAAATGATGCAAATTGCACAGCGATTACAGAGCTACCATATTATTAATCATAATTATACGAGTGCAACCCTTAATGGAACAACTAGCAAGGATTATCCCGCATCTAATCCTGTTTATAGCATTACACTTGTTCCTACTGGTCAAACCTATACATTAACTGCAGCACCTAAATCAGGCACTGCTCAGGTAGGCAATGGAAGTGTGATTCTCGACAGCCAAGGTCAAAAATGTTGGACTAAGACCTTAGTAGCTTGTACACCTTCTCAAACTTCAAACTGGGACGGCCGTTAATATAAATTCAAACTGTGGATAACCTAAAATTTGATCTTTCTTTCATAGCAAATATAACGTAAAATATTGCCCTCTATGAAAGGGGTTTGAAATGTTCCGGTGGTCGGTTCATGGATAATCCGTAAAAACTATAAGGTTCTATCATGGTTGTTATTCGTCTTGCACGCGGTGGTGCTAAAAAACGTCCGTTCTATCAAATTATTGTGACTGATAGCCGCAATGCACGTGACGGTCGTTTCATCGAACGTATTGGTTTCTTTAACCCTACAGCTCAAGGTCAAGCAGAAAAACTTCGTTTAGATGCTGATCGTTTTGCTCACTGGGTTGCACAAGGTGCTCAACCTTCTGAACGTGTTGCTTCTTTAGCTGCTCAAGCTAAGAAAGCTGCAGCTGCTGCATAATTTTTGCGAATTAAGTAGTAGGTAGCCCATGACACCAACACAGAATGTTCCCGAAGATCGTATTCAGATTGGACAGTTACGTTCAGCATATGGATTAAATGGGTGGCTCTGGGTCTATTCCAATACAGAACCCATGAGCAACATCTTTGACTATCTTCCTTGGTACATTGAGACTAAAGCAGGTTGGCAAACAGTAGATGTAAAACGCTGGAAACCGCATGGTAAAGGCTTGGTTGTTAGCTTAAAAGGTGTGAGCGATCGCACTGCAGCAGATGGCTTGGTTGGCACCAATGTTTGGATTTCAAAATCGCAACTTCCGAAAGCAGGAATGGATGAGTTTTACTGGACAGATTTGAAAGGCTTAACAGTGTTAGGTTTGGACGATGCTGAACAAGAAGTAAATCTCGGCAAAATCCATGAAATGTTTGAGACCGGTGCTAATGATGTGATGGTGGTTCACGCAACACCAGACAGCGTTGATGCTGAAGAGCGTATGATTCCATGGCATAAAGATGTGGTACAGCGAGTTGATCTTGAAGCTGGTCGTATCTACGTAAATTGGGGCGTAGATTATTAATCCTTTAAGGATGAACGCAGCAGGAAAATAGAGGAGTCTGCGATGTTTTTTGCAGTCATTACGCTTTTTCCTGAAATGTTTGAAGCGATTACAGCCTACGGTATTAGCGGGCGTGCGGCAAAACGTGAAATAGTACAAGTCACTTGTATTAATCCTCGCGATTATGCTGAGGGCAACTACAAAAGAGTGGATGAACGTCCATTTGGTGGTGGTCCGGGTATGGTGATGATGGCAGAACCCTTGTCAAAAGCAATTAACCATGCCAAAGAGCTTGCAAAGCAAGCAGGTTGTGTTCAGGTTCCTGTGGTGTATATGTCTCCACAAGGAAAAACCTTAAATGAGCCGGCAGTACAGCAATTTGTCGAATATGACGGATTGATTGTGCTCTGTGGTCGTTATGAAGGTGTCGATGAACGTCTGATCCAGCAATATGTTGATCAGGAATGGTCAATTGGTGATTATGTTTTGTCGGGTGGCGAACTTCCTGCGATGGTTTTATTGGACAGTATTATTCGGAGACTTCCGGGTGCGATGTCGGATGAACAATCGGCGATACAAGACTCATTTGTGGATGGTCTTTTAGACTGCCCGCAATATACCAAGCCAGACCATTTTGAAGGTTTGGATGTGCCTGAGGTGTTAAAGTCTGGGCATCATGCCAATATCGAAAAATGGCGGTTTTTGCAGCGCTATCAACGAACCCTTGACCGCAGGCCCGAGCTTGTAGAAAAAGTTGAGTTGACCAAGCAGCAAAAGAAATGGCTAAAAGATTTGAATACTTAAAGTCGACTTTAAGTATTTTTAAATAGGCTCTTTATCGACCGAAGTGAAGACTTGGGTGATAAAGGGAAAGATAAACGGGTTGATATGCGCTTTAGCCTCTGTCCCCAGCGGTAACAGACCTCTTCTGTCCGCACATTGGAGATTCCCACATGAGTGGTAAACATCCTTTAGTTCAAATTATTGAAAATGCGCAATTAAAAACTGATATCCCAGCTTTTGCACCAGGTGATACAGTTATTGTATCTGTAAAAGTAAAAGAGGGCGATCGCGAACGTCTTCAGGCTTTTGAAGGCGTTGTAATCGCAATCAAAAACCGTGGTTTAAACTCTGCGTTCACAGTACGTAAAATTTCTAGCGGTGTTGGTGTTGAGCGTGTATTCCAAACTCACTCTCCAATCGTTGCTAAAATCGAAGTTAAACGTCGTGGTGACGTGCGTCGTGCTAAACTTTACTACCTACGCGAATTGTCTGGTAAAGCTGCACGTATTCGTGAAAAATTACCAGCTCGTAAAGTTAAAGCTTAATTTTAAGTTTTATCTCGAGTTAAAAAATGCGCCTTTTGGCGCATTTTTTATGTCTGAATCTTTTTAGTTTTATAAACCTTGCAGTTTTAAACGATTGGCATGTTGACGGTAAATTGCCACAGGGTCTTGTGCAAATATGCCTTGTATCCCAAAGAAGTGGTTAATTTCATCAAAGTGATTGTGTTTATAATCTTGACGAATCACTTGGCCGTAGCGACCACTACACAGGGAGACAAGGCCATCATGGTCTTTGCTTTTTAATAAAGTTGTCCCTAAAGCTACAATTGAGGTATCGATCACATCTAAAGGATTGGTAATTTGTTGATTGCCCATCCAGGAATAATGATAAATACCATCAGCAGTCTGTTTTTGCCCCTGACTATTACAATCTTGGGGAATGGCTGCTGAACCATATTTCGCATTAAATGCCATAATACCCGTGGTGCTTAGAGATTGCATCGAGCCTTCATAATCAACGCTAAGTTTTGGATTCGACTGGATCAGCGCGATACTTTTACCCAATAAACCAAAAACCACTTCTGCAATCGGATCGAGAAATTTACTTTCTACCATCACATCGGCCAGTTTTGTGCCTTTCATTGCTCCTGCGACCGCCGTCATGGAGGCAACTTTCTCAGGTGCAACACCTTCAATATATTGAATGGTCGGGCCACCGTGGCTATGACCAATCAAATTCACTTTTTTCTTGCCGGTGAGGGCCATAACTTCATCGACTTGCTGTAAAAGCTGCTCACCACGAACTTCAGTCGATTCCACCGCAGACATTTCCGCTGCAAAAACCGTCGCACCATTACGTGCCAAGTCTGGCAAAATTTGATACCAATAATCTAAGCCCAACATTTGTGTGCCAATACGCGAAAAGCCTAAGCCGAAACCATGTGCCATCACTAACGGGTATTGGGTGGTTGCATAATTCGATACAGCTTTTGCCTGATATTGGGTTAAGCCGGCAGCTTGCGCAGGTAAATGCACGAATGCAACGCTGCTCAGTGCAGCGAGGACGATGTGTTTAAGTTGCATTGAATATCCTTGATTATTTTTTTAACACTTTTATTTTTAGACAATTCATATTGTCAATATTGGGTGAATTAACAATTTTTAGTTTATAAATAAAGCAATAGAGGATGAGTGGTGAATTTTGAAATCATCAGGATTCAAGATCAACAGATAGAGATTTTAGGTATTTATTTTTATTAAAAAGAACGATTTTCCGCTCTTTTTAGCAAGGTGGAACTTATAAACCTTCTAGTTTTAAACGGTTGGCATGTTGGCGTTACAAGGTGACAGGATCTTGTGCAAATACACCTATAATTCCAAAGAAATGATTCACTTCATCAAAGGGATTATGCTTATAGTCTTGACGAATAATTTGCCCATAACGACCGCTACATAAGGGCAGAGCCCCATCATTTTGGCATGGGTCAATTGTAATGTCGTCATGCCAGATAGGATCAATGCGAGAAAGAATTTATTCATAAGTGCTCTGAAGAATCTAAACAAAATGATTTTTTATTTTTAAGTGCTAAAAAGGGATTTATACAGTGAGTGATAAATCCCTTATTTTTTATAAACCTTGCTGTTTTAAGCGGTTGGCATGCTGACGATAGACATCGACCGGATCGGGTGCAAATAACGATTTCAGACCGAGTACCTGATTCACTTCATCTAAATGGTTCCAGTTGTAATTATCACGGATGGTTTTACCAAACTTGGCGCTGCAACGGGATACCAGGCCATCATTTTCTTTACCACCATTAATCAACAAACTGGTGACCTTTAAAGCACCGTCAGGATCCAGTAAATTGGTCACTGTACCGATACCGGTAAAGGAATAGTTATAAATACCCTGATCTAGGAACTTGCCTTCTCCACATGCTGTGCTTGGCATGCCTATGGGGAAATTGGCATTAAACTGTGCAGAGCCTTCAAGAGTTAAACTTTTACCACCGGCTAAAGAATCATGCGGAAAGCTTTGTGGGTCAAGACCTTGTGCCCAGGTAATCGCTTTGGAAACAAAATTGATGACACCTATGAGTGGGCCCTCAAGAGCCGTACCTTCAGCAGACAAGATCAAGTCCGCTACAGGCGAGCCTTTATGTGGCGCACCTACTCCCGTCATTGAGGCAACTTTACCCGGTAAGGCTGCACCAACGTAGCGAATGGTTGGACCTCCATGCGAGTGGCCAATCAGATTGACTTTTTCTGCCCCGGTCAATGCCAGAATCTCTTCGACTTGTCGTGCCAGTTGTTCACCACGAATTTCAGATGAATTAAATGGCGATACACGGGTTGCCCAGACGTTGGCACCGTTACGGGCCAAGTCCGGCAGAATTTGATACCAGTAGTCGAGACCAAACTGGTCGGTTCCTACAGTGATAAAACCAGCCATCCCATGACTAAAAACAATCGGGTATTTGGTTTTTGCATAGCTTGAGGTTGCTTTTCCCGTGACTTGGGTAGCGTTGCCTGCTTGTACTTGGCTAAAAGCACTGAGTGACATTAAGCCAGCAATGAAGAGTCCGTATTTCATATTGAGTACTCAAAATATTATTGTTTTAAACCAGTTGTTTTATTAGACAATTTAAATTGTCAAAATTTAGTATTGAATATAAGTGGTCAGATTTCTAAATTTAACAGACCAATGCAATATAGAGTTGTAACAAGGTATGAATATGAAAATGCCCATAAAAATAGGGTCTTTATGTGCATGGATTTGTTTAGAAGCTCGGTTTATAAACCCTTCATTTTTAGACGGTTGGCATGTTGTCTAAACAGGGCCACTGGATCAGGAGCAAACATCCCTTTTAAACCAAACATCATGTTGGCAAGGTCAGTATGATTGAGGTTGTAATTATCACGGATGACTTGACCGATATGTGAACTACAGCGGGCAACCATACCATCATTGTCTTTGTTGCCATAAGACAATGGCCCGAGTTGCATCAGAATGCTATCAATGTCCAGAAGGTTGGTGGTTTGCGCAGTTCCACCCCAAGAATAGTAGTAGATTTCCTTATCCACTTCCGCACCGCTCTTGTTACAGTCAGAAGCTAAAGCAGCTGTTGGGAAGCGTTTATTGAAGTTTGCCGATTCTACTTCGGTCAATGACTTCATCGAAGCATCAAAGTTCACCGGAATATCCGTATTGGCTTGAGCCCAGGTCATCAGTGGCCCAATGATATATTGTCCCAAAATATTGAAGGCAGTACGGCTAAGCGTATTGTTTTGAATATCATCGGCCACTTTAGAACCGCGATATGTTCCACCCACGCCAGTCACCGATGCGATGTATTCGGGTCTCACTGCCGCTACGTATTGTACGGTTGGACCACCATGACTGTGACCAATCAGGTTGACTTTATCCTGACCTGTAATCGCGAGCACTTCTTCAACCTGAGCAACCAGTTGTTCACCACGAAACTCAGTAGTATTGGCAGGGGATAACTGTGCTGCAAATACGGTTGAACCATTACGCGCCATATCGGGCAAAATTTGATACCAATAATCAATGTTGAAACTATCATTTCCGATACGTGACCAGCCCAGCCAGCCATGGGTCATGACAATGGGGTATTTGGTTTTTGCATAGTCAGATTTGACCGTTTCTTTGATTTGCAAAATGCCTTTTGCTGCTTGTGTTTCAGCGGTTAAACCCATGGTCAGGATCGTCATTACCGCAAGCATGATCACTTTTTTGTTTTTTAAAGTTTTCATCAACTTTTCCTTAAATATTTTTGTTTTTATTTATATAAGTACATAAATCAGATGATCAATCTAGTCACCTGATGGAGCTACATTGCGATTACTCGCCATAGGGTAATTTTCCTCCCTGATCATGAACTGATTCAAACGTTCCTACCCGGAGTTGTTCTTCTGGTTTATTAAAATGCTGCATCCTTAATTGTTGAACGGCTTTTTGTTTGGCATCCTCACTCATGCCACTTTTCATAATGTTGTCGCGTTCTTTCAGATAGCCATCGACCTTGTTTTTCCAGTCGCGGCGTTGTCCATCTAAGCTTTCTAGACGCTGTGTGGCTTCAGGGCCGACCAAATTCATCCGCATCTGATGAATTTCTTCCGTAGAACCACCCCGTGCTTTAATGTCTGCAGTCAGTTTGCGTAAGTCTTCGAGTTTGTTGAGCTGCTCTAAATTTTCTTTCCAGTCTTGGGGTAATTGATTGAACAAATCTTTTAATTTTTGTGCTTTTTGCGCTTCAGTTAAGCTCTTGTCATCCATGACCATCATGCGACTTAAGGTGTATTCATGATAAGTATCTTCGGTACCGAATAAGCCTTCAATTTCGTAATCTGAGAAAAGCTGTTTACGCAGATTTTTCATACTGGCAAAGATGCTTTGATAATATTTAGGATCTTCTTTATCAATATTCGGTGCTTGTAGATCACCGAGTTTTTCACGGTAATCGATATAGCGATTCCACAGATCTAGAATTTGTGCGAGGGCAGGCGCTTTATACGTTTGCTGGATGTAAGCCTTAAAATCATTTTTAATTTGCTTGAGATCTTTTTCCCCATACTGGGTAATGAAATATTCAAAACAGTTACGTGTTTGCTCATTCACAATTAAACGGTTGGCAGCATCGAGACTCAACTGACAGTTCACTTCAGTGTCCTGTTGGCTTTTACTCATAAAAGCCCTGCCTTGAACTACATTTGCTGGCGTGTTTTCAGTTAAGCTATTAGCTTGAGGATCAACAGTCTGTGCTGCACGTGTTTTTTCTGCACTCGATTGCGAGGGCGCTAACCAAAATAATAGTGCGCCGATAGCCACAATAATAAGCGCCAAAATAATCCATAACTTATATTTTCGCATTTCCTATGCAACCTTTTTGCTTGTTTTGTTTTATAAGTCTAAAAATAGGATTTAAATTTGCCATTAAAGCTGTAAATGTAACGTAGAAAAGTTGTAAATGCAGACAAGCGGTTGTTAACATGTCATCCGTTTCAACTTGCCTGATCTTTCGCTATGAAAAAGACTTCACCTAAGATTCAACGCCGGAATATTAGCGGCGTGTTTTTACTTAATAAGCCTTTGGGTATTAGTTCTAATGGCGCTTTACAGCGAGTGCGTGGATTATATCGGGCGCAAAAAGGTGGTCATACCGGTGCTTTAGACCCTTTAGCTTCCGGATTGTTGCCGATTTGTCTGGGTGAAGCGACTAAGTTTTCTCACTATTTGTTAGATTCGATCAAGCGTTATCAAACCACCATCTATTTAGGTCATAGCACCACGACGGGTGATGTCGAAGGTGAGCTGTTGTTGGAGCAAGCTGTTCCGGTGCTAACGGAAGAAAAAATTCAGCAGGTTCTGGCAAGCTTTACGGGGGATATTCAGCAAGTTCCGCCGATGTATTCCGCTTTGAAGAAAGAAGGGCGTCCGTTGTATGAGTTGGCGCGTCAAGGCATTGAAATTGAACGTGAAGCGCGGCCCATTACCATTGAGGCGATTGAGTTATTGTCCTTTACTGAAAATAGTCTGACTTTAGATATTACCTGTTCTAAAGGCACTTATATTCGGGTCTTGGGTGAAGATATTGCCAAAGCCCTCGGCACTTTTGGACATCTGACCTATCTGCACCGGATTAAAACGGGTCAGTTTGACCTGATTCCCGAATACACCATTGAGTATCTGGAAAGTTTGACTGAGCAGGAGCGTGAAGCTTTGTTGCTGCCTGTTTATGCCCCGGTCGATCATTTTCCAAAAGTGCAGGCGCCGGAAGGGCGTGCGGAATACTTTAGCCGCGGCATGGAAAGTAATATTGAACATGAGGTCGAAGCACAGGTTCTGGTTTTTGATGGTGAAAAATGTCTGGGCTTGGCAGAGATTACTGACCGCAAGCGTCTGGTACCGAAACGTGTACTGAATCTCGAATAGGCTTTGAAGACCATGTATGGAAATTGAAATTTTAATCAGCCTATTTGTCTTTGCTTTTTGTGCGGGGGCGATTGATGCGGCTGTGGGTGGCGGTGGTCTGATCCAGATTCCTGCCATTATGAATGCGATGCCACAACTCAGTCCAGCGACGGTGTTTGGTACCAATAAGTTGTCTTCAATTTGTGGTACGGCATCGGCAGCGTGGAGCTTTGTCCGCAAAGTCAAACTGCGCTGGAAATTGCTGGCAGTAATTGCCAGTTGTGCCTTTATCAGCTCGTTTGCAGGTGCTGCCTGTGTCGCGATGATTCCAAAGGAAGTCCTCAGACCCTTTGTCCTGATCATGCTGATTGTGATTGCGATCTATACCTTTAGCAAAAAACAGTTTGGTCAGGTGCATATTCGTCAGGAACTGACACCGAAAATATTGATGCTGGCTGCAGTCGGCAGTTTGCTGATTGGTTTTTATGACGGTATTTTTGGTCCCGGGACCGGCAGTTTTTTTATTTTCTATTTTATTCGCTATTTAAAAGCGGATTTTATTCATGCCTCGGCCTTGTCTAAAGTAGCGAATTTAACCACCAACCTGGCGGCTTTAAGCTTCTTTGCACCCACTGGACATGTGCTGTTCCAGATCGGTTTGATGATGGCGGTCGCCAATGTACTCGGTTCATTGGTCGGTGTACGTGCCGCCTTAAAATATGGCAGCGGTTTTATCCGGATTCTGTTTTTGATTTTGGTGAGCCTATTGATCTGCCGTTTGGCTTATCAAACTTTTTTTCCGTAAATTCTGCTCAATATTAAACTTTATTATACAAATTGCTTCATCTCGTCACCCAAATGCCGGGCATTCGCTTTTAAGATCATCCAACAGAATATCTTCACAATAAGGATAAACAGTCCTTTCAACATATCGGGTCTGTAAAAAATAGCAGGGTGATGTATAGCTAAATACCAAATAAATCATTACAGTAATCTTTAAACAATTTATCAATATCTTTAACTCTAAACTTATTGCGAATCATTTTTACTCGTGACCACATTTTTTCTATAGGATTTAAGTCCGGGCTATATTTAGGAAGCCACACAATGTAATGGCCTGCACAGCGTATCAACTCCTGAAGCCTTTTTCCTTTGTGAAAGGTGGCATTATCCATAATCAATACACTGGTTTCTTTCAGCTTCGGCAATAAATCCTGTTCAATCCAGCATTCAAATACCTCAGTGTTCACTGAACAATCAAATACTCCAACTGTAAGCAATCTATTTTCGATTAATGCACCAATCGCATTGCTACAATTTTTTAACTGCCAGTTAAATTCAGCTTCAGCTCGCGCTCCTTTAGGGCTATAACTATGCGATCTCGTACTTTCGCTTTGAAAACCACTTTCATCGATATAAACCAGTGGTAATTGTTGTTCTAAACATTCAATCAAGTTCTGAAATTGCCGACGTTGATTTTGATCTGCTTTAGGGTGCTTTAACGTCTTTTTTTACGCGATATTCCTGCGGCATGTAGCGCATTAAATACTGCATGTGTACTGACACCAAAACGTTCTGCCCGTTCACTGATGTAATCATCGGGATATTGTTCAACATCCTTCAATATTTGCTCTTTGCTAATTTTAGCTGGGCGACCAGGAATAGGTTTAGTTACAGTGGACTTTTTCCAATTCTGAATCGTCTGTATACAGACGTTAAAATGCTGTGCTGCTTTTCGCACAGACATTTTATCTCTAGCCATAATTTCTATGACTTTGTCTTTAAAATCTTTTGAATATCCCATGCTTCTATTGTTCTATATTTTTGAGTATTTGGCTATATCCTATTTTTTAACAATTTCAACATGTTACATACGTTACACAACATAATTTGTGCAAGTTGAGTATAAGTTAGTCCATAGGAGTATATTGTCACACAATGGCTTCGACAAGCGTCCGACTAAGCTCACGCCGAAGTCTCAGCCAACAGTTTCCTGAGCTTATTGAAGGAAAAATATTCCCCGTTTATTTTATACGACTCACTTACCTTTCCATTGAGCCATTATAGATTTTTCATCTTGGTTTAGATGTTCAAAAAGCTTGAGTTTCCTTTCTTTAGTTTTTCTATATAAGCCTCACATTGAGCAGCTAAACCAAGATGATATTTTAAAGCGCTTTCCACTCTTGCTGTCACATACTCAATACTTTGAATTTCACGCTGCTGAGCAAAGACTTGAATCGCAGGATGTAACTGTTTTGAGCAACTTGCATCATTGCTAAAGTATTTTAACGTCTTGGTTTTGGCAAAATAAATTGCAGCAAACAATCGCCCATCTTTAAAAACAATCGCTGATGAAGCATCTAAACTGCTTCCAGACCGACCTTCATAATACAGAGCCTCATCTGTCTTTAGTAAATAGGGCGCTGAGTAATTATCGAAATTAGATTGAAATTTTAGATAATCATGCTTTAACAATGTTTGAAGTTCTGTTTGGATTTTTGGATTCAAAGCAATTTGAGGAATTGATGAAATATCTGAATATTGAATTAAGTCTAACGCTTGTGCATGAATCAATGTAGGAAGAAACAAAAGAAGAGCAAAGGAATATTTCTGCTTCATAGCGGGAACGGGTCTGTCGATTATTCGATGATGTCCATATTGACTTACTTATGGATTGTTCATTTTATGTGGACACTTATGGAGTATCAATAAGAGTAAAACCCTTTTGTGCGTTCATAACATTCTCCACAAATGTTTTTTGTTTATTTATAAGCTTTGTAAGCTAATTTATATTTAGCACTAATTGTGCCAAAACTGATTATAATAAAATTAACAGAAAAAACAGCACTTTAAAAAAATAAAATTGTTACAATGTGGTTTTAATGTTTTTTTTAGTAAAAAAGTGACATTTTATGTCACTAATCCACCTATTTTCTAGCCCAAAATAATTGGAGCATTCCCCAATTCATTATTTTCATCTTTGATAGAGTGTGTATAAAACCGATTAAGCACTTCACCTATGCTCACTACCCCAGTTATTACAGCCAATCTAAACTGTTTCTGAGCCAATTGAGCAATCATATTTTGGCAAATTTCATTCCAAATGGCTTGTTCTGTCGCTTGCAGAATCCCCCGATCAATGACAATTTCAACTTTACGCTCACATAAATTGATATACAGCAGTACACCACTATTATATTCAGTATCCCATACTCCAAGTTCTGCAAACAACTGACGAGCACGCATGCGGGTATTTTGAAAATATGCCTGATTTACAGGCAGATGACCTTCTATCACCACCTGAATTTCCCCGACATGACCATATTCAGCCTCAGACACTGCCTGTGCGATCGCAGCCTGATCCTGTTTGGAAAAGTATCGCTTGGTTGCAGGCATATATAAAAAATGCTTTAACCAGCGTTTAAAACTGGGTTGGCTTACTTCTTCTATTTTAGGCTGTGTGACAATTTCTGTCGTTTCTGTTTTTATTACCATGAGCCTGATGCTCCTCCCCCGCCAAAACCACCGCCTCCGCCACTAAATCCGCCGCCACCTCGTCCGCCACCACCGCCACGACCGGCAGAAGCCAAAAACAGTTGGAAAATGGTTTGTGCAATAGCCGTAATCAGTAAAAAGAATATCCCACCACCAATCAATAAGCTGGTCACTAATCCTGCACCATTCACCAATCCTGCTACCGTTCCAGCCACCGCCGCAGTAGATGCACTTAAGCCCTTGCCAAAAATAAAGGAACCAATGATGCCAGCAATCAGTATAAATAATGCGGTACTAAAAGTTTTTTCTTTAGCTTGCTGCTCATGCAAAGCTTGATCATGACGTTCTTTAAGTTCTTGCGCGGCTTTTTGTGCTACCTCGGGATCCATATTTAAAATACGTTCAATTTCAGCCAGCCCCGCATCAATACCTTGTGCATATTGGGCTTGCTTGAAATAAGGCGTGATCTGATTTCGAATAATACGACTGGCCACAATATCCGGTATTACCCCCTCCAAGCCGTAACCTGTCAGAATTTGGATGCGACGATCATTCACAGCAATCGCCATCAATAGACCATTATCCTGTTTGGCTGAACCCAATTGCCATTTCTCAGCAACACGCATGGCAAAATCAAAAATATCTTCCTGACCTGTGGTGGGAACAATCACTACACCAATTTGTGCTTTTCCCTGTTCGTGCAACTTTAGAATCCGCTGACTAATTTCCTGCTTCTGACTTTCTGTTAATAGATTTGCCTGATCAACAACCGGCTCATTTAAGGTCGGCAATCCACGTATGGATTCTCCTTCCGCCAGATCATTGGCAATTTTCGGCTGCTGAACTTGTGCTGGTGTTGATGCTTTTTGTTGAGTCTGTGATTGTTGCTGCTCCTGAATAACCCTACCCGCTATAATCGCTTCTTCTGTGTCAGATGCGGTTGCCACTTCGCTTAAAGCAAATGAACTCGATAGCATTGCACAACACAAAACCACTAGCTGCAAAATGATAGTGAGAGCATTTTTATTTTCTGGAGCAGACATAAGCGCATCCTGTTTTATACAAATACCCAATTATTCAAATGAAACCTTAGGTGCTGTTTGTGCACTCTGTTCTGCACTAAAATTCGGCTTTGGATTCATCCCAATCACTTTAGCCGTCATCACCTGAGGGAATTGGCGTGAATACGCGTTAAAATCTTGAACTGATGCAATATAACGATTACGCGCTACTGCAATACGGTTTTCAGTGCCTTCAAGTTGCACTTGTAAATCACGGAATTGTTCATTGGCTTTTAAGTCAGGATAATTTTCAGAAACTGCAATTAAACGAGATAATGCACTGGTCATCTGCGCCTGTGCTTCTTGATATTTCTGGAATAAGGCAGGATCTTCCAAGACTTCTTTATCTACTTTTAAGCCTGCGACATTAGCACGTGCTTGAGTGACTTCTGTTAGAACTTTTTCTTCATGTTTAGCATAGCCTTTCACTACATTGACCAAGTTGGGTACAAGGTCAGCACGGCGTTGATATTGGTTTTGCACTTCAGACCAAGAAGCTGTCACCGCTTCATCTTTCACCTGTAGCGTGTTATAGCCACAACCGGACAAGGTTAAAGTGCTTACAAGAGCCATAGTAACTAAACTTTTTTTCATTACATTCATATGCCTATATCCTCTATATTTCTTTGTATTTGTTTGAATATTTTTATTGTAAACATATTTAGGCCTAGTTTTGTTTAATTTCAGTACTGCAAATCATATAAATAAAAAAACCCGCCGAAGCGGGTTTTTAAATCTCTAACTTAGAAGTTATCAATTAAACATCTAAATAATCAAGGATGCCTTCAGCTGCTTCACGACCTTCCCAGATTGCAGTAACCACCAGGTCAGAACCACGAACCATATCGCCACCGGCAAAAATTTTCGGGTTAGAGGTTTGGAATTTGTATTGTTGCTTTTCAGCTGCAACCACACGACCAGAACCATCCAGACCAATGTTAGCACCAGCAAACCAGTCTGCTGGACTTGCACGGAAACCGAAAGCTAAAAGCACTGCATCAGCAAGTAAAACTTCTTCTGAACCCGGAACCGGTTCCGGGCTACGACGGCCACGACTATCAGGCTCGCCCAATTGTGTAGTCACCACTTTAACGCCAGTGACTTTACCGTTTTCACCTACAATTTCAATTGGCTGACGGTTGAACATGAAGTCCACGCCTTCTTCACGCGCATTTTTTACTTCACGACGTGAACCCGGCATATTTTCTTCATCACGGCGGTAAGCACACACCACAGATTCCGCACCTTGACGAATTGAAGTACGGTTACAGTCCATCGCAGTGTCACCACCACCCAGTACAATCACCTTTTTGCCTTCAACGCTGACATACTCCGAAGCGTCTTTTTCCCAACCTTGGGTACGATTCACGTTGGCAATCAGGAAATCAAGCGCATCATGCACACCTTCAAGATCTTCACCCGCGAAACCGCCTTTCATGTAGGTGTATGTTCCCATACCTATGAACACTGCATCATAGTCTGCAAGCAATTGCTCGATGGTGATATCTGTACCAATTTCAGTATTTAAACGGAACTCAACACCCATACCCGCGAAAATCTCACGGCGGCGTTTCATGACGTCTTTTTCCATCTTGAATTCTGGAATACCGAAAGTCAGCAAACCACCAATTTCAGGACGTTTATCAAATACAATCGGTTTAACACCATTACGTACCAGAATGTCTGCACAGCCCAAACCTGCAGGACCGGCACCAATAATTGCAACTTTTTTATCTGTCCATTTTACATTGGACATATCTGGACGCCAGCCCAAAGCAAAAGCGGTGTCATTGATGTATTTTTCAGCATTACCAATGGTCACAGCACCAAAACCGTCATTTAAGGTACAAGCCCCTTCACATAAACGGTCTTGCGGACATACACGACCACAGACTTCTGGCAAGGTATTGGTTTGATGGCAAAGTTCAGCTGCCTGGAAAATACGACCTTCAGCAATCAGTTTTAACCAGTTTGGAATGTAGTTATGTACTGGACATTTCCATTCACAATACGGGTTACCACAACCTAAACAACGGTGCGATTGATTGGTCGCAATTTCCGCTGTAAAAGGTTTATAAATTTCCACAAACTCTGCTTTGCGGACAGTTAGATCTTTTTTTTCTGGATCTTGGCGTGCTACATCCAGGAATTGAAAGTCATTGTTTAGGCGCTCTGCCATGTCTCTCTCCGTGGGTAGGTGTAGTCGGTTTATTTATCCGCTACACCTGCCTATCAAATCTGCAGTAGTGGAATTATTGTGGATCAGCTTTAGTCGTTTTCAAAAGCGTTTGCAAATTAGCAGCTTTTGGTTTTACAAGCCAGAATTTACGGCTGTAAAAATCAAACTCATTGCGGATCTTGTACGCCCAAGCACTACCTGTCTCTTTAATGTGTTCATCCAAGATACGAAGCAAGAATTCTTGATGTTCTTCCATCGCTTCTGTAGAGATACGATTTAACTCGATCAACTCATGGTTATAGTGATCCACGAAATCATTATCAAGGTCAAGTACATAAGCAAAACCACCGGTCATACCAGCACCGAAGTTATGACCTACTTTACCCAGTACAGTCACAATACCACCAGTCATATATTCACAACAGTGGTCACCTGCACCTTCAATCACGGCAAATGCACCCGAGTTACGAACCGCAAAACGTTCGCCTGCAGTACCCGCCGCAAAGATTTTACCGCCAGTTGCACCATACAAGCATGTGTTACCAATGATTGCAGTATTTTGAGTTTGGAACGGTGAACCTTTTGGTGGGAAGATGGAGATACGACCACCTGCCATACCTTTACCCACGTAATCGTTGGCATCACCTTCAAGTTTGATATGCAAACCACCGGCATTCCAAACACCGAGTGACTGACCTGCAGTACCTTTCAAATTCATGACTACAGGATGTGTTTCCATACCCAAGTTGCCATAACGACGTGCAATTTCACCTGAAATACGTGCACCAATTGAACGGTCACAATTGACAACATTGTAGTTAAACTCGCCACTCTTACCCGCTTCAATGGTCGGAAGCATTTCATCAACCATTTTCTCAGCCAACAAGCCTTTATCAAATGGTGCATTGCCTTGAACTTCACAATATTGTGCTTTACCTTCAGCAGAAGGATGAGAGGTCAACAATGCACTTAAATCTAGGTGAGCATGTTTGTCTGTATCGCCCGGTAAGACTTCGAGTAAATCTGTACGACCAATCAAGTCTTTCAGGCTTGATACACCTAAAGCCGCTAACCACTCACGAGTTTCTTCTGCAATAAAGTGGAAGAAATTGATCAGCATTTCCGGCTCGCCAATGTAATGCTCTTGACGTAAATGGTCTTGCTGAGTTGCTACCCCGGTTGCACAGTTGTTCAAGTGGCAAATACGCAGATATTTACAACCCAACGCAATCATTGGCGTAGAACCAAAACCGAAGCTTTCTGCACCCAAAATAGCCGCTTTAACCACGTCTAGACCTGTTTTCAAACCACCATCGGTTTGTACGCGTACTTTGCCACGTAGGTCATTTACACGAAGGGCTTGATGCGCTTCAGATAAACCTAACTCCCATGGCGAACCTGCATGGTGAATTGAAGACAATGGAGAGGCCGCAGTACCACCGTCATAACCGGAAATGGTAATGAAGTCGGCATATGCTTTCGCCACACCTGCCGCAATGGTTCCTACACCCGGTTCAGACACCAATTTTACCGACACCATTGCTTGAGGATTGACTTGTTTCAAGTCAAAGATCAATTGCGACAAATCTTCAATTGAGTAAATGTCATGGTGTGGTGGAGGTGAAATCAGGGTTACACCTGGAACGGAATAACGTAAACGTGCAATTAAGCCATTCACTTTACCACCCGGTAACTGACCACCTTCACCCGGTTTCGCACCTTGCGCGACTTTAATCTGCAACACTTCCGCAGAAGTGAGGTACGCTGGTGTCACACCAAAACGACCTGATGCAATTTGTTTGATTTTCGAGTTACGGATAGTGCCATAACGTGCAGGATCTTCACCGCCCTCACCCGAGTTTGAACGACCACCGATGGTATTCATGGCAATCGCAATCGCCTCATGGGCTTCAGGTGACAATGCACCGAGTGACATGCCTGCAGAGTCGAAACGCGGTAAGATTTCTTCAACTGATTCCACTTGATCAAGCGCAATTGAATTATCTGTTTTCAGCTTGAATAAATCACGAATCGTTGCAACCGGACGATTATTCACCAATTCCGCATATTCTTTAAAGTCAGCATAATCACCTGATCGTACTGCCTTATGAAGAGAATTGATCACATCCGGGTTAAATGCATGATATTCCTTGTCGAATACAAATTTCAGTAAACCACCCTGATCAATTGGCTTACGTGCTTTCCACGCATTTTCAGCCAATTTTTTAAGATCATTTTCAAGGTCTGCAAAGGTTGCACCTTTAATACGGCTTGGAACGCCAGTGAAGCATTTATCAACCACTTCATTCGACAAACCAACGGCTTCGAATAACTGACCGCCACGATAAGACGCAACCGTTGAAATACCCATTTTAGAAAGAACTTTTAATAGACCTTTCTCAATCCCTTTACGGAAGTTCGCTTGGGCATGAATTGGGTCACCCAACAATTCACCTTTGGCAATCAAGTCATTGATCACGTCATAGGCCAAATATGGATAAATCGCAGTCGCACCAAAACCTAAGATCACGGCAAATTGGTGCGCATCACGTGCCAAAGCTGTTTCTACAATGATGTTGGCATCGGTACGTAAACCCACTTGAATCAAATGATGGTGAACCGCACCTGTTGCCATGAGTGCATTGGCTGGCAAATAACCTTCACGGATTTTCTTGTCAGAAAGCACCAGTAAAGTTTTGCCATCACGAACTGCTTGAGCTGCTTCCTCACAGATACGTGCAATCGCTGCTTCTAAACCTTCAGTTGCAACATAGTTCAAGTCTATGTCAGCAATTTCGTAACCTTTACGACCCAAAGTACGCATTTGGTGCATTTTTGAATTTGAAAGTACAGGGCTAGAAATAATCAAACGATCTGCATGTTCAGGACTTTGTTCAAATACATTTTGCTCACGGCCCAAGCAAGTCTCTAAAGACATCACGATCGATTCACGCAATGGATCGATTGGCGGGTTGGTGACTTGGGCAAATTGTTGACGGAAGTAATCCGATACATGACGAACCTGACGAGACAATACGGCCATTGGCGTATCATCACCCATTGAACCGACGGCTTCCTGACCGCTTTCTGCGATTGGACGAAGCAATTGATCACGTTCTTCAAACGTCACCATGAACATTTTTTGTGATGCTTTTAGGTCATCGCCTTTTAAGCCTTGATCACATAAATATTCTTCAAGTTCCGGGCTACCTTGTAGGCGAATTGAGTTTTCACGCAACCATTCACGGTAAGGACGCATTTTTTTCAAATGGTTACTAACATCTTGAGTATCAAGCAATTTACCAGTGAGGGTATCAATTACCAAGATTTGACCTGGGCCGACACGACCTTTGGAAATTACGTCTTCAGGTTGATAGCCCCAAACACCAATTTCTGATGCAAGCGTGATGTAACCATTTTTCGTGATGACCCAACGTGCAGGACGCAAACCATTACGATCCAGCATACAAATCGCATGACGACCATCTTGAATCACCAGACCTGCAGGACCATCCCATGCTTCCATATGCTTAGAGTTAAACTCATAGAATGCACGCAGATCGGCATCTAAAGTTTCTACATTCTGCCAAGCTGGTGGAACTAACATGCGTAGCGCACGGAACAGATCCATACCACCACCGACCAGAATTTCCAGCATATTATCCAAACTTGAAGAATCCGAACCGGTACGGTTCACAATTGGATTGAGCTCAGTTAAACCTGGAAGCAATGGGTTTTCAAATTTTGGAACACGTGCCATTGCCCAGTTACGGTTTGCTGTAATGGTGTTAATTTCACCATTGTGTGCAAGATAACGGAACGGCTGCGCTAAAGGCCAACGCGGTAATGTATTGGTCGAGAAACGCTGATGGAAGACCACAATGTGTGATTCCAGACGCGGATCCGCTAAATCTGTATAAAAGTCTGCGATTGCTTCAGGCATCATCAAACCTTTATAGGTGATGACTGTTGAACACAATGTTGTGACATAGAATGAAGGATCATTGCTCAGTAATTGTTCCGCACGACGACGTGCAAGGAATAACTTACGGTTAAATTCAACTTCGGTGACACCCATTGGGCAATTGACAATAATTTGTTCAAATGCCGGCATCGATTGAAGTGCAATTTCACCCAAAGCATCGACATTGGTTGGGATCACACGCCAAGCAAGCACTTTTAAGCCTTCAGATTCGATTTCTTTGGCTAAAACCTGCTTTGAATGTGCTGCAATTGCTGGATCAAGATTTAAAAATACCGTACCGACTGCAAACACTTCACTTAAAGTGATGTCACTGAGTTTTTTTGCTTCTTCACGGAAAAATGCTTTCGGCATAGCCAGCAATAAACCACAACCATCTCCTGTCTTGCCATCTGCGGCAATACCACCACGGTGGGTCATACAACTTAAACTATGAATCGCGGTCTTGACCAAATCATGGCTTGCATCACCCTGCATATGGGCGATTAAACCGAAACCACAGTTATCTTTAAACTCATCCGGTTGGTATAAACCTTGAGCGGGAGCTACAGTATTAGGCGATGGCATGTGCATAGCGTACCCTTCTTCAACATGGCCCATAAAGCGGGCATCTAACAATCAAATATCTTCTTTGCGATTTAGTCCAATTTACTTACACTCAGATCAAGATTGGGCAGAATCATTTTCTTCACATACTAAAGATAATCGCATTTCATCTTCTGTGCATGGATCAATTACAAAAATGTTTTATTGATTTTACGCACTCTTTTAAAGCAGGCAAATTCAGTAACTTCGCACAATCATTGAATCTTTTCGCGCCAAAATAGGGACAATAACTCAATTCATGCACCAATAAAGCAAAAATGATGCCAATTAAAAAAAGACAATGCTAAATGTTTTAAATATAGAAATATTAAAGTTTCATCTGCTTCATCTTATTTTCTTGAAACCAATTTTCGCACTATATTTGTGCATATAGATATTTTTATAACTTACTTTGCTCTATTTTAGAACTCTATTTTTAATTAAATGGATCACTAATTTCAGTTTCTGCTACTTTATTGCCATTTTTTTTCGGTGCAGATTCAACACCAGAATGAGATTGCTGCACATCCACGACATTACCCTCTTCATCACGACGTGTGACCGTTGTGGTTGTGGTTGCTGCTTTAGGATCAACGACTGGTACAGTCGGTTTGGGTTTAGGTGGAACCACAAGACTCTCATCAATGCGCGGCAATGGTGCAGATTTTAAATTGACTGCATAGAGTTTGCTATTCGAACCCATTTCTTCTGCCCCCATGTCATTGACCAAGACTGCATAATTTTCAATCTCATGAACTTGAGGTTGAATAGACTTGGGAAACTGGAATGGCAATTGTTGAAGGGCTTGTTTTGCTTGATCACTATTTCCATAGATGCCATAAAGCAGAACATATTGCTCAATTTGATTTTCACCACTCAGGCGAATATAGAAAAAGTTCTTACGATCGGACTGTTTTTTTAGAAAACTTCGAATCACATCATCTTTGGTCGCTCGAAACAGTTCAATCGTGGCCGCATTTTTATTGTCATTAATAAATTTAGTGCCACGAAACTCTGGTTCATAAGTTGCAGTATTGACCACACGCGTAGTCATTTCCAAAGGACGTACTTCTTTTTGAAGTGCACCAAGAAGGTTGGTTGCAGCAACTTTTTCCGGTTGAATTTGCAATTCAGCTTCAGTTTCAGCAGATTTTTCCACCTCAACTAAAGCATCACTGTCCGTGATTGCCCAAAAAATAAGTGCTGCAAACAGACACACCAACCCACACACTAGCCAGATATAGTTTTGAATACGTTGCCATTGTGTACGGATGGTTGCCATGACTTATGCCTTCTCTTGATTCGCTAAAATCGCTTGTTTCATCAATTCCACATCAAATTCTCTTGTAATTACAGCCTGCCCTAAAGATTTCAACAGTACCAGGCGTAATTGTCCATTCAGCACTTTTTTATCATGTGCCATATATGCGAGGAATTCATCCAGTGGAATAGCTGGGCATTTTACGGGTAAATGGGCACGTTGAATGATTTTTTTTGTACGTTCCAAATCTTCCGCTGAAATCCAGCCCATTCGTTGCGACAAATCCGCAGCCATCACCATACCGGTTGCGACCGCTTCACCGTGTAACCAAACACCATATCCTAAGTAAGACTCGATAGCATGACCAAAGGTATGCCCTAAGTTAAGTAAGGCACGCTCACCTTGTTCTTTTTCATCATTAGCAACGATACGTGCTTTATGTGCACATGAACGGTAAACCGCTTCAGCCAGCAATTCTGAATCACGTCCCACCAAACCATCCATATTTTCTTCGAGCCAGACCAAGAAATCCAGATCACCTAATAAGGCATATTTAATCACTTCTGCCAAACCTGCTGACAGTTCACGATCAGGTAAAGTGCTTAATTGCGCCATATCCGCCAACACCACTTGTGGCTGCTGGAAAGCACCAATCATATTTTTACCCAAGGGATGATTAATGCCAGTTTTCCCACCCACGCTCGAATCCACTTGTGAAAGCAGCGTAGTGGGTACTTGAACAAAATAAACACCTCGTTGAAAACATGCAGATGCAAAACCTGCCATATCCCCAATCACGCCACCACCCAGAGCTAAAACTGTAGCATCACGATTAAACCCTACTTCCAATAAGGCATCAAAAATTAAATTTAAATGTTCAATATTTTTATATTTTTCACCATCAGGCAAAATACATGTTGCAATGGTTTTCCCCAAAGCTTCTATCGCAGTCACATAATGATCCAAATACAGAGGTGCAACCGTTGTATTGGTCACAATCATCACTTGCTTACCTTTAATATAAGGTTCAAGCAAAGATTGTGGATTTAAATCACTGCCAATAAAAATAGGATATCGGCGATCACCGAGTTCAACATGTAAAGTTTGCATGAAATTAAAACCGTTAATTAGACTAAATCTGCTTCTTGAGAAACAATCATATGTAAGATTTTTTGAGCTAAATCACGAGCAGCTCCCTGATTGGTTTCAATAATATAATGCGCAACTTCTCGATATAAAGGATCGCGAAGCGCCAATAAATCACGTAACTTTTGTTCAGGATTTTCAACTTGCAATAAAGGACGGTTTTTATCCCGGTAGGTGCGCTGTAATTGAATTTCGACAGGAGTATATAGATAAACAACGATTCCGCGTTGTTTTAAAAATTCACGATTGGGAGCTTGGGTCACTGCACCACCACCAGTTGCCAGAACCAGTTGTGAACGAGCTGTGAGTTCATCGATCACCATGGTTTCACGGTTACGAAATCCCTTTTCACCTTCTTTTTCAAAAATCCAAGGAATTGTCGCACCTGTTTTCCGTTCAATTTCATGATCACTATCAAGAAACTCACGTCCTAACAGTTCCGCCAAATGTCGACCAACCGTTGTTTTTCCAGCCCCCATTGGCCCTACCAAATAAATATTTGGCAGGGTTTCAAACTCATTGCTTGGCAAGGAGTCACCTATTTATTTTGCTAAATTCAAAATATATTAATGATTTCTTGAAACACTGTCATTAACAATTCGTGGTGTAACAAAAATCAATAGCTCACGTTTATTATCAGACTTGATATCTTTACGGAATAAACGACCTACGTAAGGAATATCACCCAAGAATGGCACCTTAGTTTGACCATTACGGGTTTCTTGTTCAAAAATACCACCGAGTACAACTGTCTCTCCATTATCTACCAGGACATTGGTATTGATTTGATTTTTATTAATCGTCAATTGACCTGTCGGTGTTGGATTTCCTGGAGTATCGCTGGTGATGTTGAGTAGCATTTGAACTTTACCATCAGGTGTAATACTTGGCGTTACATCCAAACTAAGTACAGCATCAATAAATTCAGTGGTTGAAACTGCATTTGCACCACCACCTTCTGATGATTGATATGGAATTTGCGTACCTGATGAAACTTTGGCTGTTTGTTTGTCTGCAGTGAGGACTTTAGGTGTTGAAATCACTTCACCATAGCCGTCTGCTTGCAAGGCAGAAAGTTCTAGATCCAGCATAAAATCAGATAAGCTGATTAAACCAAAGGCAATTTTACCTGCTGCATTAGTTACGCCTAAATCCACATTTAAGTTCTGTGGACGTTGAATCGTATATTTACCATCATCGTCAGGCGTTTTTAAATCCCATAAGGTTGTATCACTACCACCGACCAACAAATCATTATTTTGAGCAATACCTTGCGACAAGATCCCCCACTTCACGCCCATTTCTTTACTAAACTCTGTTGAAGCTCGAACAATACGGGCTTCAACCATCACTTGTTTGACTGGAATATCTAGCAAGTCGACCATTTTCCGGACTTTATCTATATTCTGTGCCGTATCATTAATAATCAGCGTATTGGTACGCGCATCAACAGATATCGTGCCACGTGAACTTAATAAACTTTCATTAGAATTATTATTGTTACTACTATTGCCAGAATTAGAGTTATTTGAAGATTTTGTTTGGGTAATCAGTTTCTCAATATCCGTAACCTTTGCATAGCTTAGTTGCATATACTCGGTTTGCATTGGCGCCAATTTTACACTTTGCTCTATCGCCTTCGCCTGTTCTTCTTCTGCTTTAATTAATTCTGAAACAGGGGCAATCCAGATTACATTACCATTACGGCGTTTATCTAAATTCTTGGTTTTTAGAATAATATCTAATGCCTGATCCCAAGGTACATCCTTTAAGCGTAAAGTAATATTCCCTTGTACTGTATCAGCGGTCACCATATTGATTTCAGTGAAGTCTGCCAATAACTGGAGCACACGACGTACTTCAATATCCTGAAAATCTAGAGAAATCTTTTTACCAGTATAACTATTGGCTGCTTTAGGTTTAAGCGGATTTTTATCTTCAGGTCGTTTTAAACTGATTGTAAGTTTATTGTCTGCCTGATATGCCATATATTCATAGCTACCAGAAGTCTGAATGGTAATTACCCCATTTCCACCATTATTATTTGCATCGATAGTAGAAACTGGCGTTGCAAAATCATTCACATTTAAACGACGCGCCAAATGTGCAGGAACTTTACTGCCTAAAGTACGTACAACAACTTTACTGCCTTGCTGCTGCACATCAACCTGTGTGTTTGTACCGAGCAAATCAATAACAACCTGCCCTTCACCCTGACCACCGCGCTGGAAGCCAATATTGGAAATTCCTTGGGTAGATTTTTGAGCCGCTACCTGCTGAGTAGCAAATGCATTACCCGCAGCTGAATTAATTTTTAAAATAAAAGTATTGCCTTCCACGCGTGTGGTAAAGGCACCGGCATCCGCCAAATTCACCGTTAAACGTGAGCGTTGCGCATCAGAACTCACATCAACAGAACTGGCTTCTTTGGTTGCAACTGCAATGCTATTTTGCTTTAAATTTTGCTGTGCTTTATCAAAATCCAGAATCAGACGTGATGGCTGCTCTAACTGATAAGCTTGCGGCTGCGGAGGTAAGCCATTAAACATGACACGAATTTCTGTACCCTGACCTGCAATTTGCATAGGCACAATATTGGTAATACTGACTTGTGCATTGGCAACTTGCATTACTGCGATTGCAACCGCACCCATAGAAAATTGACGGAACAAATGGTTCATTGTATTGCCATCCCCAAATATAAAATCTTTCAAACTGTTATTCATTTTTATTCCTTTAAACTTAAGGCGCTGGTCCAATTAATATCAGACTTCTTGGACGCTCTACATATCCTTCCCGCCCATCTGGAATAATTTCCACTAGATCGATTTGTGTTGGCGTGATATTCACTACACGACCATGATTCACACCCATGTAGCTACCACGCTGCACGCGCTCTATTTCGCCATCGGGTGTTTGAATTAATGCCAGGATCTGCCCCGACTGGCTACGCATACTTCCCTTCATATTCAAGGATTCGATAGCATAGCTTTCTAAAGGTTGCAGTGGACGTGACAAGTTAGGATAGACACGTTTTCCTGCCATAATTCTCAATTCAGCAGCAAGTGAGCTCGGCAAAAAAGGGCTTTTCAGCTGATGGGCTGCATAGTCAAATGTTGGCACAGGTGGAAAAACCGGTGCCGGATCGATCGGTAATGGCGGTTGATTACGAATACTTGCCATTTGCTCATTGACCGCATCAATACGAGAATCACACCCCACCAATAACAAGCCGAATATCAGGCTTAAAGTCATTTTTTCTATTTTCATTACTGTGCCCCCCCAGCTGTAGCAGTTGAATTCGCATCTGCTGCTTGAGTATCCGTAGCACCGATATAACGATAGGTTTTGGCTTTAACATTATAGGTAATTTGAGGAATATCGGTTTTTTTCTCTTTATTTTCCGTACCTGTAATATCAAAATCATGCAAGGTGACAATACGCGGAAGCGCTGCTATGCCACTTACAAAAGAACCAAAGGCATGATAATCACCAGTTGCTTCAATAGAAATGGGCTGTTCAATAAAGAACTCTTGCTTAATTTCATTTTCTAAACGGATATTTTTAAATTTCAGACCTGAATTTACCCCACTGACGTTGATATCTTCAACCAGTCCGGGGATTTCAGTTTCTTTAGGTAATTGTTCGAGTTGCTGATTAAAATTCGCTTCCATTTCCTGTAACTGCGCTTGCAACTGTTGCAAATTGCGAAGCTTTGAATCTTTTTCACGAAACTCATTCAGTAAATTTTGTTCTTGAGCATTGGCATTGGAAATTGCGTCTATTTGACCTTTAATCAGCGCAAAATAACCCAGAATACCAATCATCATCATAATTAAAATCCAGCAAGTGATTTTAACGGATAATGGCCAACTGCCATAATTATTTGGATCCAAGGTGTTGAACTGCTGAAGAAACTTATCTAAGGTCATCTTCTTTTTATGCGTAGCAACACCTTCATTTGGATTTAATTCATCAAATTCATCGAGACTCATTGTGCTGCCCCCGCTGTTGAATTAGCTGTATTTTGTGGTGCTTCAGGTGTCGTCGGTTGTGCAATTTCATCCAGGTCAGCAGTAATGACGAATGAACCATAACCTTCTTCAATACGAGGTACGATCGAACTTGCCACTTTATCTTTCTTCTCTTCAACAGCTAAAAAAGAATTCATAAATGCGTTTCTGTACCAAGCTGATGCTTCCAAACTACGCAAGAATTCTGCAACCGTATTCGGACTTTCCGCTTTACCTTCAATGGTAAATTTATCCCCTGTACGGGCAAATTTGGTAATGTACAAATTGCTTGGCGTAACCCGTACCATTTCGTCAATGAGGCGAACCGCAATGGGGCGTTGTCCTTGTAAACCTTGAATCAGCTTCATGCGCTCAATAATTGCATTGCGTTGAGCTTCTAAACCTTCTAAGGATTTCAATTGCACATCAAGGTTTTGATTGGTACTGGTAATCAGTTGATTCGCTTGTTCTTGATCTTCAAGTTTATGGTCATAGAAGAACCAGGCCAATCCGACCGCTAAAGCCCCGATTAATGCCATCCCAATACAAATGGTAATAAATTCTTTTTTTCGTCTCTCTCTTAGCTCATCACGCCAAGGGAGCAGGTTAATTCTCGCCATTAATCAAAACTCCTCAATGCCAAACCACATGCCACCATGAGTGAGGAAGCATCATTCTCTATCTTTTTAATATCAATTTGTGGAGAAAAGCCCATTTGTAAAAATGGGTTGGCAATAGTCACACGATAACCAAGTTTTTGTTGTAGTAGCTTCGCGAGCCCCGGAATATTGGCATTACCTCCTGCCAATAAAATATGATCGATCTCATTAAACTGTGAAGATGAGAAAAAGAACTGTAATGATCTTGCTGCCTGCTGAACCACTGCTTCCAAGAAGGGTTCTAAAACCTCAACATCATAATCATCTGGTAATGAACGGCTTTTCTTGGCACGACCGGCTTCTTCAAAAGACAAACCATAGCGGTTTTGAATTTCTTGAGTGAGCTGTTTGCCGCCAAACACCTGCTCGCGCGTATAAATTACCTTATTGTTTTGCATCACAGATAAGGTCGTCATGGTATGACCGATATCTAAAATACCTACAGTATTCACACCCATAGGCAAAGTATCGGAAAACACTTGATAGGCATTTTCGATCGCAAAACTTTCAACATCAGCAGTTTTTGGTGTTAAGCCAGCAAGCTCTAAAACTTCTGAACGTGCTTCAACATTTTCAATACGGGTGGCAACTAAAAGCACATTCACCCGATTCGGGTTTGCCAAACGCTCAGGCAACACCTCAAAATCAAGACTCGCTTCATCCAATGGGAAAGGAATATATTGCTCAGCGTCCATACGAATTTGAACTTCTCGTTCATCGTCCGTCATATCTGCATCCATCTCAATCGTTTTGGTAATCACCATTGAAGTCGGAATTGCAAGTGCTGCAGCTGTGGATTGGGTATTTGCTAGATTGAGTGCTCGCTCTAATGCATCTGCTACCGCCTCTGGATTCAATATATTTTTTTCGACAACACTACCTTCAGGCAAAGGCACCAGCGCATAGCTTTCCACCCAATACCTGTTACCGCTTTTAACAGAAAGTTCCAACAACTTAACAGAAGTAGAACTAATATCTACTCCAATTAACCCCTTATTCGGCTTACGATATAACCTGAGCACTATATAATTCCTATTATTTTTTTATCCCCAATAAAAGTAACCTACTAATCAGTGTTGGTCTATAATTTTATACAGATACAATAACGCATCTAACAATCTGTATGTGTAAAGGCTATACTGACCGCCAATTAGTTTGCCATTAGCTCTTATTAAAACTTACTTGTTATGAAAAAGCTATCTCGTTCGGGCCATGTTCATCCATTTTTTTTGATCATAATTATAGCCTTGGTCGCAATTCCGATGGGATTCTATGGCATGTATCTCTATATTGCCCCATCTTTACCTAAAATGACCACTTTAAAAAAGGCGCCGTTACTCAAGCCTTTGCAGGTGTATAGTGCCGATAATGAGCTAATTGCAGAGTATGGTGGCAAGCTATCCGTCCCTGTAGAATACAAACAAATTCCCAAACCATTCATCTCTGCCTTCCTTGCAGCAGAGGATTCCTCTTTCTTTGAGCATAGTGGTATTAGTTTTAAAAGCTTAGGACGAGCAGTCAGTGAAACAGTCACGGGATCAAATGTGCAAACGGGTGGTTCAACCATCACCATGCAGGTGGCAAAAAATTATTATTTAAGTCCTGAACGTACACTCAAACGCAAACTGACTGAAATTTTCCTTGCGCGCAAAATAGAACAAAACTTAACCAAAGAGGAAATTTTAACACTGTATGTGAATAAAATTTTCTTGGGAAAAAATGCCTACGGTATTGCTGCAGCAGCAAAAATTTATTACAACAAAAATCTGGATCAGCTGAGTATTGCCCAAATGGCAATGATTTCTGGTCTACCCAAAGCGCCCTCTAAATATAATCCTGTAGTCAACCCAACACGCGCGTTAGAACGTCGTAACTGGATTCTTGGACGTATGCTGCAATTGGGTTATATCAACCAGTCACAGTATCAAAAAGCCATTGCCGAACCCGTCAACCTCGATATGCCAGACCGTGGAATCAATAACAAATATCCCTATGTCGGGGAAATGGTACGCTCGGAACTGGTTGAAAAATTTGGCGAACAAGCCATTGATTCTGGTTATAAAGTTTATACAACCGTCGACAGCAAGCGCCAAGCTTATGCAGAACAGGCAGTACAAGAAGGTTTAGAGGCTTACGATCGTCGCCATGGTTGGCGCGGTGCTGAAGCAAACGACAAACCACTTACTGAATTCAGTGCTTATGCAAACACCTATCCCGCGAAAGTCATTAAAGTAGACAGAAATTCTTTTGAAGCACTGATGCAAGATGGGTCTACAGTGACCGTGCCATGGTCAGGGATGTCATGGGCTTATCCTTATAGAAATGCCAACAGTGTTGGCCCTGCTCCACGTCAAGCTTCTCAAATTGTTAAAGTTAAAGATATTATTCGATTACGTCCTAATGACAATAAAACTTCATGGGCACTTGTTCAAATTCCTAAAGCTCAAGGGCAACTGATTGCAATCAACCCGAATAACGGTGCAATTGAAGCCATTGTCGGGGGATATAATTTTTATCAATCCAAATTCAATCGTGCGCTACAAGGCTGGCGTCAACCGGGTTCAACCATTAAGCCATTTGTATATGCTTTGGCACTCGAACGCGGTATGACCCCTTATAGCATGGTCAATGATAGCCCGATTACGATTGGCAAATGGTCACCGAAAAACTCGGATGGTCGTTATTTAGGGATGATTCCTTTACGTCGTGCCTTGTATTTATCACGAAATACTGTTTCTGTGCGATTATTACAAACTGTCGGGATTGAACGTACACGCCAATTATTCATGGATTTTGGTCTACATGAAGATCAAATCCCGCGTAACTACACCATTGCTCTAGGTACACCACAAGTTCTCCCAATTCAAATGGCAACCGGTTATGCAACTTTTGCCAATGGGGGTTACCGTATTCAGCCACATTTTATTGATCGTATTGAAGATGCTTATGGCAAAGTGATTTACCAAAGCAATCCAGAATATGCTTGTATTTCTTGTATCAATCAAAATGATGCAGAACTAGAATCAGCTGAACCCGTGACCCCAGATGACGAAGTGATTGAGGTCACCAATCAAACCTTGCAAGCAGAAAAAGAACTGGCTCAACTGCAATTAGATGAGTCAAAAAGCCAATATCGCCAAGCACAGCGCATTTTAAAATCAAGCTCTGCTTATGACATGGCCAACATTCTGCGTGATGTAATTCAACAGGGTACCGGTCGTGCAGCCCTTAAAATTGGTCGTGATGATATTGGCGGTAAAACCGGTACCACCAATGATGCCAAAGATGCCTGGTTTGCTGGATTTAATGGCAAATTAGTGACTGTGGCTTGGGTCGGTTTCGACCAACCCACCACACTCGGTCGTCGTGAATATGGTGGTGTTGCAGCTTTACCGATCTGGACCAACTTTATGGGTAATGCCTTAAAAGGCACACCAGCAGCGTGGGTACATTTTGATAAAAATGCCAAAGCACCGACCAGCCGAAACCAGACGGTAACGATTGGTGAACCTGTCAAAGAGGATCGCTCTTCCCCGCCATTGGCCCGCCCATTGTATCGTCCAGCACCTGTTGCCCCAGTGCGAACACCTGAACATGACTTTGATGATTTGCCTGGAGAAGAAATACCGACTCCAGATCATACAGATTCCTCAAACACACAAAAACAAAATAATAAACCGGATGCACTTGAACGTTTAATTGATGTATTTCAATAAAGCAATAAAAAGCCCTCAAATGAGGGCTTTTTATTTGGCTTATTTCTTTTTAAACACATAAATTTGGAACTGCCCTTTTAACTCAAAATTATCGTTCTGCTCTAAAGCCTGACGACGTTCCGGTTTTGCTTTATAAGCATACGGGGTCATGGCAATCAGGTTTTTCAAGTCCGCTTGTTGTACCGTAAAAGGCGCATCCACCACGCTTTGATCTACCAATTCAAAAGCATCTGCCAATTGATCAACGAACTTTTGCGATTCATGTGGGTTCACTTCTTCAAACAATGCTTCACGCATCGCATATAAGTGTTCAGTTGCAGGAGTCACTACCATCAAATAGGCATTGGGCTTCAATACACGCAATATTTCCTGCTTTGGAATAGGACTAAATAAACTAGTGCATAAGTCAATTGAAGCATCTAAAACAGGAAGTGTTGCACCGGTTCCCACCACCCAGGTCACTTTTTTATTCAACTTGGCCGCAACCTGTACTGCATTTTTAGCGATATCCACTCCCACACATTGCAGCACTTCAGCCTGCATGGCATTGGTGTAATACCCTTCACCACAGCCAATATCGAGCAGGTTTTCAATACGTAACTCACGAATTTTCTCTATCACCGCCTGTTGCAATGGCGCATAGAAACCAGCACTTAAAAATGCCCGGCGTGCCTGCACCGATTCCACGGTATCCCCTGGATTTTTGCTATGTTTATGCTGTACCACATGTAAATTCACATATCCCTGTTTTGCCATGTCATAACTGTGGTTATTGATACAGCGCCATGTTTTCTCGGTCAGCTTGAGGGCTTCACGGCATACAGGACACATCAGCAGATTCATATTTTTCTCCAGTGCCTAAAATCAGGCGATAAAAAAAGCCGGCAGATGTGGGAGCAAATGCCGGCTTTTTCGAATATTTGCTTAACGCAATTTTAAGGTCATTAAGCCTAAAACTACCAGCATAATCGTGATAATCCAGAAACGAATCACCACCTGGGTTTCACGCCAGCCTTTTTTCTCATAATGATGATGCAGCGGCGCCATCAAGAATACACGTTTGTTACGCATACGCAGTGATCCAATTTGCAGGAATACCGAAATAGCTTCGACCACAAACACACCACCCATAATCGCAAAGACGATTTCTTGGCGAACCATTACAGCAATTGTACCCAGCATCGCCCCCAAAGATAATGCACCGACATCACCCATGAAGACTTGAGCTGGATGTGCGTTATACCAAAGAAAGGCTAAGCCCGCACCAATCATTGCAGCACAGATTACCACCAATTCAGATGAATATTTCACATAAGGCATATGTAGGTAATTGGCAAAACGCACATCACCCGCAAGGTAGGCAAACACCCCCAAACCTGCAGCAACCAAGACGATAGGCATAATCGCCAAACCATCCAGACCGTCAGTCAGGTTAACTGCATTGGATGCACCGTTAATCACCAGATAAGTAAAGATAATAAAACCGATACCCAGCGGAATGGCTGAAAAAGGAATACTGATGTTTTTAAAGAATGGAATCAACAGATCCAGCATATTCGCGGTATGCACAGGATTCGCCTGTTGGGTCGCAATCACATACAATGCAATACCAGCACCTAAAGAACCCACTGAAGTCCAGAAGAATTTTTTTCGTGCAGGCAAGCCAGCATTGTCTTTATAACGAACTTTAATCCAGTCATCTGCCCAACCTACGGCACCAAAGATCACCATCACCCCAAGCACAATCCAGACATAAGGATTGGATAAATCGGCCCAAAGCAAGGTGGATATCCCGATCGAGAGCAGGATCAAAATCCCGCCCATGGTTGGTGTACCCATTTTCTTGGCATGACCTTCAGGAGCAAAAGAACTGACTGCCTGACCATATTTGAGTGCTTGTAGCTTACGGATCATCACCGGGCCCATGACCAGTCCAATGGTCAGTGCGGTTAAGACACTGAGCAAAGCACGTAATGTTAAATAACGAACGACCTGAAACGAGCTGTTGTAGCCCGCAAGTTGTTCAAATAGCCACAACAGCATTAAAGTTTCTCCATCAAATCAGCCATCAATGTTTCCATGTGGGTATAACGAGAACCTTTAAACAGGAAACTCATGGATTGAGGTTGATGTGTTTCAATTAGACTCAGTAAGAAAGGCAAAGCTTGCTCCTGTGTCAGGAAAGCCTGCATTTTTTTACCATATTGGGTACTGCGTGCCCCTTCTTGTGTGGCAGGTGAAAATTCACCTACCGCCACCACAAAATTGACACCTGTTGCGACAAGATCCCGACCCAACATATAGTGTTGTTGTGCCGCACTTGCGCCTAATTCACCGATATCACCAATCACCATCACTTTCACCCCGTCTTGCTGAGCAAGTACTTCAGCTGCTGCACGCATCGAGGTTGGGTTGGCGTTGTAGGTATCATCAATAAATAAATGTTTTTTAGCTGGAATAAAATTCAGGCGACCTTTGGCACCGGTTGCCTGTTCTAAACCTGTCACAATATCATCCAAAGCAATACCAATCGCGAGTGCAAAAGCAGTCGCAGCCGTGGCATTTTGGACATTATGTTCGCCGGCAAACGGAAGATTCACCTGACGAATACCTTGCGGTGTGTTTAATGTGAATGTAGAGGATTGCGGATGTAATTCAATTTCTGTGGTAAAAACATCACCATTTTCACCAAAGCTTAATACCTGTTCGGTTTGTACGGCTTGACGAATCGGTTCTGCAAAATCATCTGCAGCAGGAACAATCGATGTACCTGTTTTGGCGATATGTGCATAAATTTCAGATTTAGCCCGGCAGATGCCCTCACGCCCACCAAATTCCCCCAAATGTGCAGTACCAATGTTAATGATCCCTGCTACATGCGGTTGAACCAGATTCGAGGTGTAATCAATTTCCCCCTGATGACTTGCACCCAATTCCATCACTGCATATTGATGTTCAGCGCGAAGCTCGATCAACATCACTGGCACACCCAAATCATTATTTAAGTTACCGCGAGTAATCAGCGTCGGTGCCAAGCGCGATAAAATACTACCGAGCATTTCTTTAGTCGTGGTTTTACCGCTACTACCCGTCAGCGCAATCACTTTCACTTGTGAGTTTTGTGCGCGACGATAAGCCCCTAAATGACCGAGGGCCAAACGCGTGTCTTCAACCACGAGTTGACAAATATCTGCATCAACAGGATGACTGACAATGGCAATTTCACAACCATTTGCCGCAACTTGAGCAACAAAATCATGTGCATCAAAGCGTTCACCTTGCAGAGCTAAAAAAGCATCGGCTTTTTCAGCATCACGCGAATCCGTCAAAATCCGTTTAATTTCGCCTTGAGGCACTTTCTCATTCAACCAGTAACCTTGGGTGGCATCAGCAAGCTGTGCAGCTGTCCACGGCTCTAAAGGCACTGTACTGGTAGTCGATGTATGCATTTTTGTTTCCTATTGAGCCGGATAAGCTGAATCTGGTGTGTAATGCTGTGTATTAATGGCCGATTGCACTTCAATCACATCGTCAAACCAATGACGCACACCGTCAATTTCTTGATAATTTTCATGACCTTTACCTGCAATGACTACAATATCGCCTGCTTGGGCTTTTTGCACGGCAAATTTAATCGCTTCACGGCGGTCATGAATTTCATACATGACATGGGTAGAAAAATCGATACTCGCTTTCATGTCAGCGAAAATCTGTTCTGGATCTTCAGTACGTGGATTATCTGAGGTAATCAAGACAATATCAGCACCATTGAGTGCCGCTTGAGTCATCAGTGGACGTTTGCCACGATCGCGATCACCACCACAACCAAACACCGCCCATAAATTTTGAGAGACATGGCGTTTCAAGGTTTTCAGCACCTGAATTAAGGCATCCGGTGTATGGGCATAATCCACGACGAACAATCGGTCTGCATCACGGATCACCTGCATACGACCCGGTGCACCTTTCAATTGTCCAACTGTTGAAATCAGCGTGGCAAGATCAAAGCCGGCTTGTTCTGCAGTCACCAAACTTGCCACCAGGTTTTCTATATTAAAATGACCCAGCAACGGACTCTGCACGTCAAACTCACCTTGATTGGTGATCAGTTTAAAGTTTGCGCCATTCAAACTGTATTGAATATCTTGAACCTGATAATCCGCCGGCTGCATGGTTGAATAGGTCAGAATTTTCGGGTGTGCAGGATTATTTTTTGCTGCATCCAACATAATCGATGCATATTCGTCATCAATATTGATAATCGCGACTTTAAGTGATGCAAATTTAAATAAGCACGACTTGGCTTCGGCATAGGCTTCCAGTGTGCCGTGATAATCCAGATGATCACGGCTTAAATTGCTATAAGCAGCAATTTCAATATCGCAGCCATTCAAGCGGCCCTGTTCCAAACCATGCGAACTGGCTTCAATCGCAGCAAATTCAGCACCAGCTTGAGCATAGTCATGCAAGGCATTTTGCAGATGCAAGGCATCGAGTGTGGTATGCGAAGATGCTTCCAGATTCGGTAAAATTCCGTTACCCGTGGTCCCCATCACTGCACATTTCTTGCCTTGCAACATCAGCAATTCGGCGACCAGTCGTGAAATGGTGGTTTTACCGTTAGTCCCAGTCACTGCCAGAATTCGTGCGGCTTGTACGGGCTGAGTCGCTTGCAGATATTGCTTTTGCCATTGTCCCATCAAATGACGGACATTCGGCACGATTACACTATTTTCCAAACCCAAATCGGCTTCACTGACCACAGCCAAGGCACCGTTTGCCAAAGCCGACTGGGCAAACTGCAAGGTTTTTTCAGGCTGAGAAAAACTATTCAGGGCAATAAAAATTTGCCCTGGCTCAACTTTACGACTATCTAAACCAAAACCACTGAATGGCTTGGTCATCCATCCAGTGATTTTTTCAGCGGTGTAGAGATTTTGAAATGTAATGGACATTCATCACCTGTTACTGGATTTTGGGAGTATCTAAAGGTTTATCTAAAGGCACGTTCATTAAACGTAGCGATTCTTGCATTACACGTGCAAAGACAGGGGCTGAAACCGTACCGCCATAGTAAGAGCCTTGGGGATTTTCCACCACGACAATCATGGCCAAACGCGGATCGCTCACAGGTGCCACACCGGCAAATAAAGCACGATATTCGCTGGTTGAATAACCTTTGCGGTCAGCACGCAGTTTATGTGCGGTCCCTGTTTTACCCGCCACACGGTAGCCTGGAATAGTGGCACGTGTAGCAGTTCCGCCTGGCAATGTCGCTGTTTCCATCATCAAGAGCACTTGATCGGCAATTTTCGCATCAACAATTTGCTCACCCTTTGGTGGCTGTTCCAATTTATATAAACTCAAAGGAACCTTGACGCCTTTATTGGCAAGCATGGCGTAGGCATCGGCAATTTGCAGCACTGTCGCATTCAGACCATAACCATAAGCCATGGTACCCACTTCAGAGACATTCCATTTGCTTGGTGGCAAGATCAAGCCTCCACTTTCGCCCGGGAATTTCACTGCCGAACGCTGCCCCATGCCTACACGCTTATAAAAAGTCGGTAAGGTGGCATAAGGCAAGGACAATGCAAGTTTCGCAACACCCACGTTAGATGATTTCTGAATGATGCCACCCAAAGTCAGTGCACCATAGTTATGCGTATCGCGAATGGTATGGTTACCAATGCGCATACTACCTGGTGAAGTATTTACCACTGAATTTGCAGTGTATTTACCACTTTCCAGAGCCATAGCGACCGTCAGGGGTTTCATGGTTGAACCGGGTTCAAATGAATCCACCGCACCCCGGTTACGCATGGCATCTTTATTACCTAAACTTTTTTTATCATTCGGGTTATAAGACGGCCAACTGGTCATTGCCAAAATTTCACCAGTTTTGATATCTACTGCAATGGCAGTGGCTGAACGGGCGTTATTGGCTACACCAGCAGCGGTCAATTCACGGTACATAATATATTGCAGACGTGAATCAATACTTAAAGTGATATTTTCCCCGGCTTCAACTTCTTTAATTACTTCCGGGTCTTTAAAACGATTGCCTTTTTTATCACGGACAATCTGCTGTTCACCATCATGACCCGATAAAGCCGTATTCAGCTGCATTTCCAGACCTTCAATCCCCGTGCCTTCGCTATTGGTTAGGCCAATAATTTGTGCATTCGGCTGCGGCTGCGGATAGTAACGTTTATAGTTTTTCTCGGTATAAACTGCCTGGAATTCACGCTTGGCAATCAATTCAGCTTGCTGCGGTGGAATTTCTTTTTGCAGAACTAAATAACGTGAACGAGGCTTCTCGTTCATTTTCTTTTTTAACTCGGCACGATCCATGCCCACAGCATCGGCAAGCTCGTCCAAGTTTAGGTTTTTATCCGGCAATTGACGTTTTAGTTTACGGTTATTTGGATCTTTAGCTAGTTCAGCAGTAATTTCATCAAACTGTTTTTTGGTTTCAAAATAATCACGCGGATCAATCACCACTTTCATGACCGGCGTACTAATCGCCAAAGGCACACCATGACGATCATAAATCACGCCACGCATCGCCTTGACTTTTTCAGTTCTTAAAATATTGGCATTGGCTTTGTTTTGCAAAAAGTCTTTGTTGATGATCTGCACATAAAATGCACGACCCACTAAAGCTAAAAAGCAGAGTAAAACCACACTCCACATCAAATAAAAACGCCACATATCTACACTAAGGGTGTTTTTATCGGTCACAGACTGCTGTTTTTTACGCACTTGCTTATTTCTCTTGTCCACCATATTACAGCTAGCCTTATTTTTTATCTTCTGAAGTCATTGGTAAAGAAATTACAACCGTCTGCCCTGCAGGTGGCGAGTACATTCGCAACTGAGTCACAGCGCGTGTGCCAATTTGCGCTGTTGCACCAAAGGTTTGCTGCTCGATGAGCAAACGCCCCCATTCTGCATTCAGATCATCCCTTTCTCGGTTAAAGGCACTTAATTCACGGTAATCATGACGGTATTCAAACACCTGAAACACCACCATAATTGCGCTAAAAAAGACCAAGACCAGCAAAATGATATAACTGATGAATTTCTTCATCGGCAATTTTTCTGTCTTCTTTTCAACAACTTCAGTTTTCATTATTCGCCTTTCGAAGCTAAGCGTTCTGCAACTCTAAGCCATGCACTACGTGAACGAAAATTGGCTTTAATCTCTTCTTCACTGGCACGTACTCGGGAAATTTTCTTTAATCGACGGGTATCTTCCCGTTCTTGTGGCATACCCCAACTGGTATCTTCTGCTAAAGTGGATTCTTTTTGAATAAACTGTTTAATTAAACGGTCTTCTAGCGAGTGGAAACTAATGACCGCTAAACGCCCCCCTGTTTTTAGCACATCCACCGCTTGCGGCAAGAATGCTTCAATATCTTCTAATTCTTTATTAATGGCAATACGGATGCCCTGAAAAGTTCGTGTTGCAGCATGTTTATTTTTTTCCCATTTCGGATGGGCAACTTTCACAATTTCAGCCAGTTGCGCTGTCGTTTCGATATAGCCCGCAGCTTTGATGGCTTTGGCAATACGACGGCTATAACGCTCTTCACCATATTGAAAAATAACATTGGCCAAGGCTTCTTCTTCAATATTCACCAGCCATTCAGCCGCGGTCGGACCTTTTGAATTGTCCATACGCATATCCAGTGGGCCATCTTTCATAAAGCTAAAACCACGTTCCGCCTGATCGAGTTGTGGTGAAGACACCCCTAAGTCAGCCATCACGCCATCAACCAAACCAATGCCACGTGCTTCAAGCTCTTGTTTTAAATCGGCAAAACTGGCATGAATAATTTTAAAACGTGAATCTTCTTGTTCTAAGAGTGCCGCAGTTTCCAACGCTTGTGGATCTTTATCAAACCCATAGACACGTGCATTTTCATCTAATTTAGAAAGCAATAAACGGGTATGACCACCTCGGCCAAAGGTACCATCTACATAAATCCCTGTATTTCGATCTGCCAATAAGGCATCAACAGTTTCGTGAAGTAATACAGAAATATGCGACATAAGGGTTCAATCAATACTATGAAAAATGTAACTGCACATTATTACCTTGTTTTGACAAAGCTCCAAACGACTTTTTGTAGGGAAATATTACTTTCCATAGAGAAAACCGTTTGTTTCTGGGTTTATTCAACTCAGATTTAGCTCATATTTCATGTGCTTTTATATCATTTTAATATTCAATATTTATTCTGATTCTTTATTAAAATAGAGTTCTCTATAAAAATTAAGAAAAGAAAATGTATTCTTTGATTCAAAATTTTATTTAAAAAACAGATCTTGTCAGAAATAAAAAGCCCCCACTTCAGGAGGCTTTTTAAATCACAAATTAATCAGTTATTTACGAGTATTGTAAATCTGATCAAAAGTCGCACCATTCACAAAATGAGTTTTTTGTGCCTGAGCCCAGCCACCAAACACTTCATCAATGGTGAAGGTTTTAAGTTTAGGGAATTGAGCAGAATATTTGGCTAACACTTCCGGGTTACGTGGACGGTAGAAATATTTTGCTGCCATGTCTTGACCCAAAGGTGAATACAAGTAATTGATATAACCTTTAGCCAACCACTTGTTCCCATCTTTTTCGACATTTTTATCCACGATTGCCACTGAAGGTTCAGTTAAAATTGACATCGATGGATAGATAATATCGAACTTGTTTTTACCCATGGTTTTTTGAGTGACTAGAGCTTCATTTTCCCAAGTCAACAACACATCACCAATGCCACGTTCCGCAAAAGTCGTCATCGATGCACGCGCAGCAGAATCCATCACTTTTACATTGTGGTACATTTTGCCGACAAAGTCTTTTGCTTTGGCATCGCTACCACCGGGTTGTTTAAGTGCATAACCCCAAGCAGATAAGTATACCCAACGTGGTAAACCGCCGGTTTTTGGATTTGGAGTAATAATTTGTATGCCCGGTTTGGTTAAGTCAGACCAGTCTTTAATATGCTTTGGATTACCTTTACGTACCATAAATACGATGGTGGAGGTATAAGGTGCAGAGTTATGCGGGAACTCTTTTTGCCAACCCGGCTGGATTTGACCTGATTTTACAATTTCTTCAATATCGTTGGCCAAAGCCAAGGTCACCACATCAGCTTTTAAGCCATCCACGACTGAACGCGCTTGTTTACCTGAACCACCGTGGGACTGTTTAAAATTCACACTACGACCGGTACGTTCTTTCCAGTAAGCACCAAATGATTTATTGAATTCATCGTAAAATTCACGGGTTGCATCATAAGAGACGTTTAAAAATTCACGATCAGCTGCCTGAGCAGTCGTTGCAGTAAAAGCAATGCCGGTTGCCAGCAATGCCGCACTGAATAACGCTTTAAATTGAGTTTTCATTACGGTACAGACAAGTTATCTTCATTACTGCTAAATATATGAAATAAAATCATAAATCGCAATGAATTAAACCCTTTAGCATTCAACAAAATATTTTGATTAGATTGTTAAATTCATGTTTTTATTCATAATAACTTAAACAGTTTACTTATTCCTTATATATACTATTTTCTGAATTATATATGCAAAAAATGGATAACTTTCATTATCCATTTCTGCTAAAAATCTTTAATCATTAATTAGATTTAATTTTTCTCACTATAAATCTGATCAAAAATTACCCCATTCACAAAATGGGTTTTCTGAGCTTTTGCCCAACCACCAAAAACATCACCGATGGTAAAAAGTTTAATTTTTGGAAATTGTGCTGCATATTTTGCTGCAACTTGTGGATGACGTGGACGGAAGAAATATTGTGCTGCCAAATCCTGCCCTTTTGGTGAATATAGATAATTGAGATAACCTTTGGCCAAGTTGCGGTTACCATCTTTATCCACGTTTTTATCGACAATTGCGACCGATGGCTCTGCCAAAATTGAAATGGAAGGATAGATAATCTGATATTTATCTTTGCCCAAACCTTGAGTCGTCAGTAAAGCTTCATTTTCCCAAGACAACAACACATCACCAATGCCGCGTTCAGCAAAAGTGGTTAAAGAGCCACGTGCTCCCGAATCAAGTACTTTCACATTTTGATAAAGTTTTTTCACCAACTCTTTGGCTTTGGCATCATTACCACCGGGTTGTTTTAGTGCATACCCCCAAGCTGAAAGATAAATCCAGCGCGGCGCGCCCCCGGTTTTAGGATTTGGCGTGATAATTTCTACACCTGGCCTGGTTAAATCATTCTAGTCTTTAATACTTTTAGGATTGCCTTTGCGTACCAAGAACACCACGGTTGAGGTATAGGGTGCCGAATTATTCGGAAACTGTTTTTGCCAGTTTTTATTGATTAGACCTGCATTTACAATTTCTTCAATATCATTGGCTAAAGCCAAGGTCACTACGTCGGCTTGTAAGCCATCAATCACTGAACGCGCTTGCTTACCCGAGCCACCATGGGATTGTTTAAAATTCACTTCTTGTCCAGTACGCTGTTTCCAGAATTCACCAAAGGCCTGATTATATTCGTGGTAAAATTCGCGCGTTGGATCATAGGAAACATTGAGAAAATCTTTTGCGGCAAAGCTATGTGAAGTGATTCCCCCTAATACCGCAAGAATTGTAGATGCTATTATTCTTTTCATGTGCTTTAAGCTCATACTTAATTGATGAAAGCACTATATAAAGCTAAAATATTTTTAACAATCATATGGTTATATTGTTTTATTGATTAAAAATCAGTTTTATAGATATCCACTAAAATGCTTTTCTATGCATTTTTACCACTAAAAGACGCATAAACAGATGTAAATCTTCATCTTTCACTCAATCTCCATGCTATCTCCATAGTTGTTTGATACAAAGTGACTACATTGAATTGGTTCTTTATCATTTTGTAAAAAAGTGTGACCTAGTTCTACTTTTGTATTTTTTTATGTGTTTAAATGGTATCACTAGGATAGAAAAACAATATCTAGAGAATTCCAGCACCAGTAAGGGGGATATGGAAATGAAATTTACACCAGTTATAACAGCATTGAGTTTAAGTCTAACTTTAGGGTTTATGGCTCAAATCGGACACGCGGCTGCCATTAAAACCACCGATAGCAAAATCAGTCTTTCAGCTGAAAAATCATCACTGATTGAAAAAGCATTGCAACAACATAAGCAAGGCTCAAATACTTTTCATAATGACAATGATTTAAAAGTCCTTACTGAAATTAAAGTTGCCCCTACACAAAGCTTTTTTGCTGCTCAAAATCAAAAATTTACTCGTTTTGTACAAGTATTTTTCCCACAAAATAATTCTTAATTTAATACCGAACTTCTTGCCCCTTTAGAAGTTTAGACCAAGCCTAATCATTTCAATGTTGAATTTAACATTAAGTGATTAGGCTTTTTCGTTATAATACTAACCATTCACATTCTGAAAAATATTGATTATGACTGTTCGTACTCGTATTGCCCCTTCTCCTACAGGCTTCCCACATGTAGGCACTGCATATATTGCCTTGTTCAACTTATGTTTTGCTAAACAGCATGGGGGTGAATTTATTCTTCGCATTGAAGATACCGATCAACTTCGCTCAACCCCTGAATCTGAAAAAATGATTTTAGATTCATTGCGTTGGTTAGGTTTGAATTGGTCAGAAGGTCCCGATGTTGGTGGTCCACATGCACCATATCGTCAATCAGAACGTATGGACATCTATAAAAAATATGCTTTAGAACTTGTTGAAAAAGGTCATGCATTTTACTGCTTTGCAACGAGTGAAGAACTGGATCAAATGCGTGCTGAACAGCAAGCCCGCGGTGAAAGTCCTCGTTATGACGGTCGTGGTTTACTTTTATCTCAAGAAGAAGTTCAAAATCGTTTAGCTGCAGGCGAAGCACATGTGATTCGCATGAAAGTGCCTGCTGAAGGCAGTTGCAAATTTGACGATATGCTGCGTGGCGAAGTGGAAATTCCATGGGCACAAGTCGATATGCAAATTTTGCTTAAAACGGATGGCTTGCCAACTTACCATTTGGCCAATGTGGTCGATGACCATTTAATGGAAATTACCCACGTGATTCGTGGTGAAGAATGGATTCCATCTGCGCCTAAACACCAGTTATTGTACCAATACTTTGGCTGGGATATGCCTGTGCTTTGCCACATGCCGTTATTACGTAATCCGGATAAATCAAAACTGTCTAAACGTAAAAATCCAACCTCGATCAATTACTACAAAGACATCGGCGTACTTCCAGAAGCGTTATTGAACTATTTAGGCCGTATGGGCTGGTCAATGCCGGACGAAAGTGAAAAATTCAATTTAGCTGAAATGATTGAACATTTCGACATTAAGCGTGTATCCCTTGGTGGTCCAATCTTTGATGTCGAAAAACTCAACTGGCTCAACGGTCAGTGGATTAAAGCGCTTTCTCCTGCTGAATTGTTAAATACACTTTTCGCCTGGAAATCAGACCGTAAGACTTTGGAAGATATCGCTGCTGCGATTCAACCGCGTATCAACTTGTTGTCTGAAGCAGTGAACTGGGCTGGTTTCTACTTCAATCAATTCCCACAACTGTCTAAAGAACAGTTTGAAAGCAAGAAATTGTCTGAAGAACAAGTTCGTCAAAGCCTACAATTTGCAATTTGGCGCTTGGAAAGCTTATTCACCTGGAATAACGATACAGTTAGCCAAACCCTGATGGATTTAGCTACACAAATGGAAGTGAAGTTACGTGACTTCATGCCAACCTTCTTTATTGCGATTGCCGGTTCGACCAGCTCAACCCCTGTAATGCAGTCTATGGTAACAATTGGTCCTGACTTGACCTTTGCTCGTTTACGCCATGCGCTTGAAATTGTCGGTGGTCCGAGTAAAAAAGAAGCAAAAGTTTGGGAAAAACTCAATGAAAGCTTAAAATTGCCGAAAAATGACGCAGTTGATGAGGCATAATTGATTTTATAGTTGACGTGTGAGCGCAATGCCCCTAATATTGCGCTCACACAGACTGGGGGTTATAGCTCAGTTGGTAGAGCGCTACAATGGCATTGTAGAGGTCAGGAGTTCGATCCTCCTTGACTCCACCAAGTTATTTGTTTTACCTGTGTTGCCTCGATAAGTCCCTATCGTCTAGAGGCCTAGGACATCGCCCTTTCACGGCGGTAACCGGGGTTCGAATCCCCGTAGGGACGCCAAATTCAAAAAAGCCACTGACCTATTCAGTGGCTTTTTTATGGTCTAAATTTTTTATTCACGGTATTTTATCAACGGTATTTTTGCTTTCCGTGACATTCAGATTAGAATAACCTATAGATTAGAATTCTGGAGTTGTAATGCAATACCGTTGCCCAAAATGCCAAAGCCCTAAAATTATGCCTGTTGCACAATCCGGCGGACCTGCGGTACGACCAGTGGTACCTAAAAGCTTAGTCTTGTTAATTCCTGCTGTTTTCATCTTATTGCTGTTGGTTTTAATTAGTATTGCAATGTGGATTTTTGGTGATGGTGCAGGAACAACATTACAATCTGCAACTGTAGTTGTATTTGTGCTGTGTCTGATTGCAGGCTTTATGTTTTACCGCGACCTACCTGACTTTAAAATTTCGATGCAAGGCTTTATGCAGTCACAAAAGAAATGGAAATGTCGTGAGTGCAACCACGAGTGGGAAATTTAAAATAAACTTGCTTTCACATCAGCCCCATGTTCAATCCCGGTGCTGATGTGAATCTTCCTCATGATGATGTGGATGTTTTTTGCTGATGATCATCCGGCTGACAATGTGAATGCGCAAGGCATTCATCCTCTTCAATCTGTAGCGTTATTTCAGTGATGCCATGTTCATGGCTTAACATTTCCAACGCCTGCTGATACAAGGCATTACGATCAGCCTGTGGTGCATATAAATGCACAGTCAGATGTATATTCTTTGAAGTAATTGCCCAAACCTTGAGTTGATGAATACTTTCAACCCCCTTCAACCTAAGAAGATCATTTCGTAATTTTTCAATATCAATTTCTTCAGGCACACCTTCAAGCAAAATATTGATACTTTGTTTCAGTAAAATCCATGTTCTAGGCAATACCCAAAAACCGATCAGCACTGCAATTAAGGTATCTACCCAAACCCACTGGGTAAAATAAATAATCACAGCACCAATAAACACCCCAACAGAACCTAAAGCATCACTCAAAACTTCCAAGTACGCCCCTTTCACATTTAAACTTTCTTGGGCGCTGGAAAATAGAATTTTCATCGAAATCAGATTAATGACCAGACCTATAATCGCGACAATCATCATGCCCAGACTTTGAATTTCCGGTGGATTGGAAAAACGCTGATAGGCTTCATACAAAATATACATCGCCACCACAAACAGCATAGATGCATTAAACAGGGCTGCTAAAATTTCAAAGCGCTGATAGCCAAAAGTACGCTTATCATCGGCAGGAAGTTTGCCTATTTTTATGGCAACAAGCACTATGGCAAGCGCAGCAGCATCGGTAAACATGTGGGCAGCATCTGACAATAAAGCCAGGCTTTGCGTGATAAAGCCTGCTACTACTTCTACAATTAAAAAAGTGATGGTCAGCATCAAGGCAAAGGTTAATTTTTTGGCATTATTTTCAGTCACAACCGCATGACTATGATCATGCCCGTGATGTCCACTCATTGCAGACTCCCATTTGACTGGATGATAAATTAATTAATCTTTAAAACAGCATAATAAGCATACTCAGTGTAATACCATTACACTGAGTAAAATCCACGCAAAGTAAAAAATACGAAGAATGGTTTAAATCCAAGATATAAAATAGCAATACTGAGTTTGAGTTTAAATTTGAGATAGCTCATTACACAACTAAAAAAACAATCACCTTTGGAAAAAAACTCAAATTTCTTAATAAAAACCATGAATTAGCCATTCAATAACAATAATTTTCAATAAGTGCTAAAAAATCATTTACAAGTACAAACTTGTAAACACATATATTTGTTTTAAATGAAATTTATATTTACGTTAATAATTGGACTTTTGATAAATATTGCGTGCTTTTCTTCATAAAAGCAGATAGATTTAAAAAAGTGAGATATTTAATCCAACCTATGAAAATGAGGTGAATTATGATCATTCAAAATATAAAAAAGATTGTAAATTCTTGGTTTTACGCCCTAAATTCCAATATGTATGGAATGCAAAATTTGGCAGCCGATGCAAACAGAGAATATGCTCAAGGAGAATATTTCGAACAACTTGCTCGCCAACATCATCAGGAACTTTTGCAACATTCTCGTCTCACTAGCACACCAAGTGATCTTTCTTCACATGACAATCGTAACGCTATGTGGAGTTTTTTAAGTGCCGCCTTACGTGGACACCGCGATGCTCAATATAAATTAGGTATCAGCTACTTAAATGGAACCTTAGGCCTAGATAAAAACTATACACATGCGGAAGAATGGCTAAAGAAAGCCGCTAAGCAAGGTCATCATGAAGCACAAATAACCTTAGAAAAAGCGTATAGCCAATTAGTTTTTTCCTAAAAATTCCCAATAAAAAACCAGCCCTAAGGCTGGTTTTTTTAATCATACAAAAACAAGCAATTAAACGCCGATTTTTTTGTACTTAGAACGCTTTTGTACAGCAGCATCACCTAAACGAGCCAAACGATATGCTTCATATTCAGCATAGTTTCCTTCGTAGAATTCAGGCGTTTCATTTTCAAATGACAAGATGTGCGTTGCAATACGGTCCAGGAACCAACGGTCATGCGATACCACCATGACAGTACCCGGGAATACCAAAATGGCATCCTCAAGTGCACGTAAAGTTTCAATGTCCAAGTCGTTCGATGGTTCATCGAGTAAGATGACGTTTGCACCCATCTGAAGGATCTTCGCAAGTTGTAAACGGTTACGTTCACCACCTGACAATTCACCTACACGTTTTTGCTGATCTTGACCTTTGAAGTTAAAGCGACCGATATAGGCACGAGAAGGAATTTCATAATCGCCAATACGCAAGATATCTAAACCGCCAGAAACTTCTTCCCAAACAGTTTTGTTGTTGTCTAGGGTGTCACGGATCTGACCCACATAAGCCACTTTAACTGACTCACCCAGAGTCACAGTACCTGTATCAGGTTGCTGCTCGCCCGTCATCATACGGAACAGTGTCGTTTTACCCGCACCGTTCGGACCAACAATACCTACAATCGCTGTTGGCGGTACTGTAAAGGTCAAATCTTTATAGAGTAAGCGACCATCAAATGATTTGCTAATACCTTCAACTTCTACAACTTTATTCCCTAGGCGTGGACCAGGTGGAATGTAAATTTCAGAGGTTTCGTTACGTTGCTGGAATTCTTTAGAGTTAAGCTCTTCAAAACGCTCCATACGCGCTTTGTTTTTCTTTTGCTGACCTTTCGCATTAGAACGAACCCATTCAAGTTCTTTCTTCAATGCTTTGGCAAAAGATTCTTCCTGCTTGTTCTCTTGCTCTAAACGAGCATTTTTCTGCTCAAGCCAAGAAGAATAGTTGCCTTGGTAAGGAATACCATGTCCACGGTCAAGCTCCAGAATCCACTCGGCCACGTTATCCAAGAAATAACGGTCATGCGTAATCGCAACGATAGTACCGGCGAAGTCTTTCAAGAAACGTTCTAACCAAGATACAGATTCTGCATCCAAATGGTTCGTCGGTTCATCAAGAAGCAACATATCCGGTTTAGAAAGCAATAAACGACACAATGCTACACGGCGGCGTTCACCACCTGAAAGCAATGTTACATCTGCATCCCAAGCTGGAAGGTTTAATGCAGCTGCTGCCTGATCCATTTGGTTGCTTAGGTTATGTGCATCCCAAGTCTGGATAATCGCTTCTAATTTCTCTTGTTCTTTTGCAAGTGCATCAAAGTCAGCATCTTCTGCTGCATATTCTGCAAACACTTCATCAAGACGCGCCAAGGCATCCAATGGTTCACGCAAACCATCTTCAACGTTACCACGAACATCTTTATTTGGATCTAATGGTGGTTCCTGCTCAAGATAACCGATTTTAATACCCGGTTGAGCACGTGCTTCACCTGAGAAATCTTTATCTACGCCCGCCATAATACGAAGCAAAGTAGATTTACCTGCACCGTTTAAACCAAGTACACCAATTTTTGCACCTGGGAAAAATGATAAAGAGATGTCTTTCAGGATTTCGCGCTTAGGCGGAACCATCTTCGACACACGGTTCATCGTGTAAATATATTGGGCCACGTAGGACTCCTCTATAGAAAAAACAACATTCACATAACAATAATATTATGTGAACAAATAATCGCGGGCATTATACGATGAAAGTGCCGAAAAAATAAGGCATAGCTTCCATCTTCAATAGAATGTTACAACTCAGGGCGCGTTTATTTTTTAAACATATCCATACACGGTTAATTTTGTTCAGCTTGTACTAAAATTAACATTCATATGAATATTTAAGATAACAATTTCACTTAAATAGCACTTTGACTTATATATAGAAGTGCTAAACTCGATCAATATTTAACTCACGAAGATGATGTAAACATGACTTACAAAGATGAAACCCTAGCCATTCATGCCGGTTATAGCCCAGACCCAACCACAAAAGCTGTAGCCGTACCGATTTATCAAACCACATCTTATGCCTTTGACAATACTCAACATGGGGCCGATTTGTTCGATTTAAAGGTGCAAGGGAATATCTACACCCGTATTATGAACCCGACTACAGCGGTACTAGAGCAACGTCTGGCAGCCCTCGAAGGTGGGATTGGTGCCCTTGCACTTGCCTCAGGCATGTCAGCCATCACCTATTCCATTCAGACCATTGCTGAAGCAGGCGACAATATTGCCTCTGTTTCCACTTTATATGGTGGCACTTACAACTTGTTTGCACATACCTTGCCAAAACAAGGCATTGAAGTGCGCTTCTTCGATTACCAAGATCCTGAAGCGCTGCGCGGTTTGATTGATGACAAAACCAAACTGGTGTTTGTGGAATCGATTGGTAATCCACTCGGCAATATCATCGACCTAGAAGCGATTTCGAAAATTGCGCATGAATATGGTGTACCGGTCATTGTCGACAATACGGTTGCTACTCCTGCTCTACTAAAACCTTTTGAACATGGCGCTGACATTGTCGTGCATTCACTGACTAAATATATTGGCGGTCATGGCAACTCGATTGGCGGTGCCATTGTTGATAGTGGCAAATTCCCGTGGGGCAAATATCCTGAGCGCTTCAAAGTGTTGAATAGCCCTGATCCAAGCTATCATGGCGTGAATTATGTCGAAGCTTTAGGTGCAGCGGCTTATATCGCGCGTGCGCGTGTGGTGCCATTACGCAATACCGGTGCTGCTATTAGCCCACTGAGCGTATTCCTGATTCTACAAGGTTTAGAAACTTTAAATTTACGCATGGAACGGCATACTGAAAATGCGCAAAAAGTAGCAGAATTTTTACAGCAGCATCCAAAAGTGAAATGGGTTAATTATGCTGGCCTGAAAGATCATCCACAGCATGCTTTGGCGCAAAAATATGTGAAAGGTAAACCATCTGCGATTCTGTCTTTTGGTGTACAAGATGGTCTTAAAGGTGGCACTCGCTTTATTGATGCGCTGCAACTCTTTACCCGTCTGGTGAATATTGGCGATGCAAAAAGCCTCGCCTGCCACCCTGCTACCACCACCCATCGTCAGCTCAATGAAGAAGAATTAAAATCTGCCGGAGTCAGTACGGATATGGTTCGCTTATCGGTTGGGATTGAACATATTGATGATTTGATTGAAGATTTAGAACAGGCGCTTGCTCAAGTTTAATCTTTTTCAATCTACTTTAAATTCACCTTTCTTCCTCACCCGGAAGAAGGGTTTTTATTTCTTAACGACTTTGTGCTTATTTCTCTTTGCTTTGTTTTGAATTCGTGGTAAAAATTAAGTTATAAGAAGAATGAAAATAGAGCAATTACTCTAATTATATTTGTAAATTCAATAACTTATTTATAGATTTTTTTTAAACTTTGGTTATCATAACCGAGATGAGAAGAGCTCAATTCCCCAATATTTTGAGCCAAATAATCAACTACAAAAAACATAATCTAGAATTTTATTCTATTTAAATCAGGAAAAAACAGCGTGAATTCAAGACTAGAGAAACTTTTTCGAAATCGAGTTAACGGCAAAGTGGTTTTAATCACAGGTGCATCCAGTGGTATTGGCTTAACTGCTGCACATAAACTTGCCGATGCAGGTGCACACGTTTTATTGGTGGCTCGTACCAAAGAAACACTAGATCAGGTCAAACAAGAAATTGAAGCTAAAGGTGGCAAAGCCTCTGTTTTCCCATGTGATTTAAATAACATGGACTCTATAGATGAAGTATCAAAACAAATCTTAGCATCTGTCGATCATATTGATATCCTCATCAACAATGCAGGACGCTCAATTCGTCGTGCGGTACATGAATCAACAGACCGTTTTCATGATTTTGAACGAACCATGCAGCTGAATTACTTCGGCGCAGTTCGTTTGGTGATGAATATCTTGCCACAGATGATGGTTCGCCGTGATGGTCATATCATCAATATCAGCTCGATTGGTGTATTGGCCAATGCAACGCGCTTTTCGGCTTATGTGGCATCTAAAGCCGCGCTGGATGCGTTCAGTCGCTGTCTGTCTGCCGAAGTTCATTCGCATAAAATTGCGATTACTTCAGTTTACATGCCATTGGTACGTACACCGATGATCGCACCAACCAAAATTTATAAATATGTGCCAACGCTTTCTCCTGAACAGGCGGCAGATTTAATTGCTTATGCCATTGTGAAACGTCCGAAGAAAGTAGCAACCCACTTAGGCCGTTTGGCATCAATCACCTACTCTATTGCACCAGATATCAATAATAAATTGATGTCGATTGGTTATAACCTGTTCCCAAGCTCTTCAGCTTCGGTTGGTCAACCACAGAAATTGAATTGGGTTCAAAAAGCATATGCTCGTCTGTTCCCGGGTGAACATTGGTAAAATTGTGCAATATTAAGCCAGTCATTTGACTGGCTTTTTTATGTTATAAACACACATCATTTTTTGCTTTTAGATTTTTATGCGGATTGCTGCTGTTATTTTTCAATATGCCTGTTTTGCTTTTGTCCTTTTCCTTTGCTACCAAATAGCGACTTCTATCTATCTGCAAGATTATCAATTGATGGATATCGTCAGTGATGTCGGTAGTATTTTAATTTGTATCGATTTGGCGATGTTCTTGCATTTCAATAAGTCGATTGCATCGATGAAACTGAAAGCAGGTTCTCAACAGTCACCTGTGCAAGTTTCAACAGTAGAAAAAGTGAGTCGTAAGTTGGGGCATTTAGGGATTATGCTAATTATCTGTAGCTGGATTGTGCCAAAGCTTGCATAAAAAAACCTCCCAAATGGGAGGTTTTTTTAGTAATCAAAGATTATTTCGAACCTTTAATCCCTGCTTGTAATAACAATGCACCTAAACCACCAATTTTTTGCTCTTGTGGTTTAGCAGATTGAGGTTTTTTACCTTGTGGGCGATCACCTTGAGGACGTACATTTTGCGGACGCTTCGCTTGTGGCTTACGTTCACCACGTTGTTCAGTTTGAGCATTTTGCTCACGGCGTGGCTGACGTGGCGCTTTCGCTGGTGCTTCAGAACCTTCAGGACGCATAGACAAGTTGACACGGTTACGTTCAGCATCTACTTGTAATACACGTACTTGAACGATTTGACCCTGTTTCACCACTTTATGTGGATCTGCCACAAATTCATTGGCAAGTTCAGAAATATGGACCAAACCGTCTTGATGTACGCCGACATCAACGAATGCACCAAAGTTGGTAACATTGGTGATCACGCCTTCAAGTTGCATGCCTTCAGTCAATTGCGACACTTCGGTAATATCTTCACGGAATTTCGCAGTACGGAATTCTGGACGTGGGTCACGACCTGGTTTTTCAAGTTCACTTAGTACGTCTTGAATAGTCGGCAGACCAAATTTTTCATCTGCAAATTCTTCAGCATTCACCTGACGAATGATTTCAGAATTACCAATGATATCTTTTACAGTCGTTGCTTTTGCTGCAACAATTTTGCTCACCAAAGCATAACTTTCAGGGTGAACTGCAGACGCATCCAATGGTTCAGAACCATCTTGAATACGCAAGAAACCAGCTGCCTGTTCAAAAGTACGCTCACCTAAACGAGGTACATTTTTCAAGGCTTGACGGTTGTCAAAACGACCATTTTCTTTACGGTAGTCAAAAATCTGTTGTGCAATCGATTTATTCAAACCTGCGATATACGACAGGATTGCAGGAGATGCGGTATTTACATCTACACCAACCGAGTTCACACAGTCTTCAACCACAGCTTCAAGCGTTTTCGCCAAGCCTGTTTGGTTCACGTCATGTTGATATTGACCTACACCAATCGATTTAGGATCAATTTTCACCAGTTCAGCTAATGGGTCTTGTAAACGACGTGCAATCGATACTGCGCCACGAATTGAAACATCTAGCTCTGGCAATTCTTGTGAAGCCAATTCAGATGCCGAATAAACAGATGCACCCGCTTCAGATACTGAAACACGTGTAAGGTTCAAGTCTGCGTTTGCAGCCATCATTTCCGCCATAACTGCTTCAGTTTCACGGCTAGCCGTGCCATTACCAATCGCGATTAAATCGACATTGAATTCACGGCAAAGACGTGCAAGTTCAGCAATTGAACCTTCTTTGTCTTCTTTGGGTGCAAATGGATAAATCGTGCTATGCGCAACTACATCACCAGAAGCATTCACTACAGCCAGTTTCACGCCGGTACGGATACCTGGGTCAACGCCCAAAGTCGTACGCGCGCCTGCTGGTGCAGAAAGCAATAAATGACGCAAGTTTTCAGCAAATACGTCCATTGCCTCGCTTTCAGCTGCAAGACGTTTTTCAGTCAGCAATGAATGTTCGATTTGTGGGCGAACTTTACCTAACCAGAACAGTTTTGCGGTTTGCTTTAAGTAATCTGCACGCGCTTGTGGTTGAACCGAATCAAGATTGTATTCAGTTTCAATACGCGCCAATAGTGCATCATCTTCACCCTCAACCTTTAAGCCCAATACATTTTCTTGACGACCACGTAACATGGCAAGCAAGCGGTGTGAAGGGACTTTATTGAAGTTTTCAGAGAAGTCGAAGTAATCGCGGAATTTCTTGCCAACTTCTTTTTTCTCATCACTTGCCACTGCACTTTTTAAAACAGCGGTTTTAGCAAAGGTCGCTTTTAATTCTGTCGTTAAAGCAATATTTTGCGCCCAATCATCAATCAGAATATGTTGGATCGCATCCAGCTGACTTTCAACATCCGGATAATCTTCATGGCTAAAGTCTGCTAAAGCTTCAGTTGGATCAACCTGCTCTGCAAAGATTTTTGCCGCGATTGGCCCTAAACCTGCTTCTTTGGCTTTAAATGACTTGCTGGTACGTTTTGGACGGTACGGTGCGTAAAGTTCTTCTAAAGCATTCTTGGTTTCAGCAGCGTTTACGCGGTTCAGCAAATCATCTGACAATTTATTTTGTTCTTTCAGAGATTCAATCACCTTTTCACGGCGCTCAAATAAATCGCGTAAATACGATAAACGCGTGTCGAGTTGGCGTAACTGCGTATCGTCTAAGCCCTGAGTGACCTCTTTACGGTAACGTGCAATAAATGGAACGCTTGCACCTTCATCAATCAGCTTGATGGCAGCTTCTACTTGATTTGGACGTACGGCAATTTCTTTTGCTAACTGCTGAACTAAGTCAGTCATCGTGTTTGATCCTACAAGGATAAGTACTAAATGGCATGATTATAAAGACCAAGACCATAAAATCCACAATTGTTTTTATTAAATTTATAAGTGGTCAATATTGCCAATCGATGTGACTTTTATAATTCACTACAAAATTAATTGATAAGTAGATTTTTAATCTGCATATTCAGTAAGATCAACTACAATTTAGATGTATACATTTGGTATCTATGTCTTGATTTTACCTGCTATATTTGTTGCTTTAGAGCATAGTAAACAGATACAAATGAATCGTATACTCAAGACTATCCGAACTTTTGTTTACGATGACAATAAAGAATAAAGGAGCACATCATGAGTTTAGTTGTACCTGCTGAAAAAACAGATCCAGTACAAAACGAAACTGATCGCGTCGAACGCATTCTCGTTGTAGATGATGATGTGCGTTTACGTACGTTATTACAGCGCTTTCTAGAAGATAAAGGCTTCGTGGTCAAAACTGCACACGACGCAACACAAATGGATCGTTTATTACAGCGTGAACTTTTCTCTTTAATCGTGCTCGATTTCATGCTGCCTGTGGAAGATGGCTTAAGTATTTGCCGTCGTTTACGCCAGTCCAATATCGATACACCGATCATCATGTTGACCGCACGTGGCAGCGACTCTGACCGTATTGCCGGGCTTGAAGCCGGTGCAGATGACTACTTGCCAAAGCCATTTAATCCAAATGAGCTGTTAGCGCGTATTCGTGCGGTGTTACGCCGTCAAGTACGCGAAGTTCCGGGTGCACCAAGCCAGCAAATGGAAGTGGTCAGCTTTGGTCCATGGTCGCTTGATTTGTCTACACGTACGCTGACTCGTGAAGGTCAAGTGGTTACCCTGACTACAGGTGAATTCGCCGTGCTTAAAGCGCTGGTACAACATCCGCGTGAACCGTTGACGCGTGACAAATTAATGAATTTGGCGCGTGGTCGTGAATGGGGTGCGATGGAGCGTTCTATTGATGTTCAGGTATCTCGTTTACGTCGTCTGGTTGAAGAAAATCCTGCTCGCGCACGCTACATCCAAACCGTTTGGGGCGTAGGTTATGTCTTTGTTCCAGATGGTGCTGAGTAATTAAAATTCGATCCGACAATTTAGCCTGTATCACTCGCATAAATTGTCCGAAAATGCCATTCGCTGCTGTTTGAGCCTTCCTTCAGCTAAATTTATAGATAAATGATGGCGAGTTCAGCGAATGGTAAAGTTTTTACTTGCGTAATAGTGTTACTCATTTTTTTAAAAAAGTAACACAACGAGCTCCTTCCAAAGAAAGTACGCGCAGTAAGATTCCACCGCGAATAAAATGACTGCGAATTTTAGAATACGCCCACAGGAATCTGGTGTGAAACTCGAACCCATCGACCCACAGAAATTTACTGATTACGAAGCTTATTCGGAAAAGAAGCGAACCCGCTCGGAACGCTTTTTTGACAAGATCAAGCCACGTTCTGCTGCAATGCGTACTACAGTGCTGGTGTTATTCATTGTATTCTTCAGTTTATTTATGTCGTTGTGGTTCTTTTGGCGCACCCTATACCTTCCGGAAATTCAGCAACATGCCCGCTATTTAGGGGTTGAACTAGAAATTATTAACAATCCCGACCTACGTATTTTCCATAATGATGCCGAAGTGGATGTCGACACTTGGCTCAAAAACCGTGTCGGTATCGAATACATTACCGATCCGAAAGAATATCCGAGTGTTCGCGACAAAGTGATTGCCGAGTTTTTTACCAATCAAATTGAAAAAACGCTGGCCAAAGAACTGCAAGTTGAAAATGTGACCGTTTATTTCCAATTTAAACCAAGCCCGCGTATTTGGATTCAGACCCCGGAAATGAATGGCCATTGGGTACGTGAACCCTTAAAAACCTATGCCAACTATAGTCCAGAACTGGTCTTTGGCTGGTTGCTCGGTGTGCCGCTTATTGCTGCTGCCATCATTTTGACCCTGGTTCGCCAGTTAAATCGTCCCTTACGTCGTCTGCAAAATGCGGCAAATAACTATAGTAAAACCGGTTCTGCACCTTATTTGGAAACCAATCATGGTCCTCAAGAGATTCGCGAAGTAAACCAGGCCTTTAATCATATGATTTATACCCTGGATCAGACTGAACGTGACCGCCGTATTATGCTGGCAGGGATTTCACATGACTTACGTACCCCATTGACCCGAATTCGTTTAAGCGCAGAAATGATGCCAGATGAAGACTTTCTTAAAGAAGGCTTGATTTATGATGTCGAAGATATGGATGCGATTCTTGATCAGTTCATCTCATACATGCGAGATGGCTCAGATGAAGAGCTGCAAGACACTGACATTAATATGCTATTACAGGAATTAGTGATCCAGTTCAAACCATTAGATATCCGTTTTGAAGCTCAAGAAGTTCCGATCATTCAGGCACGTAGCCAGTCTTTAAAACGAATGATTGGTAATTTAATCAATAACTCGAAACGCTATGGTGCTGAACCTATAGAATTATCAGCGAAAGTTGAAAATGACCATATTTTTATTACTGTCGCAGACAATGGTGAAGGCATTCCGGAAGATCAAATCGAAGACTTGATGCAGCCCTTTGTTCGCGGTAATGAAGCGCGTACGGTACAAGGCAGTGGTTTGGGTTTAGCAATTGTGAAACGTATTGTCGACATGCATCAAGGGCAACTTACGATTCACAATCGTCCTCAAGGAGGGTTGGAAGCGCTTATTTGTTTACCTGTACTTCACAATAAAACAGAAGAAGAAGTTCCTCCGAGTACATTGGGGAAAATTAAACAAACATTCAGCGAGCATTTTTAACAATTGAGCAAATAATAAACAAATGGTTTTGTTTAACTATTAATCCATTTATTTTTACATCAGTAAAATCAATAGATTAATAACCATAAAAAATTGTTATACCCACATTTTTTCAAAAAATTAGACCTTAGCCTAACAGGCATGCACAATTCCTTTTTAGGGCGGTACAATCCGTCTAGTTATTGAACAAGAATTGAGCGTAAACCATGTCTTTAGATCGTATTCGTTTAGCATCACTTCATGACAAAGTCATGAGCGCAGAACAAGCTGCTACTTTTATCCAAGATGGTATGACTGTAGGTATGAGTGGATTTACTCGTGCAGGTGAAGCAAAAGCTGTTCCTCTAGCACTTGTAAAACAAGCTCACAGTAATCCTTTGAAAATTACTTTAATTACTGGTGCTAGTCTGGGTAACGACTTAGACAAACAATTAACTGAAGCTGGTGTTCTTGCTCGCCGTTTACCTTTCCAAGTTGATAATACTTTACGTAAAGCCATCAACAAAGGCGAAGTTATGTTCATCGATCAGCATTTGTCTGAAACAGTTGAACAAATGCGTAATCTTCAGCTTAAAAAACCAGATGTTGCAATCATTGAAGCAGTTGCAATTACTGAAGATGGCGGCATTATCCCAACGACATCTGTAGGTAACTCTGCAAGCTTTGCCATTTTTGCTGAAAAAGTGATTGTAGAAATCAACACCAATTTAAGCCCTGCTTTTGAAGGCTTACACGATATTTATATCCCGACTTATCGTCCAACACGTCAAGCGATTCCATTAACTCAAGTCGATGAACGTATTGGTACACATGCAATCAATATCGATCCATCTAAAATTGCAGGAATCGTATTTAACAGCGAATACCACGACTCACCATCAACTGTGACTGAACCAGATGATGAAACTCAAGGTATTGCAAACCACTTGATCAATTTCTTTGAACAAGAAGTTGCAGCAGGTCGTTTACCGAAAGATCTTGGTCCATTACAAGCAGGGATTGGTTCGATTGCCAATGCAGTATTGACCGGTCTTAAAGAATCTAACTTTGAAGATCTTGTGATGTATTCAGAAGTACTTCAAGACTGTACCTTTGAATTGATCGATGCTGGTAAAATGAAATTTGCTTCGGGTTCATCAATTACGCTTTCTGCTAAATATGGCGAAAAAGTATTTAACAACCTTGAAGCATACAAAGACAAACTGGTACTTCGTCCACAAGAAATTTCAAACCACCCTGAATTGGTTCGTCGTTTAGGGATTATCGGCATCAACACTGCACTCGAGTTTGACATTTACGGTAACGTAAACTCAACTCACGTTTGCGGTACTAAAATGATGAACGGTATCGGTGGTTCAGGTGACTTCGCACGTAATGCTCACTTGGCTATCTTTGTGACCAAGTCGATTGCAAAAGGTGGTGATATCTCTTCAATCGTACCAATGGCGTCACACGTAGACCATTCTGAACATGATGTTGATATTCTTGTTACTGAACAGGGTCTTGCAGACTTACGCGGTTTAGCGCCACGTGAACGTGCTCGTGCCATTATCGACAACTGTGCTCACCCAATGTACCGTGATGCATTGAACGATTACTTTGACCGTTCATGTGCAAAAGGCGGCCATACTCCTCACCTTCTTCGTGAAGCGCTTTCATGGCATGCTAACTTTGAAGAAACTGGTCATATGCTTGCAGCTCAACCAGAAGCTAAAATTGCTTAATCACAACGACTAAAAGCATTTAAAAAGCGTACTTCGGTACGCTTTTTTTATTTCAGGAAGATCATTTCTATGATCTAAAAAATATTAAATTCAATCATCCCCTGTTCAGTAGAATGCAAGCTCGAATGTTATAGCTGCTGTTCAACCGCTTTTCGATTTTGCTTTTTAATTTTTTCCATTTCTGCATTTAACTGCAACACCTGCTGATACAAGACATTAAATTGCTTTAAGGGTTGATCTTCATAAAACATAAAAGTTTTATTCTTTTTCTGCCATTTATTATTTTTCAGAATCTCGAACAAAGCATCTGCTTTACTTAAAACTTGCAACTCCAAAGCAAACAAAGCATGGGTTTTATCACTGTCACGACTTTCACGTAGACTGTCTGTCAATTGATGCCGCAGATTGGCTTTAATGGATAAATGTTTGGCTCTTGCCAAGGTATCTTCTTCACGTTGCCGGGTTTGTTGTTGATACTGTGCAGCCAGAAGATGGGCTTGTTTCAGCATTTGCTCAGTTTCTACATACTTCTGTTTACGGTCTTGATCTAAACGATCAATATCTAAAAATTTATCCCAGTGAATTGCTTTGAGTTCACGCAGATACTGATTCCGGGCTTCAGCATTTTGAATCATCTGACTCAACACAAAGTCCGCCATCACTTTATAATCACCCTGTAAACGGTTATCTGAAACATTAATATCAATCGGTTCAGACCAGTCCTGGGCTTGCGCATAAATGAGTTCTGCTTTTTCATACAATACAGTTTGGTAGGTCTTGAGTTGGCTCAGGTCATTTTGTTGTACCGAATACTGATAAAACATCCAACCAAATACGGCACATGTCGCCAATCCCAAGATGAGAAAAATCCTTGGCATGCGAAACTCCCCTATACTGACTTTTCAATAGCATAACCCGATTCAGAACCTGACCGGTTATTTATTCACCTAAAACATATCAAGTTTTTCCAGCCTGTTTCAGCATTAATTCAATTTTCATGCTTTAAATTTTTGTCCGAACCCCCATCAATATAGCCAATAAAAGATTCGAGAGTTCTCATGCGCGTAGATATTTGGTCAGATGTGGTTTGCCCATTTTGTTATATTGGTAAAAAACGTCTTGAAGCTGCTGCTGAACAAGCAGGTTTAGAACTTGAAGTTCATTGGCATAGTTATGAACTTGATCCAGAAGCGCCAATCCGTCAGGAAATTTCAAACTCTGAACGTCTTGCACAAAAATACGGACGTACTGTTGCAGACGTTGAAGAGATGCAACGTAATATTGCCGCTATGGCTGCTGAAGAAGGCATCCAATTCAATTGGGAAAATGCCAACTCGGGTAACACCTTCAATGCACATCGCATTATTCACCTGGCTCAAAGTAAAGGCTTGGGTTCAGAAGCCAAAGAAGCCTTTTTCTATAGTTATATGACCCAAGGTTTACCGATTGGCGAACGTGAAACGATTGAAGATGTTGCTGCACGCATTGGCTTAAATCCGGTTGAAGTGGAAGATGTGCTCAATTCAGAAGAATATGCTGACTTCGTTAAATTTGATGAAGATGTGGCACGAGATCAATTAAAAGTGACCGGCGTACCGTTCTTTGTCTTTGATCAACGCATTGCATTAGCGGGCGCACAACCGCGTGAAGTATTCTTACAAGTCTTTGAAAAAGCTTTAGAAGCACCACAACAAGCGAATATTGAAGCTGAAGATGCGGCGATCTGTAAAGATGATCTCTGTGATGTTCCAGAGAAATAATTCTATTCCATTATTAATGACATGGACTTACTGCAACTGGTCATAAAAAATCCCCGAATCAGGGGATTTTTTTATTTTACAATTCATCAATCTAATCGACCAAGAAGCTGATTTTTAAATTCACACGATACTCAGTAATTTTATTGTCCTTAATCACTACTTTTTGCTCATTGATCCATGCACCTTGCACATTTTTTATTGTTTCGGTGACTTTGTGAATGCCTGTTTGAATTGCATCTTCAAAACTTTTATTACTGCTTGAATTAACCTCAACTACTTTTGCGATAGCCATTGTTTAAACCTCAAATTTTATTCTTGTGAGGTTTGATCATAGGGTATTTTTTAAACAAAAATCCTTGTTTTAACATTACACAGCAAAAACTTACACGTAAGACACAATATCGCTGTCCCCTATCTAGCTCTTACAAAACACAACTTATATATACAAGGCTTGGACACAATCAGATGCACAATTCGCTAGGCTGATATGCGGAACATTTAAGTTCTGAATCATGAAACTTAAAGAGGTAAATATGAACACTGAAACTCAAGATGCTGCTGTTGATTCTACCCCTAAACAGCGCTCAAACATCAAATCACCTTTTTCTCCTACAGTCACAGGTGCTTTGATTGGTGCTGTTGCGGGTAGTGTATTACCAGTTTTTGGTACCGTGAGTGGCGCTATTATTGGCGGTATTTCTGGTAAAGTTTACGAGAAAAAATGCAAAAGTAAGTGCCAAAGTAAATGTCATAAAAATTGATAATTTTTATATTTCTAAATGACTTAAGACAGATTGTTGAAACACAATCTGTCTTAGAGCAAAAGCTCTAAATATATGATTTATATAATAATTTAAACTCACCATTCATCTTTTTTCACCCCTCAGCACTTACTTAATCTGATCATTATTTGATATTATTTACATGAAATTTATTTTACTTATCTCCCTTGCCCATCTTTCTTGGGCATTCTTTCCCCTAAAGGAAATGATCATGAACGCTATTAAATCTTTTTTGGCTATCGCTGTTGTGGCTTTTTCTGCAAATGTATCTGCTCAAATTGTTTTTGTTCCAGATTTTCCTGCTAAAAAAGCAGTTAAAACTGTAAATGCCGACCAAAAAGTATCGGCTTTGGAACCTGTAACTCGAGATAAAGCTGCCTGTGAAAAAGCAGCTTAATAAGTTACCTTATTCCAGTAAAAAAACAGACTGATCTAACTCAGTCTGTTTTTTTATACTGAAAAAATCATTTTATTTGCTCTCATCCTATTCAGGATCGACACAAGATTTTAACTATAAGTTAATCTATTGATTTTCAATATGATGAAAAATTAAACGATAAATCACCATCTATTTTCCAACTCTCCCATCAAAAAATTTGAATGTTTTTTATCTAAAATCTACATTTTTTGCTCTTTATGTCGATAAATGCGCAAAACATGACAATATTTATTCATGCTTTTTCTTTTTAAACTCATATAATCAAAGCATTAAATTAATAATTTCATTCAATGAAACCGTTTTCTTATGCAAGAACTTCAAGCGCTGATTCAAGGTAAAATTCCTCCCCAAACAATCAACATTGATCGTTTGATTGTGCTGGCTGAACAACACCCCACACCCATGTCTGCAGAATATAAATTACTTGAACTTGCTATTAATATTGTATTGGCAAGTTATCTAGAAAAAGCACAAAAACATCTCTAGAGGTCAGTTTATGAATGCCTTAGAAAAAGCTCTACTGATTAAAGAATTACATCATTTGCTAAATGATTTGGAACATCGCTCTTTATCTTTTTTTGAAATTGCAAAATCAAAATCACGTTTAATCGAAATTTTTCGCTTATGTGATGAACCTATTTTTAAAAAACAAATTTTGAAATTTAAGTCTCAAACTCAACCTGAACAAGCCGCAACAGATTTCGCAGAACAAACACTATTTAAACTTTCTTATCGTGGTCTTTTTCGACAGGATCGTGTTTTACAACAAGCGCTATATCAAAATACTGAATCAGGTTGGGCCATTTTGTATCACCCTGCACAAGGTTGGCAAATCTGGTTAATTCCAGCCCCAAACCGCAGCGCATTGATCAGTGATTGGGGAAGTCTAGATGACATTTATCACTGGATGCTAGAACAGCAACAAAGCTATAGTTGCCTAAAAATGGACGATGAATTAAAACAAAAACCAGTTCTTTTAGACCAACCCATTGTCCCTACTTTAACCGAGACCGAGACCGAGACCGAGACCGAGACCGAGACC
>NZ_SJXH01000013.1 GCF_004336635.1 Acinetobacter sp. ANC 4862
TTTAATTACCTATCACCGAAAGAATATGCAAGCTGTTAGTTTATCCAATACAGATGAATATCACTTAAAACAACGCAATAAAATAGAGACTTTATTCAGCCTGTTAAAAGGGAAATATCATTTGGTGACGAGTAAAGCGAGAAGCATTGAAGGATACTTAGCTGGAATTTATGCTTCTTTATGTGCTTACCAGTTATGCCATCAAAACAAGCCTGCTATTCGAGTAATGGAATTATTGGCTTAAGCAGGATTCAGGTTATTTTATCTAATCAATAAGAGAGTTATGCATAAGCCATACCAATTTTAAAATTTGGTAAAAAAACGCATGAAGCGACTGGAGTATGAAAATAAATGGAGGGGAATTTTTATCTTTAATCTTGAATAAAGATGAATCTGGCTTTAGGTGCTGAAACAGCTAAAATGAGCTATAATTATGCACCTTGTTTTTCATGCTGCTTAACTTTATGGCGTATCGACAGCAATCTGTAACGCTTGATCTGGACACTGATGTCACTCATCAATGTTGCTTGCATTACACTCGTGATGAACATCTCATTGGGATTATTGAATTTAATAAACCCAGTTACATGCTTAAATGGGGTGACTTAGAATATTTTCGTCGTCGTACCGAAGAGTTTTCAGTGATGCCTTTCCCTGAATGTATCAATGCGATGGTGATTGATATTCGTAATATCGCACCCTTTTTGGACAATGAAGTACCGATCATTCCTTGGCGTTTATTGGAAGAAGAATGCCCAATCCGTTTGGTGGTTCCACAAGACCGTCTTGAACATTATTCAGGTCTGTTTGAACCGACATGGTTGACCTCTGATGTTGAAACCGCGATTCAAGAAATTCGTGAATATATCGATATGTTTGTACATTAATAATTATTATTAGATTTATATATCCCTCTTTAATGAGGGATTTTTTGTGCATTGTATTCCCTCTCCTTTTAGGAGATGAGCAGCACTGCTGCGCAAGGGAGAGGTAAATATAATTATTTAAATTAAATCCTCTCACCCTAGCCCGCTCCGTAAAAGAGAGGGAACTTAAAGGATTTTACCAATAATTCTCAACTGCAATATTCCCTTCACCACGGCGGTTCATGATCAAACCACGTGCCTTTAAGGCTTCCTTGGTGTCTTCGACCATTTGTGGGTTACCGCAGAGCATGACGTGACTGGTTTCAACATTAAATTGCAAACCTGCCACTTTTTCTAATTCGCCATTTTCGATCAGTACAGGCAAGCGATCATGTAATGCTGCGTTTGAATCACGGGTGATAATCGGGATGAATTTAAAGCCACTATGTCCTTCACCAAAAGTTTCAGCAATTTCCTGAATACGCTCTACATAAGCGAGTTCAGCTTCGGTTCGCACACTATAAACCAGATTAATCTTTTGATATTTAGACCATGTATCGAAATCTTGCAGCATGGAAATAAATGGTGCCAAACCTGTGCCAGTAGCGAGTAGCCACAAGTCATTCGGTAATGGTAATTGGTAGCGCGCCAGGGTTAAAAATCCATAAGGGATTTTTTCCAGGTACAGCTCATCTCCAACTTTGAGATGTTGCAAATTTGAAGTGAAGGCACCTTCTGGAACTACAATTGAAAAGAATTCCAAGGTTTCATCAAAAGGTGATGACACCACAGAGTAAGCTCGAACAACCAGTTCATCACCCACTTTTAAGCCAATACGTGCAAACTGCCCTGCGGTAAATTTAAAATGTGCAGGTCGTGTCATGGTAAAACTGAATAAGGTATTGGTCCAACGGTGTACAGATAAGACTTTTTCTAAGCTAAATTTTTCAATTGACATGATTTCAACGTGGCATGAAAGACTATGCTCATGGTAGCATGACCACATAATTTATTAATATTTTTTAAATGTTAAGGCTCTATTCATGCGCATGACTTTACGCCAGTTGGCTGTTTTTGTAGCAGTCGCCCAAGAAGGCACAGTAACCAAAGCCAGTGATGCCGTAAAACTCACCCAAAGTGCTGCAAGTATGGCTTTAGCCGATTTGGAAGATGGCTTAGGTGCTCCGCTGTTCGATCGCTTAGGTAAACGTCTACAATTGAATGATTTAGGACGTTACCTATTGCCACAAGCATTAGAAATTTTAGGTCGTTGTGATGCATTCGAGCAGGCAGCCAAAGGCGAGCTACAAAGTATCGACTTACGCTTAGGTGCAACGCTCACAATTTCAGATTACTTAATGCCCGATTTAATGGCAGATTTCCTTCAAATTCAGCCACAAGCGCATTTACAACTTCAAGTCGGCAATACCCGCCAAATGATTGAAGCTGTGAACCAGTTTCAGTTGGATTTAGCTTTAATTGAAGGTTCATGTCATTTACCACAGTTGCAATGTATTCATTGGCGTGATGACGAACTGGCAGTGTGCTGTTCACCAAATCATCCACTTGCACAGCTTGAACGTGCATTAACCCCAGCTGACTTTGAGGCTGCAGGGGTTGAATGGATTTTACGTGAAGAAGGTTCCGGTACCCGTGAAGTCTTTGATAATGCAATTCTCAAAGATTTACCCGATGCCAATATCCGTTTAACCCTCGGTCATAATGAAGCAATTCTTAAAATTGTGGCAGGCGGCATTGGGATGTCCTGTATTTCTAAACTCGCCATTGAACCTTTACTTGAAAAAGGTCAGTTGGTTATTTTAGAAACCCCATTCTGGCAACTCACCCGTCCTTTATTCATGTTGGTACATCGTCAGAAGTACCAAGGTCCGGGTTTAAAGGCCTTTATGAAATTCTGCGAAGAATAATTTAAAATAATAAAAAAGCGCTATTTGGCGCTTTTTTATTGCTAGATCATTAGTGTCGACCAAATTGATCCTCGCAAGGAATACCATCATGATCTCCATCCATTTGGGTATTTGGGCAATTTTTAATAAAGAAGACTGCTTCTTCATACGAATGCATCTGTCCACAGTGCTCTCGACCATCACATTTAAATTGTGATGTTGTTACTTGAGCTTGAGTATTTGCTGCAACGTTTATTACTTCAGTTCTCAATGATTGGCTAGATGTGTTGTCTAGATGCCTTTGTCCTTGTTCTGAAAGTACTCGATCTGGCAAATCCCCCAAAGCTTCTCGCTGCTGTTCCACAATTTGTGCCTGTTCTTGCATCAACTGTTGGGCTTTCAATTGTTGGGCCTGTCTATAATCTTGATATTTGTTATAAACCAACACGGCCAGCACAGCGATAATAATTAGCCCAACAATCGTGAAAATACGCCCTTTGCGACTACGCTCATTAAACCGTGGCGAAGCATTGTGATTCGCATAAGAATGTTGTTGTGGCTGAGCTTCTAAAGCTGCTGTGTTCTGCTTTAAATCTAAACGAACAATCTGATCGGCTTTTAATTTACCGTTATCTTCGACAATACGAAACTTTAACTTTTCCCCTATTTTAGGCTCGACACTTTTATTGGGAAAATCCTTGATATGAAAAAATAAGTCTTTCGACTCCCCATCCATGCTAATAAATCCAAAGCCACGCTCTACGATATAGCTTTTAACTTTCCCCTCAACAAACATAAGTCACTCTTATTGTTTAAATCTTATGCAGGCAATTGTAATAAAAAAAGCGCCATTGTGGCGCTTTTTTTATGCATTACATTTAATTCATTCTTCAGTTGAATGACATTGCTCTTTTCATCTATAAAGATAAAAGTTTTATTTGCGCAAGTTTGATAACAAAGCTGATGTGATCGACTTATTATGGGTAGACACTTTTGATTTCTTTGCTTTTGCAGATTTGTCTTCCACGCGTTCTATACGAACTGCTTTAAACTTTTCTCCATTTTCAACAGCTACGAATTTCACCCGTTCATTACGTTTCGGTTCACCTTCTGCCGCCGGGAAATCTGAAATATGGAAGAATATATCCCCTTCAATTGTACCAATAAAACCAAAGCCTTTTTCAGGGTCATACTGTTTGATTTTGCCCTGTTGTAATTCATCTTTCATGCTGCTGCCCTATTCTAAAAATGCCATGTGTACATTATATAAAAAAAGAGGCTTTAAGCCTCTTTTTTCGATCTTTAAAAAAGACGAATTAATCTTTTTGTACAGAACCAAAAATTTTATCGCCAGCATCGCCAAGACCCGGAACGATATAACCATTTTCATTCAAACCATCATCGATAGCAGCAGTAAAGATGATGACATCAGGATGAGCCGCTTCAACACGTTTGATCCCTTCAGGTGCAGCAACCAAGACCATTACACGGATATCTTTACAGCCACTTGCTTTCAATACATCAATAGCCGCAACCAGTGATGAACCTGTCGCTAACATTGGGTCGATAATCATCGCAAGACGGTTTTGAACGTCAGGTACCAATTTTTTGTAGTAAGTACGTGCTTCTAAAGTTTTTTCATCACGTTCTAAACCCAGAACCGATACTTTGGCACTTGGAATAAGATTTAAGAAACCATCCAACATGCCAATACCGGCACGTAAAATTGGCACAACGGTAATTTTTTTACCGACAATACGATCTACCGTTACTTTACCGTTCCAACCATCAATTTCATGGTCACATACCGGCAAATCTTTGGTTGCTTCATAAGTCAGAAGCATGGTGACTTCTTGTGCTAATTCGCGGAAATTTTTTGTACTAATGTCTGCACGGCGTAGCAAACCAAGTTTATGTCGAATGAGCGGATGACGGATTTCATGAATAGCCACGGGAGAACACCTAAAAGATGAGATAAAATTCCTTCTATTATAAATGTTTTTTATATCTCTTATAAACCAAAAAGCCCCCTAAGTTAGGAGGCTTTTTGGTTAAAACTAATCGTTTTTTTAGATTACTGCTGAGAAAGCATGAAATGCAGTGGAGATAAAATCTCTGCTTGAAGCGCTAACTTAATGATTGGGTCTGGGTAAATACCGATAACCAATACAGCTAATGCAGCAGCAAGCACCATAATACCACCCACTTTTTGACCCCAATGTTTATCAGCATCAATACGTGGTGTATCTGGCGGAGTCATGTACATCACCACCATCACACGGAGGTAATAATACAAACCAATACCAGAACCAACGATGATCATTGCAGCAAGGAACCAGTGTTGCGTTGTTACCGCAGCCATCACCACCAAGAACTTACCAATGAAGCCCGCAGTCAATGGAATACCGGCAAGAGACAACATCATCACAGTCAAAGTTGCTGTCAGGATTGGACGACGCCAGAACAAACCTCGGTAATCCGCCAGACTTTCTGCTTCACTGTCATTGTTGTACGGGCTCGACATTAACGCGACCACACCGAACGCACCAATCGTTGTTAACACATAAGTGATCACATAAACCGTTACGTTGCCAAGGCTTGCGTAAGTCATGCTGATTAAACCAATCAACAAATAACCAAAGTGTGCAATTGAAGAGTAACCCAGGATACGTTTCAAGTTCACTTGACGTACCGCAAGGAAGTTACCGACCAGGATTGAAAGCACGGCAATAATCGTGATGATGGTTACGATTGAATCAACCAGGATTGCACCTGAAGCCAGTAAATAACGTACAAACAAACCGATGGTTGCAACTTTCGCAACAGTCGCAAGGAATGTTGCGATTGGCGCTGGTGCACCTGCATAAACGTCTGGTGTCCATTTGTGGAACGGCGCAAGAGACAATTTAAATGCAACGGCACAGATGATTAGGCCTAAACCTAAAATCACCATTGGTTGCTGGATCGCTTGCATTAACGCTTGAACATTGTCATAGAAAGACAATGAACCGGTATAGGCATAGATATAAGCCATACCCATCAACAACATTGCAGAAGCAGTTGCTGAAAGAACCAGGTATTTAATACCTGCTTCTAAAGAGCGTGAGCGTTGATGCGTATATGCCAACAGACCGTATACAGGAATCGACATCAACTCAAGGCTAATGAAGAAAGATGCATAGTGAGAGCTTGCTACCATGAGCATTGCACCCGCAACCGAACACAACATCAAGATATACAGTTCTTCACGGTTATCTTTGTAGGTTTCAATATAAGCGTGTGACAAGGTACAGCAAGCAAGGGCTGCAACAATAATCACCAGTTGATAAAGCATGCTAAATGGATCAACCATAAACATGCCCATCACGTTTGATGGTGCAAATGCCCCACCAAACATAGCGAATAGGATATATACCAAAGCAAGGTTTAAGCCCACTACAGATGCTGTTGCAATTAAATTATGGTTACGTTTAATTGCAATAAGAAGCATCACAACGATCGCAGTTAAAGCCACGATCATCACAGGAGCTAATGGCATAAGCTCAGAAAATGACATTGTGAAGTTCATGGCTTATTGGATCTCCACATTTTGTTGCGATACGACTTGTTGAGTCGCATCGACAACGTCTTGAACTGGGATATAGCTATTTGCTAACCACGCCATGCTTGAATTTGAAATATCAAGGAAGCTTTGTGGGTAGATACCAAGCCATAGTAGAGCAACGGCACAAACTAACAAAATAACAATCTCACGCGCATTTAAGTCTTTCAATGGGTTTGCATAATGTTGTTTTTGCTCTTCGTTTGGCGTACCAAACATTGCTTTGTGAATCAGGATCAAGCCATAAAGACCTGCCAATACCAAGCTGGTTGCTGCCACAATGGTGAAGGTTGGGAATTTGTCGAATGAACCCATCAAAATCAGGAATTCACCAATAAAGTTACCCAGACCAGGAATACCAACAAGGGCCGCGACAAAGAACATCAGGAAGAAAGCAAGGTACGGGAATTGACCGCGCATACCACCCATTAAACGTAAGTCGCGCGTATGAACACGTTCGTACACTTGACCACACATAATGAACAATGCAGCAGATGAAATACCATGTGCCAACATCATGATCATCAGACCCTGGAAGGTCAAAATGTTACCTGCGTAGATCGCAAGGAGTACAAAGCCCATGTGCGAAATAGAGGTGTAAGCAAGTAAACGTTTCATATCGGTTTGTTGGAAAGCACACCAAGCACCGTAGAAAATACCAATTAAACCGAAGATGATCGCGATGTCTGCAAACTGTGCAGAAGCCGCCGGGAAAAATGGAATAACGAAACGAAGCAAACCGTATGCAGCTGTCTTAATCAAGATACCTGCCAAGTCGACAGAACCTGCTGTCGGAGCTTGAGCATGCGCATCTGGTAACCAGCCATGCAATGGGAACACTGGAAGTTTTACAGCGAAACCAATGAACATACAGATCATCAAGGCATAAGCCACTGATGGTAATTGCGCATCAAGCGTATTTGCCACACCTAACAAGTAGTTGTAATCAAATCCGATCATGCCTGTCATCATATAACCGTAAACCACAAGGCCTAGGATACCGATGAGCATGATTAAACCTGCGACTTGGGTATAGATGAAGAACTTGGTCGCTGCATAGACACGTGATTTGTTGTCCGCGCCCTTATGACCCCATAACGCAATCAGGAAGTAGATTGGTACAAGCATCATCTCCCAGAAGAAGAAGAACAGGAACAAGTCAATCGCGATGAATACACCGATTACCCCACCCAAAGACCATAAAAGGTTTAAGTGGAAGAAGCCAACATTCTTTTGAATCTCACCCCATGAACATCCAACTGCAAGTACACCCAGTAATGCAGTCAAGCCCACCATAAGAAGTGAAAGACCATCCACCGCTAGGTGAATGTTAATGCCGAGGGTTTGAATCCAAGGCAGCATGAATTCAGCTGACCAAGTCGGAACTTTAGCGCCTAATTCATAGTTATAAGTACCCGATTGCCATAGCGAAACCGTGAAGCCCAGTGTTACGAGCATACCAATTAAGGCAATATAACGTGGCAATTTGTCATTGAACTTGTCGACTAACCAACAAATAAAACCTGCAATGAACGGTACAAGGATCAGCGCGGGTAAAATCCAGTTGTTTGTGATTTCCATCTTATTTCCCCACTACCTGAATCACGATCAAGATCATCAGTAAGACCACTACACCGAGTGACATACTTGATGCGTATTCACGCAATGAACCTGTTTGACGTGAGCTTGTGAAGCTATGACCACCTTTAACAATGGCAGGAAGCACTAACCACAAACCATCAATTGGATCACGACCTAAAATTTTCGCAATCAGCAAATATGGTTTTACAAATACGATGTTATACAACGCATCAAAACCAAGTGCATTACGGCAAATATTGGCAAGACCCGCACCCAATGTAGTTTCTGCAAAAGCTTTAACTGCTTTATAAGCAAAGGCAAACAGGACCACGCCAACCACAAGACCGGCAAGTGCAATACCCACTGCTGTATATTCAGCACCGTGTACACCCGCTTCAAGTGCTTCAGGAATAATAAACGCTGGAATTTTCGCAGAGTTTAAAATTGCTTCTACTGGTGCTTTTAAGAAGTAAGCCAAACCAGTTGAAAGTACCGCCAAGATACCCAACGGCGCCCAATAAGTTGCACCTTTGATTTCGTGATACGGTGTGTTTTCTTTACCAAAGAATACAACCCAGATTAAACGGAATGTATAGATTGAAGTTAAGAACGCACCAGCAACACCGACCCAGTACAAGCAGTTATATACAGGAAGATTTGCAATGTGGCTTTGTGCCCAAACTGCACCAAGGATCGCATCTTTCGAGAAGAAACCGATGGTTAAGAATGGAATGGCAGCCAACGCACCGCCACCAATCGCGAAGCAGGCAAACAAGAATTTGTTATGTTTGAACAAGCCACCCATTTTGAAGATGTTTTGTTCATGGTGGTAAGCCAGAATCACCGCACCAGAAGACAAGAACAATAATGCCTTGAAGAATGCGTGTGAAAGCATGTGGAACAGACCTGCTTGGTATGCTTCAGCACCTACAGCCATAAACATATAACCGAGCTGACTCATGGTTGAGTAAGCCAAGATACGTTTGATGTCGGTTTGAACCAATGCAGCAAAACCAGCAACAATCAATGTTACCGCACCCGTAATCGAGATGAACATCATCACTTCAGGTGTCATTTCAAACACAGAGAACATACGGCAGCACAGGTAAATACCTGCGGTTACCATTGTCGCAGCATGAATCAATGCAGAAACAGGTGTAGGACCTGCCATTGCATCGGCCAACCATGTTTGTAATGGAATTTGAGCAGATTTACCCGCAGCACCCAAGAACAACATTAACGATGTCCAAATTGCAAGTGAATGGTCACCTGCTAATACTTGAGGCGCATTGGCAACGATTGTCCCGATATGCAAAGTACCAAATTGTTGGTAAAGCAAGAACAATGCGATCAGCAAGAATACGTCACCGATACGGGTTACAGTAAATGCCTTGATTGCCGCATAACCATTTTCAGGTTTTTGGTAGTAGTAACCAATCAGCAAGTATGAGCAAAGGCCCACGCCTTCCCAACCCAAGAACAATAACGCCAGGTTATCGCCCAATACCAGTAGCAACATGCTTGCTACGAACAGGTTGAAATAAGAGAAGAAACGTGCAAAGTCTTCATCACCATGCATGTACCATGATGCAAAGATGTGGATTAAGAAACCAACACCCGTCACCATGCCCATCATCAGTAATGATAGACCATCTAAATGCAAGCTCATGCCCGGTGCTAAACCACCAACGTTGAACCAAGTCCAAAGATGTTGAACCTGAGCAACTGAGCCATTCTCGACAAAGCCCACACCAGCAATCAGTGCAAATAAAGCCGAAAGACCGACTGAACCTACCCCAATAATGGCTGCCACACTTTCAGGAAGCTTGTTACGCCCCGCCGCTAAAAGGATAAAACCAATGAGCGGAAATAATACTGTTAAATATAAATAACTCATCCGCGCATCTCACTAGCAGCATCCACATCCAAATGATGGAAGCGATGGTAGAACTGAAGGACGATCGCAAGACCAATACACGCCTCTGCAGCAGCAAGAGTTAAAATCAGGATGAACATGATTTGTCCATCTGGTTGTAACCATGCGCTACCCGCTAAAACAAACGCAAGTGCAGCTGCGTTCATCATCACTTCAAGGCTCATTAACATAAATAATAGGTTGCGTCGCACCATTACACCGTAAAAACCGAGTGCAAAAAGAATGGTTGCAACGATCAAACCATGTTCTAAAGGGATGTTGCCCATTATTCTTTTTCCTTTTCTGCACTTGGTTCACGTTTACCCAAATGGAATGCAGCTACTAATGCAGCTAGCAATAACATCGCGGCAACTTCTACCAATAGTAAGTAGTGAGTAAAGAGCGCTGTACCAACAGCTTTAGGTCCAATCACTTCTGTGCCCATGACAGGAGCAGCAGTTGTGTAATCTGAACCGAGCATCCAGACAAGCACTAAGCCCATCAGGAAACTCACCATTGCAGGATATGCCCATGCAGATGAAGTGAGCCACTTACGTTCCTGATCAACCGTATGTTGACCCAGATTCAGCATCATCACCACAAACACGAACAACACCATGATCGCGCCGGCATACACAATAATTTCCAGCGCACCAGCGAATGGTGCACCAACGATCATGAACATACCTGCAACAGCAAGCAGAGACACGATCAAGCTAAGCAATGCATGTACAGGATTCGCGTTAGTGACAACGCGAATCGTAGAGACAATGGCCACAAGTGCCATCAAATAAAATGGCCACATCATGGTAATAAGCTCCGTACGTCAACAGGTGCGCTTTCGCGTTGTGCTTGACCTTTCTCTTTACCTGCTACAGCCATACCGGTTACGCGGTAGAAGTTGTAGTCAGGATATTTACCAGGACCTGAAATGAGCAAGTTTTCTTTCTCATAGACCAAGTCTTGACGAACATATTCACCTAATTCGAAATCTGGTGTCATCTGAATTGCAGTCGTTGGACATGCTTCTTCACACATACCGCAGAAAATGCAACGAGAGAAGTTGATACGGAAAAATTCCGGATACCAACGACCATCTTCTTTTTCAGCTTTTTGTAATGAGATACAGCCCACCGGACAAGCAACCGCACATAAGTTACATGCAACACAGCGCTCTTCGCCATCTGGGTCACGTGTCAATACAATACGACCACGAAAACGCGGCGGAACAATTTGTTCACCTGGTACTTCTGGATATAAAATGGTGTCACGTTTACGTGTCACGTGGCTGAAGACCATCCACAATGAACGTACGATTGACCCGAATCCAGCTAGAATTTTATACATTTTGTACTCCCTGCTGTCCTAGGCCTGATTCATCAGAATCACAGCACCAGTCACCAACAAGTTGACCAACGCCAAAGGCAAACAAATCTTCCAACCAAAGTTCATCACCTGGTCATAACGTGGACGCATGAGTGAACCACGTGCCAAGACAAACATCATTACAAAGAATGCTGTTTTGATAATGAACCAGAATACTGGTGGAATAAATGGAATTTCTAGGTTGAATGGCGCTAACCAACCACCAAAGAATAAAGTTACGATCAGTGCTGAAATAAGAACCACGTTGACATATTCTGCAACGAAGAACATACCCCATTTCATACCGCCGTATTCGACATGGTAACCTTCCGCCAATTCTTGTTCAGCTTCTGGTTGGTCAAATGGATGACGATGTGTTACCGCAACACCAGCAACAATAAAGATCAAGAAACCTAAGAATTGAGGAATAACAAACCAGACATCACGTTGTGCTTCAACAATCTCGCGCATGTTGAATGAACCCGCAATTGCGACCACACCCATCAGCGAGATCCCCAAGAACACTTCATAAGAAATGGTTTGAGCTGCAGAACGAAGACCACCCAATAACGCATATTTGTTATTTGAAGACCAGCCACCAAAAAGCACTGCGTACACTGCAATACCTGCCATTGCCATAAAGAACAATAGCCCGATACTCATGTCAGCAACACCAAGTGTTGGACTTACAGGAATCACCATGAACGAAAGTACCGCAGTTGCCATGGCAACTGCTGGTGCTAAACGGAAAGTGAGTTTGTCAGCAAACTTCGGTGTCCAATCTTCCTTAAACATGATTTTCAGCATGTCGGCAACGATTTGGAACATCCCCCCAGGACCAACACGGTTTGGACCGTAACGGTCTTGCCATAATGCAAGTAAACGACGTTCGATGAATGACATCAACGCAGCGACAAGCACCACCACAAGCAAGATCACAATCGCTTGAACCACAGAGTAAGCGATTGGCCAGTTCTCAGCCCAAAGCGGTGTTTGACGTATTAATTCTTGTTCCATGAATTACACTCCTACCGCGACTGATACAGGCTCTGCAAGTGAAACAGTTGGTGCAAGACCAATTGGATAACCAATATAACCTGTAGGTAAATATTCAATCACTTGAACTGGAAGGCTAATGCTTGCCTCACCTGATTTCACAGTAATTTTTTGACCGTCTTGAACATTTAAACGTGCTGCATCCTGTTCACCCACTGCAAATACTGCTTCAGGAATACGCGATTCCATGGCAGGTGTTTTTACAGTGAATTCACCAGAACCGAAAATGTGGTGCATCGGCACTAAACGGAAGCTTTCTGGATGCGCAACGACTGGCGTTGGTGCAACAAATGTACGTGCAGGACGTTTTTTCAGACGATCGAATAAACGAATGCCTGAATCACCACCTTTCAAGTGACCACCCACGTTGTCTTGGTATTTGTTCCAAGCTTGTGGAGAGTTCCAGCCTGCAGACCATGCAAACGGTACCAGTGACGATGGTGTTTCATTACCCACATAACCTTCCATAGAGAAAGTTAATGCAGAATCGATATCGATCGGTTGTTTTGGCTCATGTACAGATAACGGTGCACGCATTGCAGTACGACCTGAATAACGACGTGGTTCACGCGCAATTTTCAAGCCATGCACACGGAAGCCGGCATCTGGTGCTACATCTTGAATCGCTTCAAGTGCAGGAACATTTTTCGCAACCGATTCAATCACGTCATCCAGCAATGTCCATGAAATTGCCTTACCTTGTAAGCCAGTTTCAAGGGCATGTAACCAACGCCATGATTCTTTAATCGCATACTCTGGTTTGTAGTAGCTTGGGTCATACACTTGGTAGAAACGTTGTGCACGGCCTTCTTGGCTAACCACAGTACCATCACCTTCCGCGAAGCTTGCCGCTGAAAGTACAATCGATGCTTTCGCAACAGTTGCAGTTTCCGCATGATCAAGCACGATCACATCTTGTGCTTTGGCAAATGCTGCATCTACTTGAGCTGCAGGTAAACGACGGTAAAGGTCATTTTCAACCACGATGATGGCATCGTAATCTTGAGCGAATGCCTGTTCTAAGCTTAAACCACCGAAGATTGCCAAGCCCATTGAGTTCACTTCAGGAACGGTCAATGTAAGACCCGCATTTGAACCAAGGTTTTGCGCAACTTGTGCAGCTGCTTCCATGATTGCAGGATCTTGCAAGCTTGTACCGGAGATGATCAATGGTTTTTTCGCAGCTTTTAATGTGTCAGCAATGCTTTGTGCAAATGCTTTCGCATCGTCATCCAAACCAGTGATGTTTTCACCAGCAACTGCCCCAGCAACCGCAAAGCCTAAACGCGCAATATCATTTGGAGAAGCAACCACTTCACCTGTCGCAACATCAGACAAACGGGTTTGCGTCGCAGCAAGGATGTAAATCGGAGATTTCGCATCTTGACCAATACGTTGTACCGGTTCAGCCAACCACTCTTGAGTACGACGTTCTGCAGCCATTTCTTTGGCTTTATTTTTCGCAGCTTGGCGAACAGACAAGGCCATACGTGGTGCAGTTTGAGTTAAGTCTTCACCCAGAATCAACACAGCATCGTAGCTTTCGATTTCACGCATCGTCGGGTTATAAACACCCTCGGTTTGCATGATAGAGGCAGCAAGTTCAACCAGGTTTTGCTCTTTTTGAGCCAGACCTGTCGAGAAGTTGTCTTGACCGACTAACTCGCGAAGCGCGAAGTTCGATTCAAGAGATGCACGTGGAGAACCAATACCCAATACTTTTTTGCCTTGGATACTTTCAATCACGGTATCAAGTGCCTGATCTACAGAAACTGTAGTCACGTTTTCACCTGAACGGAATTGCGGTTGACGTGGACGATCTTCACGGTTTACATAACCCGTACCGAAACGACCTTTATCGCAAAGGAAGTATTGGTTAACGTCACCATTAAAGCGGTTTTCTACGCGACGAAGTTCACCATAACGCTCACCCGGAGAGATGTTACAACCTGAAGAACAGCCTTGGCATATGCTTGGCGCATACTGCATGTCCCATTTACGATTATAGCGTTCTGAGTGAGTTTTGTCGGTAAATACACCTGTAGGACAGACTTCAGTCAGGTTACCCGAGAATTCCGATTCCAAAGTACCTGATTCTGGACGACCGAAGTAAACACGTGATGCGTTGGCATACACGCCGAAGTCCGTACCACCTGCGTAGTCTTTGTAATAACGCACACAACGGTAACACGCGATACAACGGTTCATTTCATGAGAAATGAATGAGCCTAGCTCCTGGTTGTAATGCGTACGTTTGGTGAAACGGTAACGACGACGGTCGTGCTGTGTCATTACAGTCATATCTTGTAAATGACAGTGACCACCCTCTTCACACACTGGACAGTCGTGTGGGTGGTTGGTCATCAAGAATTCAACAATCGAAGCACGGAAATCTTTCGCTTCTTTGTCTTCAATCGAGATGTAGGTATTGTCAGATGCAGGCGTCATACATGACATGACTAAACGACCACGCGTATCTTCTGGATTCGCGTACTGAGTCACGGCACATTGACGGCAAGAGCCGACAGAACCTAAGGATGGATGCCAACAAAAGTACGGGATATCAATACCCAAAGACAAACATGCTTGCAGCAAGTTCTCTGAGCCATTGACTTCATACGATTTGCCATCGACATGAATTGTAGCCATAGTCGAATTCCTTAAGCTTGTTCTACGTTGCTGGTTTGAGCGGCGGCATTGACTACCTTCGCTTCAAATTCGCCACGGAAATGTTTGAGTGCGCCCATAAGCGGTTCCATTGCACCTGGAGCGTGAGCACAGAAAGTCTTACCAATCCAAAGCTTACGAGTAAGTTCTTGTAAGTGATCGATATCTTCTTTCTTACCTGTACCATTTTCCAATGCTTTAAGCGCTTTAACCGCCCAAGGTAAACCATCACGGCAAGGCGTACAGAAGCCACATGATTCACGCGCAAAGAATTCTTCAAGGTTACGTGTTGCTGAAACCATACACTGAGTTTCATCAACCACCATCAGCAAACAGGTCCCTAAACGTGAACCTGCTTTCATGATGCTTTCTGCATCCATTGGCAAGTCGATATGCTCTGCTGCCAAGAAGTCAGTAGAAGCACCGCCCGGTAACCATGCTTTTAATTTAAGACCATCACGCATACCACCGGCATGATCTTCAATCACTTCACGCGCTGTTGTACCAAATGGTAATTCCCATAGACCCGGGAATTTCACCTTACCTGATGCACCATAAATTTTGGTGCCTGGATCTTTCGACTTACCCGCAGATAAGTTGATGTACCATTCAGGACCACGCAGCATGATTGCTGGTAAGTTGTTGTAGGTCTCTACGTTGTTGACAATCGTAGGACGACCCCAAGCACCTGCAACTTGCGGGAATGGCGGTTTGGTACGTGGATTGGCACGGCGACCTTCAAGCGAGTTAATCAATGCAGTTTCTTCACCGCAAATATAACGACCCGCACCGGTATGCACATGTAAATCAAAGTTCCAACCTGTTCCAAGGATATTGTCACCCAGGTAACCTTTGGCACGAACTTGCTCAAGCGCTTCGTTTAAATACTTCGCAGCTTCGATGTATTCACCACGGATGAAGATATAACCTTGAGTTGCTTCTAATGTATAAGCAGCAATCAACATCCCTTCGATCAATTGGTGTGGAAGATCTTCCATCAACAAACGGTCTTTAAAGGTACCCGGTTCCATTTCATCGGCATTACAGATCAGGTAACGTGGACCACCATCATTTGGCGCCATCAACGACCATTTAATCCCTGCCGGGAAACCTGCACCACCACGACCTTTTACAGTTGCAGCTTTAACAACGTCAAGCACTTCAGCCGGTTTCATGGCAATGGCTTTTTTAAAGCCTGCATAACCTTCAAGCGCTTCGTAATCATCAGCATTACGAACATTGGCTTGTTTGCTTAAACGCCAAGTGAGTGGATGAGTTTCCGGGTTACCGTCACCGTAAATTGGTTTTGGTTCAGTATTCATAGATACTTCTCCAATAACTGTTTAACCGAAGTCACTTCAACCAATCCGTGAGTGTCTTCATCAATCATTAAGGTTGGACCTTTGTCACAGTTACCTAAGCAGCAAATCGGCAGCAAGGTAAAACGACCATCAGCGGTGGTTTGACCAAACTGAATACCGAGTTCACGCTGGAACGCTTCAGCCAAAGTTTCTGCACCCATCAGGAAGCAAGCAATCGAGTCACATAACAAAATTACGTGACGACCAACAGGTTGGCGATAGATACGGTTATAGAACGTCGCAACGCCTTCTAAATCCGCAACACTCATAGAGAGCATTTGTGCAATCGCATTCATTTGCGCATCATCCACCCAACCATTACGGCGTTGAACGCATTTCAATGCATCCAAACATGCCGCACGCGGGTACGGATAATGTTCAATGTGATGTTCGATATCGTGGATTTCTTCCGAAGTTAAAATCCCTTCAACATTCACACGTGGCTTTTTATCAGTCAAAATCATCATAATGCGTTTACCCCTTAGCGATCCACGTCAGCCATTACGACGTCAATTGTCGCTAAATAAATGATTAAGTCAGATACAAGACTGCCGTTAATCACAGAAGGCATTTGCTGTAAATGGGTGAAAGTTGGTGTACGAATACGGGTACGATAACTCATGGTCGACTTGTCTGAAGTCAAGTAGTAGTTACTTGCACCTTTCACCACTTCTGCCATTACAGATGCTTCACCTGCAGGCATTACAGGCCCCCATGACACGCTCAAGAAGTGCGTAATCAAGGTTTCAATATCTTGTAATGTCTTGTCTTTTGGCGGTGGAACAGCCAATGGATGATCCGCTTTATATGGACCAGAAGGCATGTTATCTAAACATTGCTGGATGATTTTGAGCGATTCTTCAATTTCACGGAAGTGAACAAGAACACGCGCATAAGCATCGCCTTCATACTCTAAAGGCACGTCGAAGTCGTAGTTTTCATAACCGCTATAAGGACGGTATTTACGAACGTCGAAATCAATACCCGTAGCACGTAGACCAGTACCGGTTACACCCCAAGCCAATGCAGATTTTGCATCGTATTGCGCAACATTACGAGTACGACCAATAAATACAGAGTTTTTCAGCGCAGCAGTGTAGTACTCTTTCAAACGGCTTGGCATCCATTCGAGAATTTCACGAATAAGTTTTTGCCAGTTGTTTGGAAGGTCGTGCGCTGTACCACCGATACGGAACCATGCCGGATGCATACGGTAACCCGTGATCGCTTCAATTGCGTCATAGATTTTTTGACGATCGGCGAACATATAGAATACAGGCGTCATACCGCCGGCATCTTGAATCGCAGTACCGATATACAACAAGTGGTTATTAATACGGAACAATTCAGACATCATGACACGGATACATTGCGCACGGTCAGGAACAGTGATTCCTGCCATTTGCTCTACGCCAAGAACGTAAGGCATGTTTTGCGCACAACCACCCAAGTAGTCAACACGGTCGGTATACGGAATGAATGAATGCCAGGTTTGACGTTCAGCCATCTTTTCCACACCACGGTGGTGATAACCGATGTCAGGCACACAGTCTTTCACTTCTTCGCCATCTAACTGCAAAATGACACGGAATGCACCGTGCGCAGATGGATGGTTCGGACCCAAGTTCAGGAACATGAAATCTTCATCGGCATTACCGCGTTTTAGACCCCAGTCTTCAGGAACAAAGCGCAAGTGTTCTTGCTCGAAATCCTGTTTTGCCTGGTTCTGCATATACGGGGTATATTCAGTGGCACGTGCAGAATATTCTTTACGAAGTGGGTGACCTTCCCAATAGGTTGGCAACAAGATACGACGGAGCATTGGATGCCCTTCGAAGTTAATGCCGAACATATCGTATGCTTCACGTTCGTACCAGTTGGCATTTGGCCAAATGTTGGTTGCTGTTGGAAGATTTACATCATTCTCATTCAACGCAACTTTAATACGAATATCACTGTTACGCTCTAGCGATAACAAATGATAGAACACGGTGAAATCAGACGCAGGTAAACCGTCGCGGTGCGTACGTAAACGCTCATCTACCGCTGACAAGTCGAACAACATCACGTATGGACGTGACACTGTACGCAAGAACATTAAAACGTCTTGTACACGTGCGCGCTCAACCCAGACCGTTGGAAAATCTTCAAAGGTCGCTTGCACGTAGAAGTTCTCACCAAACTTGGTTTTGAGCTCTTCTACAATTGCAAATGCTGGGCGTGAATCAACTGGAGTTGATTCTGGCATAGCAATGTCAGTTTCAGCCATTGGCTTGGCTTCCTATTTAATACAAATTCAAGTCAACTTTAACGACAATTACACCCAGACCGGGTGCATCAATATTTCATCGTTAAAATTATTTAATTTCATCCATAGAGCGTAAGTTTTTCACTGCAATACGTTCAGCATTCTTACGGTCACGTTCTGGCTGCATCTTTGGCTTATATACTGGCTGAAGATCATCACCAATTACCGCTGAAAGTGGACGGCGCTCTAATTGAATTTGGTCTTGTAACAACATTAATGCTTGCAACAATGCTTCAGGGCGTGGTGGGCAACCTGGGATGTACACATCGACAGGAATGATTTTATCCACACCTTGTACAACTGAATAAATGTCATACATGCCGCCAGAGTTTGCACAAGCACCCATTGAAATCACCCATTTAGGCTCTAACATTTGCTCGTATAAACGCTGAATTACAGGGGCCATCTTCACGAAGCAAGTCCCTGCAACAATCATTAAATCCGCCTGACGCGGTGAAGCACGAATAACTTCGGCACCGAAACGTGACATATCATGCACACCGGTTAAGGTAGTTGCATATTCTACGTAACAGCATGATGTACCAAAGTTAAAAGGCCATACAGAGTTTTTACGGCCCCAGTTTACAGCTGTGTGCATCACGTCCTCTAAACGAGTCATGAATACATTCTTATTCACTTCTTCTTCAAGCGGATCCGTAACGATCTGACGCTCCTGAAGTGGATATTGATCAGCATCCGGATTCGCACGGGTTAATGTATATTTCATCCCGAGTTACTCCTTAATAGATGATGTAGCCGGTGTTTTTGCTTTCACACGACCAGAAGATTGAGCTGGAATTTGACCTGTAGGGTCCATGACCAACTCTTCGATGGAGTTAAAGCGAGTAATGTCTGCAAGGTTCATATTTGCTGAACCTATTTTCGGTTGCATAGCTGCTGATTTGCGGCGGTCCGTTGGCGCCCAGTTTAATGCACCTACAGAAATGGCATAAACCAAAGCAATCAATAAATCGACCACAAAAATAACAACAGTTGTAAACCCGAACCAACCTACCTCACGAACTGATGTAGCCCATGCGTAGAGATAAAGTGCTTCTAAGTCAAATACTACAAAGAAAATCGCCACCAAGTAGAACTTAGCAGACAAGCGGATGCGTGCTCCACCAGCACCTACCACACCTGACTCAAATTGCTCTTGCTTCGCACGGCCCCATGACTTACCCCCAAGGAGTAAAGGAACTGTGAGCATAAAGACGCAAAGAAATGTAACGCCGATCACGAAGGCAATAATTGCCCAATCGTATGGAGTAATGGCACTCATGCGGGGATAACTCCTGGCAGGCCTAATTTATTAACAAAGAATGTATGTATTGGCCTTCAAATACACCAAACACAAAATTAATCCCGCCAATTGTACCTGATTTATGATTTCACTTGCTAGCTTATAAGCCTTAGTCTTTAGGATGATTTTTTAATCATTTTGCCTTTTTTTCAAAGCTTAAGCCCTATTGTTTATCTAGCAATCGCTTTATTAAATCAAAAAAAGAAAAATGATTATTTTTTTCAAATTCATGAAATCCAGGTTTATATTTCCTAGAAAAATCCAAATTATAGTGTCATCTGCTTATTCAAGCACATCTTCAATCAGCGCAAAACGATCAAATTTTGGCCCAATGTTTTTCTGGCTCCCATTCTCAAATCCAAATCATTGTTGTTTTATCTCTCCCCATAAAAATCAACACTTTTAGCAATGCGATGATAAATATGAGAACTCTTCTTAGTGTGTGATTTTTTTAAAGCACTACCACCTATATAAAGCAATAAACCCGACTTCGTAGTACATATTTTGTGTGTTTTTTTGCAACTCTAATGCATCTCATGATGATCTCCCCCCCTATTTATGCTATTCCTATCTCTATTCGTAGAACAAAGAATAAGGAGCAAACACATGGGCTTAGCATACAAACACGAATCTGAGTATTTTTTCTTTGCACAGCTCTTAGTACATCATGTGCAAGGGTATATTGAAAAACATCCGGATGCCCAGGATGCTATTTTCGACCTTCGTGATATTTATGAACTTTTTCGCCAAGACTTTGCTTCTGCAACCACAAATCTGGATGCTATTTTAAATATCGCAGACCAATATAAAGTTGAAACACTGAACGGCGATCAAAAGCTGATTAGTCATTACGCCATCGATCCTAAAAATAATTCTTTGCTGCTAGATTTCAATACTGAGGCTCTAGAAAGCCTGAGACAAGGCAAACCCATTATCGAACCCGATGCCACTCTTCACGAATAGACCATAAAAAAAGCACCGAATCTGGTGCTTTTTTTATTATCTTGCTTAAAACTCTATGCTGTCTTTAGTCATACCGGTTTTTTTGCCAGATTTATTAAATCTTTGTACAGGCCATGTCATGATAAAACGCGCCCCACCCAAAATCGGGCTTTTATCGACATGAATATTACCGCCAAACCAGTACGCAATACGACTCACAATAGACAAACCTAAACCATAGCCACCAGAAGCACGGGTACGACTGTCATCTAAACGTGCAAAAGCTTCAAAGATGCGCTTCCGCTCTTCTTCGGGTACACCTGCACCATCATCTTCAACCTGCACATAAGCCAGACCTTCGTCATTGATCCCTCCGCTTACAATCACTTTATGATCACAATATCGAACCGCATTGCCCACCAAATTCTGTACTACACGGTGTAAATAACGACGTTCAGCATCCACCACAATGGTAAGAGGCAGTGCTTGAAGCTCGATTTCTTTTTGTGTTTTTAGTGCCTCAGTTTCAACAACAACTTGATCTAACACGTCAAACAAAACAATTTTTTCAAAGTCTAAAGAAGGTGTACCTTGCTCGAGTTTGGCATAGGTCATGATTTCATCAATCAAGGTATTCAGCGCTTCAATATCCTTATCAATCTGCTCAACCTGTTGCAAGCGATACTCATAGTCATCTTCTTCTGCCAGCATTTCCATACCAAAACGGATCCGTGCCACAGGTGTACGTAATTCATGCGAAACCGCACGCATCAATTCGCGTTGAGCTTCAATCAAGCGCTGAATGTGATCCGACATACTGTTGTAATTGGTCGCCAAACTTGCCATTTCATCGGTCCCATCGACCGGCAAACGTAAAGTCATATCCCCGGACTTCATACGATGCAAGGCATAATTCACTTCACGTAAACGACGCTGCATTGGCACAAGCAAGCCATATACACCCAGACTTAACACAAATAAGCTGAGTAAGGTAATCCCGGCTGCAAGCTGGAAAGGCATCCAGTTAAATAGCGGTACAGGACCGAGCACCAACACCTCAGAAGGCGAACTTGGCATAGGGGAAACAATAGAAATTGTGGTCCCACGAACCGATGCACTGTCACGGTATAAAATAATACTGTGATCTAATCGAAGTCGACCAATCTGTTCCGAATCAAGTGGAAGGTTTTGAATTTTTTCAATTTGAATAGGATAAGCAAAATTCGATTGAATTTTTGCAAGATATTCTTTTTCTTGTCCCGGGTAATACACCAGATAATCCAGAATAAAAATCGGCAACGCTTTCATTTGGCGTTCGCCAATTTTATCTACTTTTATATAAAGCAAATGTTTTGGATCATCTTTCAGGCCAATAATCACGTAAGCAATCGAGTTTTGTGCATCATAACGAACCGCAGCTTTACGCTCGTTAATTCGTCTTTGCTCGGTACGCGATAAATCAACTTTATTTGCATCTACATAATAAATGGGCAATTCCAGCAAATCCGAAGCATCAGAAATCCAGTCTTTTTTCTGTTGCTCATTCGGCTGCCGTGCGATGCCCTCACTAATGATATAAGACACACCATCGGTTAAAGATTCACGATATTCTTGCGCACGCTGGTAATTAATAATCTGTACCAACAGGTAGCCAAATACTGCTACCAAGGCGACTAAAATTACTAACCCCGCATAAATACGCAAGAATATACTGTGTTTAAACAAGAGGATGTCCTATAAAAATTAGGTACAAATATTAAAGACCGTTGGTTTCTTTAACGAATAAATAACCTTTACTACGTACTGTTTTAATACGTTTTGGATTTTCTGGATCATCACCAATTTTTGGACGAATACGTGAAATGCGCACATCAATTGAACGGTCTTGACCATCGTATTCAATACCGCGTAGACGCTCAAAAATATCTTCACGAGATAGAATGCGACCCGCGTTTGAAGCCAATAACCACAACAGGTCATATTCAGCACTGGTGAAGTCAACCAACTCACCATTCAAAGTCACCGAACGGCCACCATTATCGATCACAAGGTCATCAAATTCGATGCGTTGTGCAACTTCATCTTCAGGTGCCTTGTCGGTACGACGCAGCAATGCACGAATACGCGCTAAAAGAACACGTGGCTGAACAGGTTTAGCCACATAGTCGTCCGCACCCATTTCCAATCCTAAAACCTGGTCCATATCTTCGGTACGTGCAGTCAGCATCAAAATCGGTTGATGATAATGTGGACGGACTTCACGACAAATGGTTAAACCATCTGCACCTGGCAACATCACATCCAGTACCACTAGATCTGGTTGTTCCGCAATGATACGACGGATTGCGCGATTACCGTCAGGTTCTACCCCAACTTCTAATCCATTACGAATCAGGTATTCTTGAGTCAAACGTGCAAGACGTTCATCGTCTTCAACAATTAAAATTTTAGGTAACTTTTCTTCTTGGCTCATAAAATGCCCCTTTATATGGATTAAGGTATCCTTAAAAATCCGACGGATACGCTTTAATATATTCAGCAATATACACACGTTTACATTGTAAACAAGATAGCATTCACCAAACTGATACATCAAAGTAGTTTTTTGTTATATTTTTATTAAGTGTTGAATTAATTGATATTTTCAAATTTAATGCCCATTTAAGCCATTTTACCGATACATCTTGTTACAAAATGTTGATTTTATATACATTTTGCCATTTTGTTCAGAATATGAGTAATTAATCGCACTCTTTTAACTTATCCACAATGTTATCTATAAGTACTTAATCCGAGCTTTGTTATGCTAGACCCCTGTCTAATCAGGCTTATACAAGAAACATAAAAATAGAGATTTTTTTGCAATGAGATATTGCGGATAAATAGAAAAATTTTTACTAAAATGTCAATATTGATCTAAGCTCATTTTTCCCGTATCTTGTGTTCAATTCGATTTTAAACCACTAGTTCTTGTGTTTAATCCTCAAACACTGAGATGAGATTTCGTCCAGTTCAAATGGTCCACACACATAACAATAGATGACAATGGAGCTATGCCCACATGAGCGTAATCACTTCAATTCCTGGTCAACTTCAGGTGATTAAACGCACCGGTGATGTTGCTACTTTTGATGCAGAGAAAATTTCTGTCGCGATAGGTAAAGCTTTCTTGGCCGTAGAAGGTCAACAAAGCGCTGATTCAAGCCGTATTCATGACCGTATAGAACAACTGACTGAAATGGTGATGAATACTTTTAACCGTCGTTTACCGTCAGGTGGCACGATTCACATTGAAGAAATTCAAGACCAAGTTGAACTTGCGCTTATGCGTACCGGTGAACAGAAAGTTGCGCGTGCGTATGTCATCTACCGCGAACAACGCTCTGATGCACGTAAACAAACTGGCGCACACCATCATCCTACTTTGCAAATCACGGCTGCAAATGGTCAGCTTCAACCGCTTGACTTGGGCGCGCTAAAAGCACATGTAGAAAAAGCAGCTGAAGGTCTGGAAGGGATTGATGTTCAAGCGATCGTCGATGAAACCATCAAGAACTTATATAACGGCGTAAAAGAGTCTGACATCTCAACAACAATGATGATGGCGACCCGTACCCGTATCGAACAAGAACCTAACTATACTTATGTGACTGCACGTTTACTTCGTGACAATTTAGTTGCTACAGGTTTGGAGTTCCTGGGTCTGTCTACAGACACCAATGAGGGTGATGCTTTAGAAACCTTCTTAAAGAAAGGGATCGAGCTTGATCTTTTATCTCCAGAACTGCTTAACTTCGACCTTGCGAAATTGGCAGCAGCGATTCAACCAGAACGCTCAAACCAGTTCACCTACTTAGGTCTGCAAACTTTATTTGACCGTTACTTCATCCATTCAAATGGCATCCGTTTTGAATTACCGCAATTGTTCTTCATGCGCGTATCCATGGGTCTGTCGTTAAATGAAGAAAACCGTGAAGATCGTGCCATCGAATTCTACAACTTGTTGTCTAGCTTCGATTACATGGCTTCAACACCTACCCTATTTAACTCGGGTACTTTACGTCCACAGTTATCTAGCTGTTACTTAACTACGATTGGTGATGACCTGTATAACATTTATGGCGCAATGCGTGATAACGCAATGTTGTCTAAATGGGCAGGCGGTTTAGGCAATGACTGGACTCCAGTTCGTGCCTTGAACTCATACATCAAAGGGACAAACGGTAAGTCTCAAGGTGTGGTACCGTTCCTTAAAGTAGCCAACGATACAGCTGTTGCGGTAAACCAAGGCGGTAAGCGTAAAGGTGCAGTTTGTGCATACCTTGAAACCTGGCACCTGGACATCGAAGAATTCCTAGAGCTTCGTAAAAATACCGGTGATGACCGTCGCCGTACCCACGACATGAATACTGCAAACTGGGTTCCAGACTTGTTCATGCAACGTGTATTTGAAGATGCTGACTGGACCCTGTTCACACCTTCTGAAACGCCTGATCTTCATGATTTAATGGGTGCAGAATTCGCTGAACGTTATGCTTACTACGAAAGCATTGCCAAAGAAACAAACATGTTGCACAAAGTTATTCGTGCAAAAGATTTGTGGCGCAAAATGCTGTCGATGTTGTTTGAAACTGGCCACCCTTGGATCACATTCAAAGACGTATGCAACTTGCGTTCACCTCAACAACACGTGGGCGTAGTGCATTCATCTAACTTGTGTACAGAAATTACTTTGAACACCAATGAAGATGAAATTGCAGTATGTAACCTAGGTTCAATCAACCTTGTACAACACGTTCAAGGCGGTGTGTTAGATCGCGAAAAATTGGCGCGTACAGTAAAAACTGCTGTTCGTATGCTCGACAACGTGATTGACATCAACTACTACGCTGTACCACAAGCACGTACTTCAAACATGAAGCATCGTCCAGTGGGTATGGGCATCATGGGCTTCCAGGATGCTTTATATGAAATGAACTTGGCGTATGGTTCTGAAGCGGCTGTTGATTTTGCCGATGAATCTATGGAAGTGATTAGCTACTATGCGATTTCAACTTCAAGTGATTTGGCTGTTGAACGTGGGACTTATGAAACATTTAAAGGTTCATTGTGGGATCAAGGGATCTTGCCAATCGACTCTTTAGATATCGTTGCAAAATCACGCCCAGAACGCATGTTCGAAGTGGATCGTACCACTCGTCTGGATTGGGATACTTTACGTAGCAAAGTTCAAAAAGACGGTATGCGTAACTCGAACGTTATGGCAATTGCTCCGACTGCAACTATTTCGAACATTTGTGGTGTTTCTCAGTCAATCGAACCGACTTTCCAAAACCTTTATGTGAAATCTAACCTTTCTGGTGAATTCACAGTGATCAACCCGTACTTAGTACGTGCGTTAAAAGATCGCGGTCTTTGGGATTCAGTGATGGTGAACGACCTTAAACATTTTGAAGGTTCTGTTCAGAAGATTTCACGTATTCCTGAAGAGCTTAAAGCCATCTTCGCGACTGCGTTTGAAGTTGAACCACGCTGGATTGTAGATGCTGCATCACGCCGTCAAAAATGGATCGATCAAGCACAGTCTCTTAACCTTTACATCTCTGGTGCAAACGGTAAGAAACTGGACATGACTTACAAAATGGCTTGGTTACGTGGTCTTAAAACCACTTATTACCTTCGTGCATTGGGTGCGACTTCTGCTGAGAAATCGACCATTAACACGGGTGCATTGAACGCAGTAAAATCAAACATGGGCGCTGCTGTTGTAACTAGCGCACCTGTAGTTGAAGAAGTGAAAAAACCTGAAGCAGTAGCTGAAGATGATTTTGCTCAAGCAGCTCCAGTGCCATTGGCATGTTCAATTGACAATCCTGATTGTGAGGCTTGTCAATAAGCTTGCATGACCTCCCCTAACCCCTCCTAAAAGGAGGGGGATTCCTCGAAGCAAATGGCGGGATGCAAGTCCCCCTTTGCAAAATGGGGATTTAGGGGGATTCCAAAATTTAGGCAATAAAAAAGCCCTATAGCGTCCGTCAAAACTAACTAAAGGGCTTTTCAATCTCGAAGTGATACCAAAATGGTCACGACGAGGCTGGCATTAGCAAATGCGAGATGAATTGTAGCACTGAATTCTTTCTCGAGCCAGTATGAGTCATTTTGATTTGATATGGAGATAACTCTATGGCTACTAAAAAAGTTTCCCGTGATGCTGGTACTGGTCGCTTTGTTACTGAAAAGTATGCACAAAAGCATCCTAAAACGACAGTGACTGAAACCGTTAAACCTACAAAATCATCTAAAAAATGATTTTGTGAATGTAAATCTTAGTTTCGGCTAGGATTTACATTTTAAATAATTATAGGAAAAGACCATGCTCCATATGACTCACAACTACATGTTAGGACTTGTTGCACTGGTCGTTTCCTTTGTTCTGACTTTTTATGTCCCGATTGGCTATTTCTGGCTCAAGGCACATAAAGCGAGCAAGCAAAATAAGTCGTGAGGATATCTGTCCTATCGAACAAGATTAGAACAGTGATCGGCAAAACTTAATTTTGCTTACACAATTTAAGCGTATAGTAGACATCTTCGTTTGTGAGATGTCAGATAACAGATATAAGCATCGAAGAGAGAATTGATATGTCTATCCTAAGTTGGGACGATTTCGAAGATGATTCACAGAAACCGGCTGCACCTGAACACAAGTCTGCGCCCGTCGAGCCGCAAAAAGCGACTCATACACAAGTGGTATCTGATGCACAACCATCAGCGCCGGATTTGGGTGCTGCACAACCCGCTAGAACCAGTCAAGGTCGAACAAAACATTCAGCCGATTCATTGGCAAGAGCATCTGCTGCCTTAGAAACACTTGATGTTGCGCCAGGCTTGGAAGAGCTTGAAATGGGCGCACAGCGCGTACAAGTTGACGATAAAGCCATGATCAACTGTCGTGCTGACTTGAACCAGCTTGTTCCATTCAAATACGAATGGGCTTGGCAAAAATATCTAGACGGTTGTGCCAACCACTGGATGCCGCAAGAAGTGAACATGAACCATGACATCGCACTTTGGAAGTCTGAAAACGGCTTAACCGAAGATGAGCGAACTATTGTTATGCGTTCACTTGGTTTCTTCTCGACTGCCGATTCATTGGTTGCAAACAATTTGGTATTGGCGATTTACCGTCATATTACCAACCCTGAATGCCGTCAGTACATTTTGCGTCAAGCATTTGAAGAAGCAATTCATACACATGCTTACCAATACTGTATCGAATCTTTGGGTATGGATGAAGGCGAAGTCTTCAACATGTACCGTGAAGTACCGTCAGTAGCGCGTAAAGCGGCTTGGGGCTTGAAATATACCCAATCTTTAAGTGATCCTACTTTCAAAACGGGTACACCTGAAAACGACCAAATCTTGCTTCGCAACTTGATCGCGTTCTACTGTGTACTTGAAGGCATCTTCTTCTACTGTGGTTTCAGCCAAATCCTGTCTATGGGTCGCCGTAACAAGATGAATGGTGTTGCTGAGCAATTCCAGTACATCCTGCGTGATGAATCTATGCACTTGAACTTTGGTATCGACATGATTAACCAAATCAAGAATGAAAACCCGGGTCTTTGGACAGCTGAATTCCAAGAAGAAATCATTCAAATGATTCTTGAAGGTACGATGCTTGAAATTGAATACGCACGTGACACGATGCCACGCGGTGTACTCGGCATGAATGCTGCAATGATGGAAGAATACTTGAAGTTCATTGCAAACCGTCGTTTAGCGCAACTTGGCTTGCCTGAACAATTCGCTGGTGTGAACAACCCATTCCAGTGGATGTCAGAAATGATGGACTTGCGTAAAGAGAAAAACTTCTTTGAAACTCGCGTAACAGACTACCAAACTGGTGGCGCGTTAAGCTGGTAATTTAAAGATGTAAAAATCCCGCTCATGTAGCGGGATTTTTTATCAGAAGATAAAATTCATATAAAAAACAATAGAAATACAGCAACTTAAGAATAAATAATTAGTTTAAATTTCAAACTGTTCTGCTATTATGAAAGTGAATAACAACACTAAATTTACAACTTAATACCCATAAAATCACAGAGGCTAAAATGAAAGGAAGTATTTTGGATTTTTCAATCCAGACCAACACAGGCATTATCAGTGGCGATGACCAAAACCGCTACAATTTTACCGGCGCAGAATGGCGTGGACAACGTCCACCTGCTCGTGGCGATCGGGTGGATTTTGATGTCGATAATGCTGGCAGTGCCATTCAAATCTTTACAGCATTAGGTCACAGCAATCCAGTGCAAAATATTTCCAATCAATTAGACAAACTTTCTGATCAGAATAAAGCTGAAGAACAATTCAACATGATTGATTGGTTTGTAAAATGCCTAAAAAACTATGTCGTATTTGAGGGACGTGCACGCCGTAAAGAATTCTGGTTCTTTTATTTAGCATGCATTATTTTAGGTGTTATTACTCAAATTATAGATGCCGTACTCGATACTGAACCATTATTTAACGGTGTTCTTAACCTCGCATTATTAATACCGACTTTAGCAGCAGGTGCTCGTCGTTTACATGACACAAATCGATCAGGTTGGTGGCAACTTCTTATTCTGACTATTATTGGAATTATCCCACTGATTATCTGGTGGGCTTCAGACACCAAGCGAGAAAACAACCAATGGGGACAACCTGCTAAATAAAGCAGACAAAAAAAAGGGCTTATGCCCTTTTTTTATTTCTTTAATCAACCATACTTACGAGCAAAATCCTCATCCGATGTACACAAATAAATAATGAACTCGATGAAAGCGACCAAAGCAGGAATAAAGGTCCAGCAGAAAATCAGATAAACAATTCCCCAGCCGATTTGCCCCAAATAAAATTTATGAATACCGAAGCCGCCGAGGAAAAAAGCCAAGATTGCTGCAATAATCCTGTTTTTATCGCCCACTTGAGTTGGAAATACTAAAGCTGAACTGAGGATATAAATATCATTGGCCTGACCTGTTCCATCGACGGTAAAATCAACTTTCTGCCCCCGTGCAGGTGGAACTTGCCCACGCCAACTCGCTCCAGAAAACTGATAACGGTTTTGATCATCACCACTGATCACTCCCGAATTGCTCTGAATGGAAAAATCCAATATCTGCCCTTTCATAAATACCCTTAGTTTTATTTATATTCGCTTTTAAATTATAGGTTTAATTATTTAATTTTAAAACAAATATCAACAATCCAATGGATTCGAACAAGACTCAATATGCCAGTACTTATAAACGCTCCTGAACTATTTTATAAGATAGTCCAACTAAACAACTTCATTATAAAAGCACTTCAAACAAAAACCCGGACTTTTCAATCCGGGTTTTTAATGAATAATTTAATCTGAGGCGCTATATATTTATCGCAACTCGATTTGATTGATTTTTTCCAAACCCTGTACAGCAGCAGAAAAATCCAGTTGACGCGCGGATTCTTTTTCAATTAAAGCAAATTGCTCCTGAATCAAATGCATACTTGGAAGATTCAACGATTCCTCCTGAATCAAATCGACTGCAATACCAATATCTTTTTGCAATAGATCTAGCGCAAAGGTTTTATCAAAACTTCGACTGAGTACCCGCTGCGCCATAATATTTTCAGACATGCTGCTTTTACCACTAGAATGATTAATACAGCTCAAAGCCGCCGATAAATCCACACCCTTAGATTTCAATACCGTTAGACCTTCTGCCAAAGCTCACAAATGGGTGGCCATCAAGGTATTATTAATCGCTTTCACCGCAAAGCCAGAACCACTTTCGCCGACATATTCAATGAGACCTGAAAATGCAGCAATGATCGGTTTGGCTTTATCAAAAGCATCTGCATCGCCACCAATCATTACGGTTAAAGTACCTTTTTCAGCGCCGATGGTTTGACCTGAAACCGGTGCATCCAGATATTCAACCCCTATTTTTTTTAAGGCTTGATTTAACTGTTGTGCGGATTGTGGAACACCACTGGTGCAATCAATCCAGATACTGCCTGACTTGGGTGGATGTGTTGCAATCAATTGCTCTACATCCGCACTGGTCGGTAAACATGAAAATATATAATCTGCTTGTACGGCCTTTTCTATATCATCGACAGATTGCGTTTTAAAGCTAATCGAATGATGATCTGCTTTAGACTGAGTTCTGTTCCAGACCCAAACTTCATGTCCAAGTTTAGGAAGATGGGAGGCCATATGCCATCCCATTGTCCCGAGTCCAATAAATGCAATTGTCTGACTCAAAATGAACTCCTATGGATTAGCTACAGGGGTAGCCGAGGTTTCTGTATTTTCACTGCTGGAACTGGTTTTTTCTTCACCACGATTCAAAAATAGGTTCAGCACAATCGCCGCTAGAGTTGCGGTTCCAATACCGCCTAAATCGAAGATCCCAATTTTTAAACTGAAGTTACCTGCACCCATAATCAGGCTGACAGCAGCAATAATTAAAGTGCTGTTTTTAGTGAAATCGACTTTGTTATCAATCCAGATTTTTGCACCGGCTACAGTGATTAAACCAAACACCATGATCGATGCACCGCCCAATAAAGCCACTGGAATGGTACTGATCACGGCACCAAATTTTGGTGAAAGACCGAGTAAAATCGCAAATACTCCGGCAATTACAAACACCGTAGTTGAATAGACTTTAGTGACTGCCATTACGCCAATATTTTCAGCATAAGTGGTCATCCCTGTACCACCGACCGATGCAGACATTGAAGTACATATCCCATCTGCAAAGAATGCACGCCCCATATATGGATCAAGATTTTTGCCAGTCATGCCCGAAACTGCCTTAAAGTGACCCAAGTTTTCTGCCACCAAAATCAGCGCAACCGGTGCAATCAATAAAATGGCATTAGCATTAAAAACAGGGCTATGCAAAGTCGGTAAACCAATCCAGGCTGCTTCAGAAATGACGCTAAAATTAATGGGTGTACCCAAACCCATGACATTGGTCATCAGGAAATAAAAAAAATAGGCAGCAACAATACCGAGTAAAAGCAATAAACGGCGCACCATTCCACGGGTAAACACGGCCACTACGCTAATACAGATAATGGTAACGACCGCCATCCACGTATCGAATGAACTTGCAGACACACTTTTAATGGTCACGGGTGCAAGATTCAACCCGATAATCATCACAATGGCACCCGTAACAATCGGTGGCATCAGCTTTTCAATCCAGCTGGTACCGGTTTTCATGACAATCAAACCAATACCCGCATAAATCAGACCACAAACAATGGTTCCGCCTAGCGCCAAGGCAATATTGGGGTTAGACCCTGCACCGGCATAACCGGTTGCTGCAGCAACTGCACCAATAAAAGCAAAGCTCGATCCCAGATAACTCGGCATGCGGCCGCCGGTAATCAGGAAAAATAAAATGGTCCCAATCCCGGTAATTAAAATGGTTAAGTTCGGATCGAAACCCATCAACAAAGGTGCAAGCACCGTCGCCCCAAACATGGCAAAAGCATGTTGCAAGCCTAAAACTATACTTTTCCCCGCAGGTAAATATTCATCCATTTGGACTGGTGTTGTATCTAAATTGCCTTGGTAAGGCTTAAATTTCGGAAACCACGATTCTTTTTTTTGCATGGGTTTCCCCTCCCCCTAAATTAGGAATATTGGATTAGTTCATGGGTTTCGGCTCACAATAAGCACGGTTGAAATACATCAATGCATTCTTAGCTTCATTTTGTCTCATGGCTTTGACCTGACAAATCAGTATATCGTGACTGCCGACCGACATGATTTGCACTATTTCACAATCAAACGACACCAATGCATCATCTAAAACGGGTGCTTGTGTGATCAGTGTTGACCATTTTCCACGCAAGAATCGTTCCGACATTGGCGTTTTCCCACCAAAAACATTTGATAATTCAGTGTGATGTGCAGCAAGAGTATTTACACATAGTACCTGGTTACATTTAAAGGTTTCAAATACCGATGCCGAACGGTTTAAACACACCAGCAAGGTTGGCGGTGAATCGGTAACACTACATACAGCGGAAGCGGTAAAACCTGCCTGACCCGCTGCACCATCTGTGGTAATCACATTGACGGCTGCACCTAAATTGGACATCCCTTGTCTAAAAGTAGACGGGGCAATTTCTGTATGTGCTTCATTAGCAGTCATTTGGAAATTTTGTGCATGCTGTAGTAAATCTTTTGCAGATTGAACTGTCATGATTTTGCTGTTCATCACCACCTCCATCACTGAAATTCGACTCTTGATCGTTCAAACTGAATTTCAGTTTTGTCCTTTATTGATATATGGTTAGATCTGTTTTTCTTGAAAATTTTCTTCATTTAAACATGGGCAATAGATGCAATTTCAACTAAAGCATCCGGTTTCACCAAGCCGGTTTGTACGCAATAGCGTGCCGGTTTATCGCCCGGGAAATACTCGGCATAGACAGTATTGATCGCAGCATAATCGGCCCAGTCTTTGACAAAGACATGATTAAAGGTCACGTCATCCATGCTGCCGCCTGCTGTTTCAATCACTTTTTTAATGGTTTCCAGAATGTGACGGGTTTGCGCAGCCGCATCCCCGACATGCACGACATTGTTATTTTCGTCAAAAGCCAAAGTACCTGAAACGTACACAATATTGTCCGCTTTGGTTGCAGGTACGTACGGTGCCAATGGTTTTCCTGTTCCTGCGGGTAAAATAATTTCTTTAGGCATGTGTTTTCCCCTATAAAGGCTTAAGCTGATTTTTCTAAGATGTGTGATTTGGAGTGAAATGTTTCGATAAAGTTCTGCGTATCAGATACCCAGCCAAAGAAGGTTTTAATGTTGTACAGACTGGCTGCATGCGCCTCCACCGGTCCTGCCTGATAACAGGCGTCATCCAGTGCTACGCCAAAATATTCCAGGAAAAATCCATCTCTTAAGGTCGACTCGACACAGACATTGGTGGCTATACCAACAAACACCAGATTCCGAATACCTTTGCTACGTAGCATGCTATCTAAAGCCGTATTAAAGAAACCGCTATAACGTGGTTTTTCAATCACGATGTCTTGCACTAAAGGTTTGAGTTCGTCAATCAGTTCAAAGTCCCAGCCGCCTTTAGCGAGTAATTTGCCTTGCAGTTCAGGATGCTTACGCATGGTTTTTAAGGCATTGGATTTATGGAAATTGGGAGAATTAACTCCCCCTGCTTCTACATACTGATCATCCCAGCCATTTTTAAAATAGATCACCTGAATGTTTGATGCATGCGCGGCATCGACTGCTTTTTTGATGTTCTCCACCACCGGTTTAGTTTTTGAAACATCAAAACCCGCCAAGTCTAAATAACCACCTTTAGAGGTATAGGCATTCTGCATGTCGATTACAATCAGTGCAGTTTGCTCGGGCGCAAGCTGAATTGCTTCAGGTTCTGCCTTTAGAACTTTTCCAGTACCTGCTGTCTGGGTAAAACCTGCACAAACTACATTCTCCAAGGATTCATTTGTATTCATGCTGATTTCTCCAAAGTTGAGATTTGAGTTGCATCAGCTTCAATGACAATATGCTCACGACATTTCATTAACGGTTGAATTTTTTGACCGAAATCCTCTACACCCTGAATAAAATCATCGAAAGTTAAAAGAATGCCTTCAGTTCCGTCGATTTCACCAATTTCATCCAGCATTTTTGCAACATTTTCAAAAGAACCGACAATGGTCCCCATGTTGATATTGACTGGAGATACACTGGATGCCATTTGACGAATGTTGGTATCGGCACCAGATTTGGTATCTTTACTACCCTGGTTCATCAACCAGTTAATCGCTTCAACATCTGCCCCATCGTTATAGCTTTGCCATTTTGCAAAAGCTTCTTCATCAGTTTCTGCAGCAATCACCATAAACAGCACATAGGTTTGAACATCGCGTCCGGTTTTATCGGTATGTGCCTTTAAGCGATCATTGATGTCTGCATAAGCCTTCGGAGTATTTAAGCCTTTACCAAAAACAAAGTTGTAATCTGCATATTTGGCCGAGAACTCCAGCCCTGTATCGGATTGTCCTGCGCAGATGATTTTCATGTCTGCTTGTGGTAACGGACTGACCCGACAATCATCCATTTGGAAATGCTCACCTTTAAAGTCCGATTTTCCGGTTGCCCAAAGCTCACGTAAAATTTCGACATATTCAGACAAATAGTCATAACGTTTCGCGAAGTATTCATCGCCCGGCCACATACCCATCTGCTTATATTCAGGAGCTTGCCAGCCAGTCACCACATTCAGACCGAAACGTCCATTTGAAATGGAGTCAATGGTGGATGCCATACGGGCCACAATCGCAGGCGGCATCACCAAAGTTGCCGCAGTGGCATAAATTTTAATTTTACTGGTGACCGCAGCAAGACCTGCCATTAAAGTAAATGTTTCAAGGTTATGATCCCAAAATTCAGTTTTTCCACCAAAACCACGCAACTTGATCATCGAAAGTGCAAAGTCAAATCCATAATATTCTGCACGCTGTACAATTTGCTTGTTCATTTCAAAACTTGGTTTATATTGCGGTGCATTTTCAGACAGCAACCAGCCATTATTTCCGATTGGACAAAAGACGCCTATTTTCATTTTCAATCCCTCTTTTTACCATTTGGTTATAAGTTCGCTTCAATCAATCAACTTGAATTTTTATAAGAAATATTTAGCATATTCTATGCCAATTTTTTTAATCATTATTTATCAAATATTTATAATTTATTTATTTTATCAAATAGTAAAATTAAATTTTAAAGCAGTGCACCGTTATAGTTGTTTTGGCTCCAAAAAAATGCATTATTTGATAAAAAATCACACACTCATTTTTTAGCAATACTGGACTTTTTTAGGTAAAAATCAATAAAAAAACCGTGATCTTAAAATCACGGTTTAGTAAAAAATTTACCGGTTATTGCTATAAATAGGCCTGCTTAATTCGACAGTGAAGCTACTTTTAAAAAATGCTTTTGAAAAAATTGCAGCATGGTTTTATTGAGCACTTCAGGCTCTGTGACTGTGGAAGCATGTGCACCTGAAGCCAAAATGCTCAGTTGTCCATGACCAAGTCGCTGCTTTAAATTACTCGACTTGTGTACAGGAACCAAAAAATCATCCTGATTGGCAATGAAATGTAGCTGGCTGTACTCTAATGCCTGCCTATGCTGATCATTGATTTTAAATTGCTGTGCTGCCTGAATTCGCTTGAGTACATTTTCTGAAGGTGGAAAATCCTCGAGTTGAATATTTTCTAAAGTTGTTAAATGTTGATGATGTGTTGAAATCCATGCCGGTGGATATAGAAATAGTCCCTGTGCTCGGACATACGCTTCGGCACCTGCTGACTTTAATAAATGAAGCCGAGCTTCAAAGCATTTTTGGGTATGCGGATCGATTTCATCCCAGGAATTGATAGAGGTTAAACTCAATAAGCGCATTTCCGATGACATTACTACCGCTAATTCAGCTCCAATAAATCCGCCAATTGCATGTCCCATAAAATGAAAGCACTGAATTTTTTCCCGTTTTAGAATGTCCAGCAACTGTGCTGCCATATCGGTAATTGTATACTGATCTGGCAAAATGGAGGAATCGGCATGACAGCCTTCCTGATCATACGTTAAAACATGAAAATATTGAGTGAATGCTTCAATTTGAGGTTTCCAGAAACTGGCATGTCCGCCCAGACCGGATGACAAAATTATAAAATCTGCTGCTGAATTTTCTTTACAAGGATGAATTTGATAGCTCATTTTTTACCGTTCATTCAAATATTTTGAATAACAACCAGCAAAATTTGTGCCTGAAAATTTTCATAAATTTAGTCTAAGTAGCGATATAACCCATCAAATTCATATTGCCCTTAAATATAGAGATTGAAATATCATAGAAAACCGTAAAGAGTAGCTATTTAAACAATCAATAACAGCATTTACCTTCCTATTCAAATCTATAACAAAATAGATAAATCCTTATAAACTCAAAAACTTAAAATAGATAGAGTGTTAAAAGAAAACAGGATGCTAAAAAAGCATTAAAAAATTCAAATATTATTAATAACCGGAGGCAAATTCATAACTCTCCTTGGTAATACCTGTCCCACCATGGAACAGCCATGGCGATAAAAATAGCATTCATGCCCTATCTATACTTTTCTTGAAAGGTGATGATTCATGGACATAGCAACTGAATATCCACTATTTCAATGTCGTTATCTGCCCCGCTATTTAATCGGGCTGATCTTTATTCCTGCCATATTTATTGTTTTAGCGCAGCACTCACTCAGTACCTTCTCTCGAGTTCAAGATTTCAGTAGCCTGAGTCAGTATTTATTGCATCAATCTATGTCGGGCTGGTTAATGGTCATGTTCATCGTGATGCTGGCATTTATGGCTTTAAACATTAGATTTGTAGTCACCAGTCAAACCATTTCTATACAGAGTTTTGGAATAAAGCTCAGGAATCTGGTGCAGCGCGATAGGCTGTTAAAGACCCAGCTGTACTGCTCTCATCTCTTAAAATATCGTGCCATTAAGCTACCCAAAACACAAATCTTAAGCCAGGAGCAAAAATGGAAAACGAGTAGTATCGGCTTTATTTTAAAACCGGAGTTTCGCAAACAATATAAAATGGCACATATTGATCTGAATATGTTTAATAAAGATAACCGCAGACAGCTGATTAAGGCTTTGGTGCAACACTATTATTTAGACCCTAAAAATTTTTTAGATAGAAAACAACTTGCCAGACTTAAACTACAACACAAACTTCGATAAAAAAGGCGCTCAAAGCGCCTTTTCCATATAGTCCAACTTAAGCGGGAATTCGTAACACTTGACCAGGAAAAATATCATCTGCATCTTTTAACAATGGGCGGTTAGCCTCAAATATTTTGTTATATTGATTGGCATCGCCATAATATTCTTTTGAAATTTTAGACAGACTATCGCCAGATTTAACCGTATAGAATTTACTTTCTGGTGCGGGAGTTGCCACTGTCATCTGATCATCCACTTTCGCGACATGATCGACATTGCCTACGGCCAAAACAATTTTTTCACGGTCTGCCTGACTTTGTACTTGCCCTTTAATGGTCGCCAGATCGCTGTTTCCGTTATAACTTACAGATAGTCCTGTTACAGGCAAGCCTAATGCTTTTATATGTCCCAGAAGCTTGTTTGCGATTTCTTGTGCAGAAAGTTCTGCTGGAGTGGTTGATGTGGCCGGAGCTGGCTGTGGTTCTGCTGGTGCTGTATTTTTTTTACCAATACCTTTTACAAAATCAAAAAGACCCATTTTATTTCTCCATATTGTTATTCAGGCTATTTAAAAAATAGTGCCCTATTTTTATACCTAAAATTTATATAAAAGAAAGGTTGTCTTTGGTGAACCTAACGTAACGATCTGTAATGAAAGTTGTTTAAAACAGTTTTGATTTTTCATTAAAAAAGCCACCTAAAAGGTGGCTTTCATTTTCAGCAAAGCTGAAACAACAATTAACCTAGTTTCTTAGAAACATAGTCAATAGCTGATTGAACAGTTGTGATTTCGTTAGAATCTTCATCAGGGATAGTGATGTCAAAATCATTTTCGAAAGACATAACAAGCTCAACTAAGTCTAAAGAGTCAGCACCTAAGTCATCCATAAAAGATGCTTCGTTTTTAATCTCTTCAGCTTTAAGACCAAGTTGTTCTGCAACCGCTTGTTTGATACGTAGTTCGATATCGCTCACAGGAATTCTCCTCATTGCTTGTGGCGTTTTTAATGCCGTTAGTTTAATTGAATATCTAATTTTTTGAAAGTTTATACATCAGCTAATTAGCTCATGTACAGACCACCATTTACATGTAAAACAGTACCAGTAATGTAACTCGCTTTCTCGCTAGCCAGAAAGCTCACTGCATTTGCGATATCTTGTGGATCCCCTAAACGGTTCAATGCCACTTGTTCACTCATTTTCTTGCGAATTTCTTCACTTAACTGTTCTGTCATTTCTGTTGCAATAAAACCTGGTGCAACAGCATTCACAGTGATTTGGCGACTACCCATTTCTTTTGCAAGGCTACGACCAAACGCTTCTATACCTGCTTTAGCGGCAGAATAGTTGGCTTGTCCCGGATTTGCAAAGTGAGCAACGACAGAACTGATGTTAATAATGCGTCCAAAACGTGCTTTGGTCATGCCTTTTAAAACACGCTTAGATAGACGGTATACGGCTTTCAGATGAATATTCAGGATATCGTCCCAATCATCTTCAGACATACGTAGTAACAAATTATCTTTGGTAATTCCAGCATTGTTCACAAGTGCAAGAACAGGACCATATTTTTGTTCAATCTCTGTAACTAAAGCATCAATGGCAGTCGCATCACGTACATCAAGTACTAGACCTGCGCCATTTTCAGCAAAGTTTGCAGATAATTTTTCTGCGCCTGCTTCGGAAGTTGCCGTACCAACGACAAAATAACCGTCTTGAATGAGTTGCTGAGCGATGGCTGCTCCAATCCCTCTGCTCGCACCTGTTACCAAGGCGACTTTACGTTCTTGTGTCATGCAATTTTCCCTTCAGCCACTAAAATGGCATTTAATGCTTCCTCAAGACGACTGTTACTGTCCAGTGGGAATGCTTTTTCGATTTTTGGTAAACGCTTAGCAAGATTGGCAAGGACATTACCCGGACCACACTCAACCACATACTCCACCCCTTGATCTTGCAGGTATTGCATGGTTTTGGTCCATTGCACAGATTGATACAATTGTGCAGTCAATGCCTGACGAACTCCTGCCACATCAGTTGCGATTTCCGCGTTGACATTTTGTATTACAGGAAGACCTGGTAGCTCAATGGCAGTTTGTTCCAAAGCTGCTGCAAACTTTTCCGCAGCTGGTTTCATCAGTGAACAATGCGATGGAACAGAGACCGGCAATGCAATCGCTTTACCTGATTGTTCTTTTGCTGCAGCCATTACAGCTTCTACAGCTTCTTTATCACCGGCAATAACCACTTGACCTTGTGCATTATAATTTGCGGCTTCTACTGAACCGTTCGCTTGTGCATTGACTTGCTCACAAAGCTCAATCACTTTGGCATCATCAAGACCTAAAATAGCCGCCATTGCACCCTGTCCTTGAGGAACAGCATCTTGCATGAGCTTGCCACGCAAATTCACAAGTTTCACTGCATCGCCAAGGCTCATCGCCCCTGCAGCAACCAATGCGCTGTATTCACCTAATGAGTGACCGGCGAGATATTTTGGTGCAACACCGCCCAATTCCAACCACACACGCCATAACGCGATACTTGCAGTCAGTAATACAGGCTGTGTAAATTCTGTTTGGTTTAACCCTTCACCACTTTGAGCAATGTGCCATAAATCAAAACCAATCGCTTCTGAAGCTTCAGCAAAAGTTTCTTGCACACCACTAAACTGTTCTGCAAGTTCAGCCAACATGCCAACTTTTTGTGAACCTTGACCAGGAAAAACAAATGCAGTTTTTGTCGCTTGAGCTGCTTGATCGAGTCGTTTAGCAGACATATAAAAATCCTTTCATGAGTCTAAGCTCGTTTACGAAGCGAAATTTAACACTTAATTTTTATTTTGGTAATTGCCAAATACAACAAAAATCGGCAACAAAAAAAGGGAGCTTTCGCTCCCATTTTTTCTACTAAGCTTGACGCTTAATACATCACCAATTATTCAGCAGCTGCTTTAGCGAATAATTGACGACCACGGTAGATACCATCTTTAGTCACGTGGTGACGACGGTGAACCTCACCAGATGTTTGGTCTACAGTTAATGCATTCTCGGTTAAAGCGTCATGTGAACGGCGCATGTCACGGCGAGAGCGACTTTTACGGTTTTGCTGAACGGCCATGATGGCTCCTTACAAAGATCGAAAAAATGGATCAGAACAAATTCAGTTGTCTTATACTTTACAGTATAACACAAAAATTAGTTAAGTTTACCCTTCAAACTTGCCAAAACATCAAACGGATTATCCCGTTTTTCTTCGACAATGTCTTCATCGGCGGGTTGATGCTTATGCACACAAACATCATGCTTGGGAGACAACGGCATCAACAATAACAATTCATCTTCTATCAGCGCGAGTAAATCAGCCGACGCAGGTGCATCAAAGCTACCTTTAGTCGTTGCTTCACTTTCACCTAAGACGATGAAATCAGCATCCTCATCCAAGCGCTCTATCAGTGATTCATCATCCACAAGCGCTAAATGAAAGTCTGAAACGAGAGGAATTTCAACGGTATTCAGACAACGTTGACATTCCATTGGAACTTTCGTTTCAACATGACCATCTAACCATACGATACGATGATACGCATCCATTGATAGCTTACAGTCTATGTTAATCAATTGATTATCAATTGATCCAACAGCTTCACGGGAAATGCGAACAAAGCGAGACAATGGCAGGGTACCTGACCATGTAAAGCCCTGTTCAGCCCATTTAAACGGCTCAATCTGTGCCGGAAAGGTATTTGCTGACATAATTAAGGCGGCAATTCTACAAATTCATCGGTACTCTGTCAAAGATTAAGATACAATTTTGTACTTATTTAGACAGATCATTTGGGTAATACAAGTCATGCATCAGTTGCAGCCGCAACCTGAAGTCACCACTTCATTACGGTTAACCACTCATTCAACCTCAAATTCTGCTGTGTATGTAGACCATGTGCAACTCTCACCTTGGGCTAATTTGCAAACAGAAGTTCAACAAGTAGATTGGCTTATACTACACTTTAATCACTGGTTTTCCCACCTAAATGTGACGCTTGTTCGTGGTGATTTTGAACCTGAATATTTTCCAGCGACTCAAGATAGCCCTGCCCGCATCCAGTTTGCGCATGGTTTCTTTAATAGCGCGTTGCATGAGATCAGCCACTGGAGCATTGCTGGCGACAAAAGACGCTTATTGGCAGATTTAGGTTACTGGTATGCACCGGATGGTCGAACTGCTGAGCAACAGGCATTATTTGAACAGGTTGAAATTAAACCGCAAGCCATTGAATGGTTATTCTCTAAAGCATTTGCTCGAAAATTCCGCGTATCTTTGGATAACTTAACGGGCGATGGCGGTGATGGTGCAACTTTTAAAGACAATGTTTATGCTCAAGTTCAGCAATATTTTAATGGCGAAGCCAAACTTCCTCGCGATGCAGCACACTTTATTCAGTGTATCTGTGCCTGCACGCGAAGTGGCAAAACATTACAAAGTGATGAGTTTCAACGTGAAATGTTAGACTGAATTACACAAACTCATCAAAGCCTGATTGCAAGACTTTGTAAACTCAACAGATAATATCTAAAAATAAATCGGGAGAGAATAAATATGCTTCATTTAAGAATACATCCTGATAATCCTCAACCGCGTTTGATCAGTCAGGCGGTAGAGCGTATTCGTGCCGGTGATGTGGTGGTCTACCCGACCGATGCTGCGTATGCAATTGGTTGCCAAATCGGAAATAAAAATGCCATGGAGCGTATTTCACAAATCCGTGGCCTAGGGCCCAAGCACCAATATGCGATTCTCTGTTCCGATTTATCTGATATTGCTACTTATGCCAAAGTAGATAATGCCATGTATCGGCTGCTTAAAAATAATACTCCCTCAGTGACCACCTTCATTTTACCTGCGACCAGCGAAGTGCCTAAACGCTTGATGCATCCTAAAAAGAAAACCATTGGACTGCGTATTCCGAGTAACCCGATTTGTCGAATGCTCCTAAAGGAATTGGGTGAACCCCTTTTAACCAGTACGCTGATTCTCCCCAATCATACAGAGCCTTTAGATGATCCTTATGATATTGAAATGGAGTTGGAAAAACGCATTGATGTGTTTATTGATGGAGGTCTAGGGATTTTAAACACCACCAGTATTGTGGATTTATCCGGTGAGCATCCGGAAGTGATTCGTCGTGGTGTTGGAGATGTAAGCGCTTTTGAATAAGCGCTTTTTTAAACTTCCATGAAAAAAAATAAATAAAGATATTGAGAAAGATGAAATGGACTTATTTCATGTATTACTCAATATCGATCAGTTCTCCGAAGATAAAACCATCTATGTCGAGCACCCTTGGACACTGGAATCTGAAGCCCAAGTCATCTATATAAAGGATAAGGCTACCTCCACTATTCACATTGAAAATAAAGTGTATGCGTATTTCCTCGATATTTATTTAGTCGATGAATTATGGGCTCAGTTTGAAAGCCAAAATTTATGTTTGCGCACGGTCTGTCAGCATATCGTAGAATTTGCGCTTGATCAGCGCACATAAAAAATTGCATAACTTTTAAATTTGGCTATTTAACATTTAATCTTTCCAGCAACCCTCATCATCTAGAAAAAGTAGATAAGTGCTGAACAATACTGTGCATTTAGAATCAATTTTAGCTGTTAACAGTTAACGCGATGATATCTTTTAATTTCTTTTTCTGCTTACCATCAATATCAAAATTATCTGCTTTTAGCCAAGCCAGATATGCCTTTTCTAATTCAGGCCATTCCTCATCTAAAATTGAAAACCATGCGGTATTGCGGTTTCGACCTTTAGCTATACGATGTTGACGAAAGGTTCCTTCATACTGAAATCCAAAACGTAAAGCTGCACGTTTTGAAGGTTGATTCAATTCATCACATTTCCATTCCACACGACGGAAACCTTGCTCAAAACACGCTTTCAATAATAAATAAATCACTTCAGTTGATGCTGTAGACTGCTTTATTTTATGAGAAAAATAAACATTTCCAATTTCTATGACATGATCCGCAGGACATTGATTAATTAAGCCCACCCACCCCACCATAATCTGGTTCACTTCAATTAAATAATGCGTTGTTCCCTTAAAACCAAAATGATTCTTTAAAGCACTTCGTAATTCATCTTCAGTTTCAAAACCGGAATAAGGTAAATAGGTCCAACAACTGCGATCTACTTCGGTTTTTACACAGTGCCAAATTTGCTTAAAATGCTCCTCACTCAGTGTGGTTACAGACAAATCATGTAATGTGACCCTGTTTCCATATAGATTTTCTGCCAAAAGATGCACGGCCAAGGGATTAGATACTGGCATTCCGATGATTTGACCATATTCATTTTCTTGTACTTTCTGATAATTTTTCATCGCTGATCACAACGTGTTTTCTTGATTTTATATTGCGCAAAAAATCTCCTTTTCGCCAGTAAAAAATATATATCTAACAATGACATCATGTACGTTGTTTTCAGTTAGATAAAAATTCCCTATTTATTTTAGGTTTTTTTGTCATTTGTTAGCTTTTGTAATTTATTTGGAGTCCATTTTCCTTTAGACTACGCAGATTAATTATGTGCTTTTTCTCATCACCCAGCACCTATACTGACCGCTGATCTGAAATAGCATCTTCATGCCTTTGAAAATTCGCGTGGCCTATAACTGTAATGAATCAACCGATCCATAATCCTATGGAGCAAGCTTCACCCATCCGCGTTATGGATGAGTGGCAAGAATCAATTCCAGAGGATTTGTATATTCCTCCTGCTGCATTTGAAATTCTTTTAGAGCATTTCGAAGGACCACTCGACTTCCTGATTTACCTGATTCAAAAAAGCGGTTTTGACTTATTACAACTTGATATTGCCCCGATTGCAGCCCAGTATTTATCGTATATGGATGCAATGAAGTCACTCAATATTGAATTAACAGCAGATTATATGGTGATGGCGGCTTTATTGGCCGATCTCAAATCACGTTTACTACTACCAAAAGCAAGTACATCCATTGTTATTGAAAAAGATCCAAAACAACAACTGATTGACCGTCTAGAAACTTATTTACGTGTAAAACAGGCAGCTGAACGTTTGGGTCAAATGCCAGTTCTAGAACGCGATACCTTCCCAACAAATGTAAGTTTGGGTCATATTGCACAAAATAACGAAGGCTATGATATTGCTCTTTTACGTGATGCCTTATTTTGCGTGTTCAATCGACCAGAACCGGTTACCCATCAAATTCAACAAGAACCCGTACTGCTAGAAGAACGCATTGCTTTTATTGAAAGCCGCTTACAGTCAGGTGAAATCCTGCATTTCGAGGCCTTGCTGAAACCGAGTCAAGGACGTATGGGTATGGTGGTCACCTTTATGGCCATTTTAGAACTTACACGCCAACAAAAAGTGAATATTATTGCGACAGGTATTGAAGCGCCACTGGCGATTCAAGGAGTACAAGCATGATAAATGATCAAGCGACACCCCTATCTGTTGCTGATAACCAACATGAAGTTTTGATGCAACTGGAAGCGATTATTTTTGCCAGTGAAGCAGCTGTTTCACTTGCACGTTTAAAAGAAGCGTTCCAAAATCAATATGCCAAACCAGAATTGCGTCAATTCTTACAACAGCTTGCCATGCTACAACATGGCAGATCGATCGAACTGGTGGAAACCGCACAAGGTTTCCGTTTTCAGGTTCGTGCTAAATATCGCAATATCATTACTCAGGTTTGGCCAGAGCGACCAACTCGCTTATCCCCAACCCTGCTCGAAACCATTGCTGTGATTGCTTACCATCAACCAGTAACGCGAGCAGATATTGAACAGATTCGTGGGGTTTCAAACAATAGTCAAATACTCAGATCTTTGTTTGACTGGAACTGGATTAAAGAGTCCGGATTCAGAGAACTCCCTGGAAGACCCGCGTTGTTAGTTACAACGCCACAATTTTTAAATGCATTTGGCCTGTCTTCACTGGGTCAATTGCCTCCCCTGCAGGATGCCAAGGAAGCTTTTATGGTCCTCGATGCTCACGCACCGAAGTCATAGATAGGTGAACTGTTGATGATAATTTCTAAGGTTATGCTGTCATGAGTGAAAAATTACAAAAGGTGCTTGCACGCGTTGGTTTGGGTTCTCGCCGTTATATGGAAGAAGTCATTGCCGCTGGTCGTGTAAGTATCAATGGACGTGTTGCCCAAGTGGGTGAACGTATTGAACCAGGTGATGAGCTTCGCATCGATGGTCGTAAAGTCCAATTCCAGATTGAAGACGAAATTCGTCGTCGTGTTCTGATTTACTACAAACCAGAAGGTGAAATTTGTTCACGCAATGACCCTGAATCACGTCCGACCGTATTCGAACAGCTTCCAGCAATTCCAGGTGATCGCTGGGTGATGGTGGGTCGTCTGGATATTAACTCGACTGGTCTGTTATTGTTCACGAACGATGGTGAATTGGCGAATCGCCTAATGCACCCTTCAAACGAAATTGAACGTGAATATGCTGTGCGTGTGATGGGTGAAGTAACACCACAACTTAAAAACAATATGATCAATGGTGTTGTTCTGGATGACGGTCCAGCAAAATTTGAATCATTCTCTGAAATTGGCGGTGAAGGGATTAACCGCTGGTATCAAGTGGTGGTAAAAGAAGGTCGTAACCGCGAAGTTCGTCGTATTTTTGAATCTCAAGGTCTTAAAGTTAGCCGCTTGCTTCGTACCCGTTACGGTACTGTGATTTTACCGCGCGAACTTCGTACGGGTCGCTGGATGGAGCTTGATAAAGGCGATATCGACAACTTGACCAAATCTGTTGAGTTAAAACCGCGTCAAGGTACTGGCTTGTTTGGTATGGCAAAACGTCGTAACGAACGTATGCAAGAAAAACCAATGGCTGCCCGTCGTGGTGGTTATTTACGTCAGCAACGTCGTGATAATGAAGGTGAAGCTCAACCGGAACAGCGTCGTGACCAACGTCAAGCCAGCCCCGAAAATGGCCGTTCTGACAACCGCTTCAACAATCGTCCTGTTCGTACAGAAGGCAATACCGACAACCGTTTTAACAATCGCAATGATCGTTCAGAACAACGTGGTGATGATCGTGGCAACCGTGCGCCTACTGAGCGTAATGGCAATACGTTTGAAAACCAAAACCGTGGTACAGATAAATTTGCACAACGCAAACCCTTTGGTTTGAATAAAGGCTTTAAGAAATTTTAATGCTTAAATACCTTTAAAAGAAAAGCCACTCATTTGAGTGGCTTTTCTTATCGTTTTTCAAAAGGAGAGAAAGTTTTAAAGCACAGGAATATCCATCCACTGTGCATCTGGAAAATGTTTTGCCAAATACGCTTTTAAATAATCCGAAGTGTCTTTAGAGATAAGCTGATCTTGCGATTCATCATTCAAGTTATACGCCAAAGCATAAAGTTCCAAACCACGACTTTTTAAAGCTTCCAAGCTCAGCAACGTATGATTAATACTGCCTAAACGACCTGAACTGACCAAAATCACAGGAAATTTCTTTTCAGCCAGATAATCAATCGTCAGCAATTCTGTGGTTAAAGGCACCATCAAACCGCCCGCACCTTCCAGTAAAACCACCTCATATTTATTAGCCAATTGCTGAGTCGCATCTGCAATTTTTTGAAAATCAATTTCACGACCATCAATTTTGGTCGCTAAATGTGGCGAAGCTGGATAAGTAAAAATCTCAGGCATGGTCAGTTTAGTTTCATCTTCAGGAAACCAGCCCATCTGCATCATTTTACGATGCTGTTCGATATCTTCAGAAATATCGGTATTGCCAGTTTGTACCAACTTTTGGGTAATGGTTTTCTTGCCCTGCGCGTTCCATAACTTTGCCAGATAACCGGTGGTATAGGTCTTGCCAATTCCGGTATCAATACCACTAATAAAATAAACCGCTGCGGTCATGGCTTGCTCCGTGCAATGCAATAGATAGGATGGTAACTCAGCTGATAATGGCGCTGACCATGCTGATCAAGCTCTGAAAATTGCTGATAATCTTGATAAAATTGCTGTAAAGACTGTTTGCTCCAACGATGCTGCGATGCTGTTGCAGTCACACCGGTAGCTTTTAAATGTTGCAGTACTTGTTTAGGCTGTTGAAAAGTTAAAGTTTCAATATTTTCTGAAAGATGCAGGATTTCAAAATCCTGCTGCATCAACTTTTGCTGAATAGATTCAATGCTTAGATAATCCAAACCCTGTCCAGTCAATGCCTTAATTTCTTTTAGATTCTGCTGACCAAAGGTCGAAAAACACAAATAGCCTTGCTGTGTTAAAGCATCAGAACATTTTTTAAAAATCGCCTCTAAATCAAAGATCCATTGCAAAGCTGAACTGGATGCAATCAGGTCAAGGCATTGTGGAAAATCCAGTTGTTCAATATCTCCGATCAGCCATTCTATTTTTTTAGATTCAGAAAAATGCTGCTGAACTTCAGGATACAGGTCATTTAAAAACAGTTGTTTAACTGCAAAATGCTGCATCAGCAAATGGCTTAAATTCCCCGAACCACAACCGATTTCAAAAACACGATCTAAACTGTTTTTGCATAAGTGTTCTTGCATCAACCCAATTAAATTCTGGCAAATCTGTTTTTGTACCACCGCATGTTCTGTATAACTTTGCGCGGCTTTTTCAAAGCGCTGCGCGACTTGTGATTTATCAATATTCACCATGCAAACTCACAACAATGCCACAAGCTGATCGAGATCAGTTTGGCTCACTTGCGTGGTCAGTGAAATACGCAATCTTGAACTATGCTTGGGTACAGTTGGCGGACGAACCGGCATGATATAAAAACCAACCTGCTGTAGCTGCATTGCTTTAGCCACGGTCTTTTGCGACGCACCGATAACCACTGGCACAATATGCGATGTTGAAGGACAATCAAAACCTTTACGTATAATGGCTTGCTGTAGATTACGACTAATATTGTTTAAATGCTGTCGCTCATTTTTTAAAGTTAAAACTTTTTGGAAAATAAAATCAGTCCATGCCATACAGATCGGTGGTTGTGCGGTACTAAAAATCAGCGGTCGCATGCTATTAATCAGATATTCACGAATGATCGGATGGCAAATCAGATAACCGCCGACCGATGCCAGTGCTTTACCGAAAGTTCCTACCAGTAAATCAATATCATCAATCACGCCATATTGTTCAGCACAACCCAAGCCCTGCTCACCTCGAACGCCAATGGCATGCGCTTCATCGACATACAGCATGACTTTAGCAAATTGCTTTTTAACCCGAACCAGTTCAGCCAAATCGGTCTCATCACCATCCATACTAAAAATGGATTCAGTCACCACAATAATGCGATCAAATGATTCATCGGCATGGTACTTTTGCAAAAGTTGAGTCAGATGATTCAGGTCGTTATGTCGATAACGCACATATTTGGCAGTGGATAAACGGATGCCATCAATCATGCTGGCATGCACCAGTTTATCTGCAAGAATTAAGGTTTTACTGTCACTTAAGGCAGGTAAAATCCCGATATTCATGTGATAGCCGCTGTTAAATAACAATGCAGCACGCCCCTGAAAAGCCTGACTTAAGCTGACTTCCAGTTGTTCATATTCAGGAAAATTCCCGGTCAGCAAACGTGAAGATGATGAACTCATGATCCGCAGTTCATTTGGGGTTTCATCAAAAAACTGTTCACGCAAAGTTAAATCTGATGCCAAACCCAAATAATCATTGGATGAAAGGTTGAGCATCGTCTGACTATTAATTTCGATCATCCGACCTTGCTGAACATTTGAAGTAAATTGACGCAGATTACCCTGCTGCTTTAATTCATCCAGCTTCATTGCATAGTCATTTAGCAGCGTGTCATTCAACATGTTCATACTGAAACCTCTTGCATCCGCTCAACCACCTCAACCAGTTGTTGCAACAAGGTATTGAGTTGTTGCTCACTAATCACATAGGGTGGCATCACATAGACCAATTTGCCAAATGGACGTATCCAGACCCCGCGTTGAACAAACTGTTGTTGCAAGGTTTTCATATCAACATTAAAGCTCAGTTCAACTACGCCAATTGCACCCAGTACCCGCACATCCTGTACATAATCCAGCTCTGACAAGGGTTGTAAATGTTGTACTAACTGTTTTTCGATACGCTGAATATTCGCTTGCCAATCCTGTGCCAATAAAACTTCTGTGCTTTTCAACGCAACAGCACATGCCAGTGGATTTGCCATAAAGGTTGGACCATGCATAAACACCCCTGCCTCGCCCTGACTGATGGTTTCCGCCACATGCTTGCTGGTTAAGGTTGCCGAAAGCGTCATATAGCCCCCGGTCAAACCTTTGCCGATGCACATGATGTCAGGTTCAACCTGGGCATGTTCCCACGCAAACAGCTTGCCGGTACGCCCAAAACCGGTGGCAATTTCATCAAAAATCAACAGCACCTGGTATTTTTCACAGAGCAATTTGGCTTGGCGTAAATATTCAGGATGATAAAACCGCATCCCGCCTGCACCTTGCACGATGGGTTCCAGAATTAAACCGGCAATAGTGTGGTGATGCTGGTTTAAGACTTGTTCTAATTCAGCAATATCTGCTTGATTCCATTCATCATAAAAACCGACTTGCGGTGCCGGAACAAATAAACGATTCGGTAGACTGGAACCAAAAATTTGATGCATCCCTGTCACGGGATCGCAGACCGACATCGCATTCCAAGTATCACCATGATAGCCAGAACGTGGCGTCACAAAATTGGTCTTCTGACTTTTTCCCTGTGAAGTCCAAAACTGTACCGCCATCTTTAACGCTACTTCAACAGCCACCGACCCTGAGTCTGCATAAAAGATTTTATCCAGGCTCGGAGGGGTAATTTTTAACAGAAGTTTGCCGAGCTCAATCGCTGGATCATGGGTAAATCCACCAAACATGATGTGCGACATATTTTGTAATTGATCAGTTACTGCCTTGTTCAGTTCAGGATGGTTATAACCATGAATGGCGCACCACCAAGATGACATGCCGTCAATCAGTTGACGCCCATCTTCCAGTTCGATGATTGCACCATAGGCCTTTTTGACTTTAAAAGTCGGCAATGGATTGGTCATGGAAGTATAAGGATGCCAGATATGTTCAAGATCAAATTCTAGATCAGTTAACTCGGTCATCCTTACCTCTAACAGTACATAAAAATCCTAATTTTTAGATCTTAAACTGACACCGAATAAAAAGGAATTGCGATATAAGCCATTTCTCAAGATGTTTGTTTTATTTTCTTTAAATACTGGAAGATTTTGTCACTTGTTTCTTCCGCATGGAAGACAGGGAAACCATGGGAGCCAGAAATTAGATCAACATCTAAAAACTTTGTATTTAAATTTTGAAGATTTTCGATAACTTTGCAACTAACTAAAGCATCCTGCTGTGCAAGCAAATAATATTTCTGCCCCTGATAGTTTTTTAATATATCTGCAACATTTAATTGCTCCAGTAAATTTAAACCTTGCTTTAATAGCTGAATTTGCTGTGGCTGAATTAAACTTTGCAATGTGATGAAATCTGCCTTGGTACTTTTCACACCCTGACAAACCATATAGCCAAATTTCTTTAATGTCGCAATTGCATCCTGTTCAAAGGACTGTTTAAACTGCTGAAAGCTAAGGTGAGCCATTGCTGTTTGCCATGCGTCATTAGCAACAAAACAAGGATTAGAAGCGAGTGTGATCAGGACTTTTCTTGCTGCATATTGCTGTTCAATTTGATCCACCAGCAAAGCAGCCAACTGCCCACCTAAAGACCAACCCACAATGACATCAAACTGTTTAGCCAGTTCAACGTGTTGTTGCAATATCTGCTCATCAAAGGCATTAAAGATATTGATCAATTCAACTTGACCACCTTGTTGTTGCAAGGCCTGTTTTAAAGGACTAAGGAGTTTGGTGCCCCCGCCCCAGCCAGTGATGAGTAAAATACGTTGCTGCAATGTTAATCCTTAAATCTATGCTGTGACTGACTGCAGTATATAAAATTTTATTGATTTTAAACTGCACAAAATCCATCAAAAATAATCTACGTTTGATGAATATTATTTTGTTAGTATTTGGAGAGATCCTAACAAAAAGAAGATGCAGAATATTATGAATGCTTCTAAAATATGCAAAATCACTTTGCTCTGTATAAGTGTAAGCTTAAGTCTTACTCAATTTGCATCTGCTGAAAGTTCCATTTTTTCAAAGTCTGAAACTTCTCAAAAACAATGGGTCGGAAAATCTGCACCTGCGTTTAAATTACAGGATCAAAACAGCAAATGGCATTCTTTAAGCCAATATAAAGGTAAATGGATCGTTTTATATTTTTATCCCAAAGACAATTCACCGGGTTGCACTCAAGAAGCCAATCAGTTTAAGGCACTCTACCCACAATTTTTAAAAAATAATGCTGTAGTGTTGGGCTTGAGTTTAGACGATGTTAAATCTCATCAAAAATTTTCAGAAAAGTTAGGTTTACCTTTTCCCATCTTGGCAGACAATCATCATCAACTGGCAGATCAATTCGGGATTGTCCGTAACCTCGGCATTACCAAAATTGCCAAGCGAGAAAGCTTTTTGATTGACCCCAAAGGAACCATTGTTTATCACTACAACAGTGTAGATACACAATCGCATGCGGCTCAGGTCTTGGCAGATATTCAAAAGTTTTCAAAATAGATCTTCGATTATTCAAAATCTAGACCGTATGATTCGATTCAAATGATAAACCGGGTTCAAATGATAAAATTTAAGACATAAAAAAGCCCAACTCTTGTCAGGCTTTCTCGATCTAAATCTGCAATCTTACATTTGCGATTGAATATAGTTTTGCAAACCAATCAATTCAATCAAACGAATTTGTTTTTCCAGCCAGTAGGTATGATCTTCTTCAGTATCAGACATTTGCTGACGAAGCATCTCGCGGGTCACGTAATCGCCTTTTTCTTCGCAAAGTTTTACACCTTGCGCCAATTTTTCACGTACATGATATTCGAGTTTTAAATCTGCTTTTAAACACGTTACAACATCTTCACCGGTTTCGATGTCATCACGGTTCATATTCGGTGTACCTTCTAAAAACAATACACGGCGAATAAGCGAATCGGCATGCGATGCTTCTTCTTGCATTTCATGGTCAATACGTTCAAAAATCTTCGTTAAACCCCAATCTTCATACATACGAGAATGAATAAGGTATTGATCACGAGCAGCCAGTTCGCCACCGATCAACATATTTAGATAGTCTACGACTTCTGGATTGCCACGCATTTCAATTACTCCATACCCTTTTTCTAACATTATGGACAAAAGCCACCATCAATGCAAAAGAAAAATTATGTAAGTTTATGATTTTTATAAAATTAAAATGAGAAACATACGCATTTGCAGTGTATTTAACCAAACTTTCCATATAAAAAATAAGCCTTTGCGTAATTGAAGCAATTTCACCAAGGCTGATTTAAACTATAAAAGTATATTTTTAAGATTTGTAACGGTTACAAATGGTTCTTATTCCCTCAACGAATAAATGACTTTAACCTTGTGATGCATGTCTTAGCACATCATTCGGTCACAATTGCATCTCATCTAAACGAATTAAATACAAGTTCAGCTGTGAGTAATAACAAATAGAATGCTGCCACATACAAATTTTAGCTGAACTAAGCATCAATCGGTCAAAGACAACCCTGCGATTTCACTCTAAGATAGACGCAAATTTAAAAAACAACAATGGTTTAGCTATGACAAATCCACAACATACCGCACCTATTCTTGTGACAGGTGCGACAGGCTACATTGCCAGTTGGGTGATTAAAAATTTACTGGAGCAAGGTCATACCGTACATGCCACTGTTCGTGATCTCAACAAAAAGCCAAGCTTTGCACATTTAGATAAAATTGCAGCAGAAACCACGGGCACACTTAAACTTTTTAAAGCCAATCTACTTGAACCCCATTCATTTGATGAAGCCATGCAAGGCTGTGAAACCGTGTTGCATATGGCATCTCCTTTTGTGGTGAGCAACTTTAAAGATGCGCTAAAAGACATTATTGAACCTGCTATTTTAGGCACTGAAAATGTGCTGAACAGTGTCAATAAAACCGAGTCAGTGAAACGTGTGATCGTGACCTCGAGTATTGCTGCAACTTATGGCGATGCCATTGATATTCAACACACCGCAAAGAATGAATTTGATGAATCGCATTGGAATACCACCAGTTCAGAAACACATCAACCCTATCCCTACTCCAAAGTCATCGCGGAACGTAAAGCATGGGAGATGCAAAAAGCACAACAACGTTGGGACTTGGTGTGCATTAACCCGGCGCTGGTTCTCGGTCCATCATTAACCGCAAATACCCAGTCAGGCAGTGTGGAAGTTCTACAACAATTTGCTAACGGCATGACCTTGCTCGGTGTACCGCCTATGTGGAATGGGATCGTCGATGTCCGTGATGTTGCAGAGGCACACGTTCAAGCTGCATTTAATCCTGATGCCGAAGGGCGCTATATTATTAGTGGTGGCACTTTGAGCTTATTGGAAATGGGGAAAATTTTACGTCAGAACTTTGGTCCTAAGTTCCCCTTCCCACGTAATAAACTCCCGAAAGCGGCTTTCAAACTGCTTGGTCCTTTGGCAGGTTTCTCCAAGTCATTTGTTGAACTGAATATGGGTTATCCAATCTACTTTAATGCCCATAAAAGTCAGCAAGAACTCGGCATACAATACCGCAACATTGAAACCAGTCTGATTGAGCATTTCCAGCAGTTACTGGATGACGGGGTGGTGAAAAAATACATTCCTTAACGTCTAAAAAAACCACATGCATCTAACATGTGGTTTTAACTGCGCTGATTCAAACTTTAAGCTTATTAACCTTGTACTTGTCCGTATTCAGCCATCAAGTTTAAAAAGTCGGTTTCATTCATTACTTGTACTCCCAGCTTTTCGGCTTTTTCGAGTTTCGACCCAGCTTTTTCACCTGCAACCACGCATTTGGTTTTACTCGAAACGCTACCGCTAACACGCGCGCCTAAGGCTTGGAGTAACTGTGTCGCTTCATCACGTCCCATACTGCTGAGCGTACCAGTAACCACCCAGCTCTCACCATTAAGAGGCTGACGTGTAGGTGCAATCGGTGCATCCCAGTGAATACCGGCTTCAAGCAAACGATTTACCACTTCCAAGTTATGTTCAGCTTGGAAAAAATCGATAATCCATTCAGCGGTAATATCACCGACATCTGGCGTTTTCTTTAAGGCTTCAAGATCCGCAGCTTTAAGGGCATCAAAAGTCTGAAAGGTATTGGCAAGCATACGTGCCGTGGTTTCCCCCACACCGCGAATACCCAAGGCATAAATGAAGGAAGCCAGTGTGGTTTTCTTGCTATTTTCAATAGCATCAAACAGGTTCTGTACCGACTTTTCACCCATTTTTTCAATCGTCAGCAACTGTTCCCGATGTTCATGCAAGCAATAAATATCAGCGACATTTTTCAACAAATCGAGGTGTAATAAAGATTCCACCCAACGATCACCCAAGCCTTCAATATCTAGCGCTTTACGTGAAACAAAATGGCGAATCGCTTCTATACGCTGTGCCGCACAGTACAAACCGCCTGAACAGCGCGCCAAAGCTTCACCTTCTGGCATCACTACTGGCGAATCACAGACTGGACATTGCGCTGGAAGATGGATCTCTTGGGCCTCCACTGGGCGGAATTCTGGCCAGACTTTTTCCACCTTCGGAATCACATCGCCACTGCGGTAGACACTGACGGTATCGCCAATACGCACATCTAAACGGTGGATTTCTCCAATATTATGCAAGGTGACATTGGATACTGTTACCCCCCCTACAGCCACAGGATTTAAACGTGCAACCGGTGTTAAAATTCCTGTACGACCCACTTGCCAGTCAATATTTTCAACCGTAGTTAAAGCAGCAACTGCGGGGAACTTATACGCCGTTGCCCAACGTGGTTCACGACTTAAGAAACCCAATTGTTTTTGCTGCTTTAAGCTGTCCACTTTAATAACCAGGCCATCAATTTCAACACTCAAATTCGCACGTTTCGCATTAATTTCTTCATAGCATTGCTGCACTTCCTGAATGCTGTCACAAATAAAATGACATTCACCTACCGCAAAACCAAATTGAGTGAGCCATTCCAGGCTGGCAAACATGGTGGTCTGACCATGATGGGGTTCGCACTGCGCAATACCATAGGCATAAAATGCCAAAGGTCGTGATGCCGCAATTCCTGGATCTAGCTGACGCAGACTGCCTGCAGCTGCATTACGCGGATTAGCAAAGGTTTTTTCACCTTTGGCTTCATTTTCAGCATTGAGTTTTTCAAAGCCCGCTTTAGGGATGAGCACTTCACCACGCACTTCTAATAGCGCTGGAACTGGACCTTGAGCAGACGAAAGCACTTTTGGCAAGTTACGAATGGTTTTGACATTATGGGTAATATCTTCGCCCGTTTCGCCATCTCCTCGTGTCACCCCACGAACCAGCACCCCATTTTCATACCATAGGGAAATCGCCAAGCCATCGAACTTCAATTCGACATCGTATTGAATTTTTTGATTCGGCAAACGCTCTTCTACACGGCGCGCAAAAGCAAACAGGTCTTCTTGGTTAAATACATTCCCCAATGACAGCATTGGTACCTTATGGGTCACGCTTGCAAATTTAGAGAGTGCTTTGCCACCGACTTTATTGGTCGGGGTATCGGCTTGTACACATTCTGGATATTGCTCTTCTAAAGCCTTGAGCTGATGAAAGAGTTGATCATATTCACTATCTTCAATGCTTGGTTGATCCATCACATAATAGGCGTGGTTATGCTTGGCTAAAATTTGAATCAATTGACGCATTTGCGCTTTGATAGTTGAATCCTGGGTCATACACTCACCATAAAAAAGGGCGGTTGATTTCCGCCCTTAAAAATATTTTATCTACTCGCTATTATAGAAATCGAGTCCGTCAGTTTCAAACTAAACTTCTACAGTTTGTCCTGCACGATAGTCGATTGCATGATGACGCCATTGCTCACGCAACTGAGGTGTGAATTCCTGATTGTTCTGATCATAGACGGTGCCATCAATTTCACGCGCAATCAGACGTGAAAGACTGTCCATGGTATCAAAGGCATTTTGCACATCACTATGTGGCAAGGCCAGGAAGAATGCCAAACCTTTCACTTGTTCAGTGGACAAGGTTTCAAGGTCAAAACCGGCTGCACCTTCATCGGTAATTTGCAAGACTGAAAACAGTAATTTGCTGTCGTCTTGATTGTAGCGATGGAAACACGCCATTTCACCAAAACGTAGACCATACTTAAGCAATACTTTTAAAGTTTTTTCACCTGAAAGTACGCGGCGTTCCGGGTAAACATTTAACGCAATAAACTCAACCGCAGTTGATAAGGCACTTTCTTCATCAACGCGTTGCTGTTCATGCAAATGTTCATCCAAAATACTGCTTTCATCTTCAAACTCTGAAATTTCAGCTTTTTCGATATTCGCATTTACGCTATGTTCTGCTGAATCTTTTGTTACCGTTTGTTCAGCTTGAATCGTTTGCTCTTTTACAGCATCTGTTTTTGATTCAACTTGATTGGTTGTTTCTGCTGCAGCGACTACTGGCGCTTTAACTTCAGCATTTTCAGATTTTGTTTCTGCTTTTTTTGCATCTTGAGCCAGCTCAACAGCCGATTCCGCTAACTTGGGTTCAACACGTTCTATACTTGATGGCTCATTGGCACTTTGTAATTGATCACGGACATGGCGAGGAATCACGGGTTGCTGGCTATCTGTGTCTACATGAAGTTCTGAATCTAATGAAGGTGCTGCATTAGCAGGTTTTTTAAAAAGTATTCTTAAACCGAATAACATAATGATAACGGCGATAATAATACCAACGACGGTGGTGATTTCCATACTATGACTCCGCGACTAAACCGTATTCTTTTGCCTGTTCCAAATCGACAGTGACTAATTTTGATGTACCAGGTTCTGGCATGGTAACACCTAACAAATCGGTTGCCATCGTCATTGCAACTTTATTATGGGTAATGTAAATGAATTGAACTTGTTCAGAAAGTTCTTTTACCAAATTACAAAACCGTCCCACGTTTGCATCATCCAAAGGGGCATCTACCTCATCCAGAACACAGAACGGTGCCGGATTTAAACGGAAGATTGCAAACACCAATGCCAATGCTGTTAACGCTTTTTCACCACCAGACAAGAGTGCCAAAGAGCTATTACGTTTACCCGGTGGTCGAGCCATTAGTTTTACACCCGATTGCCAGTCATCTTCAAGACTTAAACTCGCTTCTCCACCATTAAATACTTTAGGGAACAAATCCTGTAGCTCGAGATTGACCTGATCAAAGGTGGTCATAAACAACTTGCGGGTTTCCTGATCAATACTTTTCATGGCCCCTTGTAATTGATCAACCGTTTTTTCCAAGTCTTCAATTTGATGGCTCAGCTCTTCAAAGCGCTTGGATACTTCTTCGTATTCTTCAGAAGCAGCCAAATTAACTGCACCCAATTTTTCAAAGCGTTGTTGGGCTTTTTCCAGTTGTTGTTGATGTGAAACCAGGTCAATATTTAAACCGCTAATGACTTCACTATTCAATGCATTCAGTTGTTCTGAATAATGTTGAAAATCCGATTTGGCCACTTGCCAGGCCAGACGCTTTTCTTCCAGTTGACCGCGTAATTTCTCGTCCTGCTGTTGATGCTGATGACGTTGTTCGGTCAACTGTTGCTGTTTTTCTTGAATATTATTCAGTTCAACTTGCCATTCATTCCAGGTCTTTTGCAACTTCTCTGTGACTTGTGATTGTTGATTAAATTGTGATTCAAGTGCTGGCAGTTCTAGCTGGACCGGATCGACAAATTTTTTCGCCTGTTCCATTTGCGCAATAATCTGCTGATATTGTGCTTTTGAGAAGGAAGCATCTTTTTCCAGCAATTCAACTTGTTGCCCAGTTTGTGTAGCCTGACGACGTAGCAGCTCCAATTCCTGTTGCGCTTGCTGCCACGTGTGCTGGTTATTTTCCAGCTGTTCGGTGAGTTCTTCAACCTGAAATTGCAGAGTCTTATAATTCGGTAAAGCCTGCTCAAGTTTTAAATTCAAGGCATGCAAATCAATTTCCAGATCATCTTTTTGCATGGCATCTTCTTCAAGCTGCGCATCGAGTTGCTGTAACTGATTTTGCAATTGTTGTTTCTGTACTGAAAATGCCTGAGCCGTACTTTGTACTTTCGCAATATTGACATCAAGCTGTTGCAAGGCCTTTTGCTGTTGCTTTAACTGGTCTTGCTGATCTTGAATGTTTTTTTGCAGCGTTTGAATCTGTTGGAAGATTTCCGGCAATTGTTGTTCCGCAGCTTCAAGCTGCGGCAACTGCTGTGCAAGTGCCGTTTCAATTTCATCTAAACGGATACGATGGCTGAGTGCCCCTTGCCCGGCTTGGCTTGCCTCATCATAAAATAAACCAATCACCCAATCCGCACCCACATGATAGCCATCCAGACTTAAGATGGACTGACCGGTGCTTAATTGTGATTGTAAAGACAAGGCCTGTTTGAGACTGTCCGCAACCGCAACCTGCTGCCAAATGGAATGTTGTGGCGACTCAATCCAGTCAGCCAAACAAGGCAACCCAGCCAATTGAATGTGATCTTGCGAACTATTGCTTTTCAACTGACGGGCAATACTTTCAGCGAAATCAGCATCCGCATCTAATACCTGTGCAGAAAGCCATTTTGCCAAAAACTTTTCAATCAGATTGGCATGTGCTTTGGCCTGATCTTTCAGCTTCAATACTTGCATCAACTGCACAGCATTATTCTGAACTTTCGGACTATTCTTAATCAGCAACTGATTGAGATTTTTCTGTTCTGATTGCAACACCTGAATCGCAGATTTCAAACTTGAAACATCATTTTTCTGCTGTGCATACTGCGCTTGCACTGACTCTAATGTTTGTTTCTGGGTTTGAGTCGCTTGTTCTAATTGCTCAATCTGCTGACCAAGCTGAGATTTTTCACTTTCAAGCTGTGCAATATCATCTTGCTGATCTTGGTGTTGAAGCTGTGCTGTTTGCTGTTGCAGAGTCTGCTTTTGCTGTTCGATCCGGGCAATATTTTTCGCCAACTGCTCACTTTGCGCCAGCATCTGCATTTTTTGCTGTTGCTGCTTCTCAACTTGGGTTTTGACCAGTTCAAACTGTTGCTGCACTTGCTGCTGCTGTGCCTTTAAATCAGCAAAACTTTGGCTCTGGTCTTGGTTCTGACTTTCTTGCTGTTGTAATTGCTCTGCCTGCTGTTCATGTTGCGATTGCAAAGTTTCGATTTGCAATTCAATTAATTGTAGTCGTTCTTTGGTTTGTAGCTTTTGTTGTTCGAGCTGAGTTAAAGTCGAACTATTTTTCTGGAACAAAGACTGTTTCTGTTCCAGGGTCATTTTCAATTCAGACAGTTTTTTCTCAGCCTGTTGCCACTCATTTTGCAGTGGTGTGGACTGCTGAATCAGGCGCTGGAACAGTTCACTGGTCGCCGTTAAATCATGTTCCAGAGTGCTTAATTCCGAACGAACCAGCTTAAAAGTATCGCCCAACTCATTCATTTGCAGGGTATATTCTTGCTGCAAGCGGCTACTTTGTTCACATTGAAAAGACAACACTTCAACTTTGATGGTGCGAATCTGGGTTTCCAGTTCTTTATATTGAATCGCGCTTTCAGACTGACGTTTCAGGGTTTTCAGCTGTGACTTCAGCTCTGAAGCAATATCTTCAAGCCGCGATAAATTTTGTGTGGTGTGATCGAGATGCAACAAGGTTTCACGACGACGTGCCTGATAACGCGAAACACCCGCAGCTTCTTCAATATACACCCGCATTTCTTCAGGTTTGGCATCGACCAGACGGTTAATCATGCCCTGTTCAATAATCGCGTATGAACGTGGCCCAAGACCAGTGCCCAAGAAAATATCGGTGATATCACGACGACGGCACTTGGTACCATTTAAGAAATATTCAGACTTGCCATCACGGTTGACCTGACGACGCACCGCCAATTCATTATAGGCATTGTATGCACCACCGAGCTTGCCATAGGTATTGTCAAAACGCAGTTCAACACTGGCTACGCCTACAGGTTTACGTTTAGCCGTACCGGTAAAAATGACATCTTGCATGCTGCCACCACGCAGTTGGCGTGCACTTGATTCCCCCATCACCCAACGGATGGCATCAATCACATTAGATTTACCACAACCATTTGGCCCAACAACAGCGGTACGATTCGCCTTGAAATGTAAAGTCGTACTATCGGCAAAAGATTTAAAGCCGGAAAGTTTTAAGCTGCTTAAACGCATAATGTCCTGATCAACGTCGTGAACGTCTTGCCCATGCAAGTTCGATTTGTTTCATCCGTGTTAGAGATTCCAACACAAGGTTGCGCAAGTGTCGACAAAAATCATCCATAAATAAAGTAGCTTGTTGTGATTTTCGGATCAAAACTGCATCAGTCACCAATTTAAACAGTTCAAATGATTCCTCTAGCTCGCGACGAGAGATATTTAAGGTTAAAAAATAGCTGCGGCGCATTGAGGGTAACAGCTCTCGATAGAACTTCATCAAATAAGGATTGCTTACCATTTCGTGCTGACGCGCCATACCTTGAAAGATTAAATCATAGAATTTTTCAGTATGTCCCTGACGTGTCTCTTCATGCAATTGCTGCAATAATGCCTGAATTCTTTCAGCTTCATGGCTGCGCCAGGTTTCCGCCACCCGATGCACAATTTGTCCCAATAGCAACGCGCTCATATCAAATAAAGCACGAACTTGTTGCGCAGACATTTCTGACACAACTGCACCACGGCGCGGGTAAATTTCAATCAGTTGCGTGCGTTCCAACAGCAATAATGCTTCACGCACGGAGCCACGACTGACATCGAGTTCAGCCGAAATCCGCAACTCTTGAATGCGTTCACCTTCAACCAATTCACCACGAATAATTTGCTCACTAATATGCTTCGCAATTTGTTCGGACAAACTGTCTTTTTCCTGTTGTTGCATACTCGTCCTATCTTGTTTTTATAAGATGCAATCGAAAAATTTTCACACGTCTAGATTGACCCTGTTATTTTTACTGCGTTTAATCAATTTAAAAAATGACATTGTCAGACAATTATTAAGTCTTTAAGGCCAATTTAATTTTTTTAACATGGCTCAACTGGATTAAACATTCAATCTTATCTATTGATTAACCTTACATTACATCAATAATCATTTTATTTTTATATTTAAATATAAAAAGATGCGAACAGTTTAACCGTAGCGCACCTTTAAAATCTGTTTTGATCACTTATTTTAAAAAATTAGAAATAAGTCGAAAAACCCTGATAGATAAAATATATACCTACCGTAGTTAAAAGGCAGGCAAAACATCTTTTCAGCATCGCTGGAGACAACTTATGCGCCACTTTTGCCCCAAGTTTTGCAGTAATGAAGCTCATTACACTAATGCCGATAAAGGCATAAATATGCACATAACCAATACTATGCGGTACTTCAACCGAGGTATTCGAGCCAAACCACATAAAACCTAGTGCCCCGGCAATCGCAATGGGTAAGCCACCTGCTGCAGAGGTTGCTACCGCTTTTTGGATCACCACACCATGACGGATTAAATACGGGACGGTAAGACTGCCCCCACCGATGCCGAAAATAGCCGATGCAATCCCGATGCCTCCACCTGCAAGCAGTTGCATGCCTTTAGACGGTAAATGATGCGACGGATCAACGGGTTTACTTGCACCGTTAAACATGCCATATGCGACCCAGACCGCAAAGAATCCAATCAGTAACTGTAAGCCTTGACCCGACATATAGTCAGCAATACCAGCACCTAAAAATGAGCCTAAAGCCAGACCTGGAGCTAAATTACGGAATACATTCCACATTACCGCACCGCGTTTATGATGCGCTGAGACAGAGCTTATTGAGGTCACAATAATGGTCGCCAATGAGGTACCGACGGCCAAATGCATAATGACTGAAGGATCATACTGCAGCTGCGTGAACACAATATATAAAATTGGCACAATAATCAGGCCGCCACCGACACCAAACAGTCCAGCGGCAAAACCAGCCATTGCACCAATCAATAAATATATGATTAACTCCATTATTCACATTCCACTGTTGCTTAGATTTAAATGGATTTAGAGACTCGACAACTGCAAAAAATCCTCGACGAAGCTCATCAGCTCCCTGAAGTTTTAATACTGAAACCAGTCACGACTTCAACCAATGATGATGTACGGGAAATTGCACTCAAAGGCGTTCAGAACGTTTTAGTCTGTAGTACCAGACAAACTCAAGGTCGTGGACAACGTCAACGACAATGGGTCTCCCCTGAAGGGAACATCTATTTAAGCACATTGCTGAATACGCGAACACCCATTGATGGTCGGCTTGCCCTTGAAATTGCATTAAATATTTTACAAATGCCGAGTCTGAAGAACTTGGATTTACAAGTGAAATGGCCGAATGATCTTTATAGCACCCAGGGCAAATGGGGCGGAATTCTGGTTGAACCGCTTTCCCCGCATCAGGTGATTGTCGGTGTAGGGATCAATCTTGAACCCATTCCCAAAGAAAATATTGACCAACATGCAACTTCACTCAGTGAATTGGGCTTGACCCATATTTCTCGTATTCAGCTTGTTGCAGAGTTATATATGGCGATTCAACAGGCCAGTGAATGGTTTGATCATCATTGTTATAACCTTGCTGCCCGTTTCAATCACTATGCGGCTTTCAAAAATCAGGCGGTTGAATTTGAGCATCATTCGGGGCTATGTTCAGGTACCTTTTTAGGGATTCAGGATGATGGTGCGGTCAACATTGAAACCAGCGAAGGCTTAAAACAATTTTATCAAGGGCGCTTACGCCGCTTAGAAACCTCTCTTTAGAGAAATGCAATGAAGAATTTATGGTTAGATATTGGGAATACCCGTCTAAAATATTGGATTACCGATAATAATCAAGTCATCGAACATACTGCAGAAATGCATCTACAGTCGCCTGCCGATCTACTTTTAGGTCTGATTCAGCACTTTAAAAGTTTGAACCTGAATAATGTGGGTGTCTCTTCGGTACAAGACAAGAAAAACAACGACCGTATTCAATACATCTTAAAAAGTCTTGGTATTCGAGTGGTGTTTGCTCAAGTGCAGGCTGAATATGCCGGTTTAAGTTGTGGTTATGATAATACCAGCCAACTCGGTATTGATCGCTGGTTACAGGTTTTGGCTGTCGCACGTGATCCAGAGCAAAATTATTGTGTGATTAGCTGCGGGACGGCTTTGACCATTGATCTTGTGGATGGCTTACAGCATTTGGGCGGTTATATTTTACCGAACCTGTATTTACAGCGAGATTCCCTGATTCAAAACACCAAGGGCATTAAGATTCCTGATGCAGCCTTTGATGCATTGACACCGGGACGCAATACCATAGATGCGGTACATCATGGCATTTTATTAGGGCTGGTGAGTAGCATTGAAAAGGTGCTAGAGCAATCACCTCGACAACTGATTTTAACAGGCGGTGACGCGCCTTTATTCGCCAATTTTTTACAACAATACCATCCGATTATAGAAACCGATTTATTGTTGAAAGGTCTACAGCGCTATATTCAGTATTATGCTGAAATGAGATAAGGTTGAATTGTCTGCCAGACCTCTGGCAGTTCCATACATCCTTCTGAATCAATAAAATGTCACTGACAGGGTTAAAGATATTGATCTATTGTTTAAAGATTACTGTGCCAATTTATTTGAAATTTAGCTATAGCAAAGGTTTCAGAATATCCCAAACTTGTTTAAATTCTTCAAAACCATCGCTTCGCATAAAATGCCCCGCATGCTTCACCTCTTGCATTTGGGCATTAATAAAGTGCCCTAACAGGACAGCTTTAGGTGGAGACACATAAGGATCATTGCAGGAAAACAGTAAAAACCGGGTCGCAATCTATTTTTGCAAAATGGCCATGTCTAATTTTGCCTGCCGAATAAAACCGTCCAATTCGGGCAATGCAGTTAATTTATCTTTAAAACCGGCAACCAAAATCAGCCCTTTAATTTGAGTCTGGCTGAGTGCCTGAGTTAAAAAATGCAAGCTCGCAAGACAGCCCAGACTATGCGCAACAATAATACTTTCTGGATCTAATTTTGGCATTTGCATCTGCAACGATTGTTGCCATATTTGAAAATTAGGCGCGTTTGCATCGGGTAGTATCAGACGTCTTGCAAGATGACCTGAATGTTGAACCTGTTGGCTGAGCCATGGAAACCAGTGATCATTCTGTGATTCCTGATCACCATGCACGATATAAACTTTCTTTTGATTTTGTAATGCTGACATATCTTTTCTTCTTGTTATGGACAATTTTATTATGGTTTCATTTTTATCTCATTTCATAACAATAGGTAGAGTTGTTTTGTATTTCTCATTTTAATTTTATTTAACCTACAACTTCACAAAAAATTATTTCTAAGTTTTAAAATTCCTAAATGATCTGATAAAAACAAAAAAGGCGCATAGAGCGCCTTTTTTTACGAAAAAATATAATCTTACTTCTTGTCGTTTCCACCGAACAATGGTCCCATACCGCCACCACCGCCGAATTTATTTTGCATACCACTCAATGATTTCATCATTTTTGCCATGCCTGACGGATTGGCAAATTTCTTCATCATTTTCGCCATTTGCGCATGTTGTTTAATCAGTTTATTGACTTCAACAACTTCCATACCACAACCCGCTGCAATACGTTTTTTACGGCTCGGGTTCATCAGGTCTGGATTACGGCGTTCTTTAATGGTCATCGACTGGATAATCGCTTCCATTTTTTTCACTTGCTTTTCAGGGTTCGCTTGCGCAATCGCATCTTGAATCCCTGAATTGCTCATGCCAGGCAACTTGTCCAAGAAGCCCATCATGCCGCCCATTTTATTCATTTGCTCAAATTGCATCAGCATATCTTCAAAGTTGAAGCTACCGCCTTTTTGCAATTTTTTCGCCATTTTTTCGGCTTTTTCTTTGTCGATCTTGCGTTCAACTTCTTCGACCAAAGAAAGCACGTCACCCATACCCAAGATACGTTGTGCAATACGCTCAGGATGGAATGGCTCTAGGGCATCGAGTTTTTCACCCATACCCAGGAATTTGATTGGTTTACCCGTAATGGCGCGAACCGAAAGTGCCGCACCACCGCGTGCATCGCCATCCGTTTTGGTCAGGATCACACCGGTTAAAGGCAATGCATCATTAAAGGCTTTTGCAGTATTCGCCGCATCCTGACCGGTCATGGCATCAACCACAAATAGGGTTTCAGTTGGCTTAATGGCTGCGTGAAGCGCTTTAATTTCGTCCATCATGTCGTCATCGACATGTAAACGACCTGCGGTATCGACAATCAGGACATCAGCAAACTGGATTTTTGCTTGCTCAATGGCACGATTGGCAATGGTAATTGGGTTTTCGTCAGCGCTCGATTCAAAGAAAATTGCGCCTACTTCGCCTGCAACCGTTTGTAGCTGTTTGATTGCTGCTGGACGGTAAACGTCAGCAGAAACCATGGCTACTTTTTTCTTTTGGCGTTCTTGTAAGAAACGTGCAAGTTTTGCAGCAGTGGTGGTTTTACCCGCACCTTGCAAACCTGCAAGCAGTATCACCACGGGTGGTTTTGCTGCGAGGTCGAGGCTTTCATTGGCCTCGCCCATCATTTTTGTCAGTTCGTCATGGACGATTTTTACGAATGCTTGGCCCGGTGATAACTGAGTCATCACTTCTTGGCCCAATGCCTCTTCCTTAACTTTCGCGATGAATTCACGAGTTACAGGTAACGCAACATCGGCTTCAAGAAGTGCCATACGTACTTCACGTAACGTATCTTTAATATTGTCTTCGGTTAGCTGCCCTGAGCCAGTAACATTTCTTAAACTCTGCGTGAGTCGTTCTGTTAAGGTATCAAACATTGCAAAATCCGCTTAAAATTGCCAGTTGCAAAAAAATCTTTCTTAAAATAGAAAATTTATGCATAAGATGCTATAGGATACTGTAGTTCACGTAGAATTTATATAAATGAATATTCAACATCCTGAAAAAGGTTTGACATGATCAGTCTCCCCTTGGTTTACACGATCTTAGCATTAATTTCTTATACCACATCTTTCTGGTATTTGTTTATTCACTTAATGTCAAAGCGTGATCCGAACCATTGGTTTATAGGGCTTGTACTCGGTTTAGGGGTATTGCTACATACTGTTGTTTTATATAACGATATGGTGACACCCTTAGGTGTAAATTATGACGTATTTCTGTTACTGTCATTTACATCGGGTCTGATGTTATTGTTGAGTTTAATCTTTAGTACTTACCGCCCCATTTTGGCGCTCAATTTACTGGGTGTTCCTGTTGCTGCGATCGGCCTGATTTTAGGTTTTGCCTTAAGTAAATCAAATCAGGTGATTGAAGCACACTCTTTAGGCTTGGACATTCATATTATTTTGTCTTTATCGGCCTATGCGGTTCTACTGATGGCCACCATACAAGCGGTGATTCTGTGGTTCCAAAATCGTGAATTAAAAAACAAGCAAAAAAGAATTTGGGTCAACCTACTCCCATCATTCCAAGCCATGGAATCTTTGCTGTTTGATTTAATCATTACTGGTTTTATGCTACTGACTTTGGCGCTCGGTTTTGGTTTCTTCACCATTGAGGACTTCTTCGCCCAGCACTTAGCGCATAAAACTGCCTTTAGTATTATTTCCTGGTTTGTTTATGGCTCGCTGCTGATTGGTCATTACAAACTTGGCTGGCGTGGTCAAAAAGCCATTCGCTTTACCTTGATTGGTTTTATGCTGCTGGCGATTGGTTTTATTGGTTCCAAGTTTGTACTGGAAATGATTTTAGGAAAATAAGCACCTTTTTCATTTGCTTAATCCCAGACACGGAACAATAAGCAGATAGTCCGTGCGAAATATGATAAATCATTAAAAAAGCCCGATCAGTAAGACTGGGCTTTTTAATAAAATCTAAAGCATTGATTTTAAATAAATAATAATAGTATTTATCATAACTCATATTCTATTAATTTGAGAAATTCTGAATAGGAGAGTAAAAATTTATATTAATTTAAGAAAACCCAATGATAATTAAATCTCGATGACTTTTTTAATATCCACGATGTATCAAAGAATCAAACAATGGGCTAAATCACTCAAGAAAGATATCTTGGTTGTTTGGCTTATTGCAAAAGATAAGCGAACACCCAATTTTATAAAGCTCTTAGCTCTAATTATTGCTGCGTATGCCTTATCACCCATTGATTTAATTCCAGATTTTATTCCCATCCTTGGATATTTAGACGATATTATTTTTGTCCCTTTAGGTCTTTTGCTGGTTATTAAACTTACTCCACAAAACATTATAGATGATTGTAGAGTTCTCGCTGCTACACTCGTCGAGAGACCGGTAAACCGTTGGGCAGCAGGAATCATTATCTTGATCTGGCTTGTATTTTTGGGATATCTGGCCTTGTATTTCATGAATTATCCGCTCTCTATGCTACCTATTTTTAAAGAGTGAAATTCTCTAAAAATTTCCTAATCCTTCCACCCATTTAATAGAATGTCATTTATACGAAATACAATTGAAATAATAATGCAATATCAGCAAGTTAAACTAAAATACAAAATATCAGCAGAATCCCGGCTTGCAAACAAGTCGTTTTTTTTAAATTTAAAATAAAGTCTTTTACCAAAAAAAAATGATCACTTTTTTAATGTTCCCGATGCTCTCAGCACAAAAACTATATTCAATTTTTGCGAATAAAACTGGGATAGTTTTTAGCCAGCTTTGTACGCATATGCTCACAACAATTCCGGCTCTTTGCGCCTATACGACCTGACTGCAATTTCCTATGATGGGGACATAGAGAACAGGATGTTCCAAATAACAAGAATAAGAAAGATCGCACAAGGATGGGCAGGTACGACAGGAGTTATACCAAGTGAACCAATACGAAAAACCCCAACAGGATGTTGGGGTTTTTTATTATCTGTTTTAAATGCAAATAAAACTTGGATAAACCTCTAAAATACCGAGTGAATGCCTGACGCACTATTTTTGTTTCATCATGGCTCAACCTAATCTAACCCAATTCAAGCAGCAAGATACTGCTTTAAGCTTAGATCAAATATTGAGCTTCTAAAAATCAATTATTTACTATTTAACTGCTGATTATGAGCCGCTTTTCCTTCAATAGGTTGTGAACTCACTGACGGCTAGTTGGCTGAAGCCGTGTTTATTGCCTTATTCATTAGACGGTTATCAGTTGCTGCAGCAACTGGTGATACGCGCCAAATCATATTCCCTACATCATCAGCGACCAAAATAGCACCTGAGGAATCAACTGCTACACCCACAGGCCGCCCAAACGCATCACCTTGATCACTTAAAAAGCCAGTCAATACATCTTGTGGTTGACCAGAAGGTTGTCCATTTTTAAACGGCACAAAAATAACTTTGTAACCGCTATGGGGTTTACGATTCCATGAGCCATGCTGACCAATCAATGCACCACCGCGGTATTGTAGCATTAGTTCGGCAGTATAAAATGTCAAACCTAATGATGCCGTATGGTTACCCAATGCATAATCAGGTGGAATCGCGCGAGCGACCAGCTCAGGGTTTTGCGGTTTCACCCGGGTGTCTACATGTTGACCATAATAACTATAGGGCCAGCCATAAAAAACCCCGTCTTTGACTGAGGTCAAGTAATCAGGCACCAAGTCATTGCCAATTTCATCGCGCTCATTCACCACCGTCCATAGCGTGCCACTCTGCGGCTGCCAGTCCATCCCATTTGGGTTACGGAGGCCGGTCGCAAATTGGCGTGCTTTGCTACTTGCAATATCAAATTCCATAATCAGTGCGCGACCCGCTTCTTGATCTAATCCATTTTCAGCCACGTTACTGTTTGAACCCACCGTAATATAGAGTTTTGTGCCCGTAGGGTTGGCAATCACATTTTTGGTCCAGTGGTGGTTTAAAGTGCCACCTGGTAAATCCAGTACTTTGGCGCCGCTTGAAGTAATTTGAGTAGCACCAGTTTGGTAAGGAAAGCGCATGAGGGAGTCGGTATTGGCCACATACAGCGTATTGCCGACCAGTGCCATGCCAAATGGAGAATTGAGATTTTGTAAAAATACGGTTTTTTGGTCAGCCACCCCATCGCCATTGCTATCACGGAGCAAGCTAATGCGATTGGCACTTGGATGTGATGATCCTGCACGCTTCATCACCAGTTTCATGATTTTGCCTTTAATGCCCTTGCTGTCATCTGGCTTAGGGGGGGCATCGGTTTCAGCCACCAGCACATCCCCATTAGGCAACACATACAACCAACGCGGATGCTGAAGTTCTTTTGCAAATGCTTGTACTTTTAAACCCGCAGCAGCTGTTGGCATAGTCCCTGCAGGCCAGCCTTTAGCCGGGGCAATATTCACCGTAGGGAACAAACTGGATTTGGGTTCAGGCAGATGAGGTTGGGGACCATAGCTGTCTGTAATTTGGGACTTCGAGGGTGACGCACATCCTGTTACTGCCAATAAGATGGCAGAGCCCGCTATGGGAAGTAAAATGGGCAGTAAAAATCGAGCAGACATCTTTTCTCTCCTTATTTTTATTGCAATAGCCCTACCTTACTGTCACCTATAAATCTCAAACTTGCTTGAGTCTTTTAGTAAAAAATAATAACCAATGATGATGTTTTTGAGTTTTATTATTAATATTTCATTTATAGCTAAATACCAAATAAATCATTACAGTAATCTTTAAACAATTTATCAATATCTTTAACTCTAAACTTATTGCGAATCATTTTTACTCGTGACCACATTTTTTCTATAGGATTTAAGTCCGGGCTATATTTAGGAAGCCACACAATGTAATGGCCTGCACAGCGTATCAACTCCTGAAGCCTTTTTCCTTT